>VSPO01000037.1 GCA_009775375.1 Muribaculaceae bacterium | reverse complement strand
ATCACTCGGACTACGGTGAAAACATAAGCTCCCTCTAGTCTCAGAATTCATCAGTCTTGTATAGGTGAGTAGTTACAGGTTAGATTTTTAATGTTAAACAAAGTTAAATCCATTGGTGATGCAATGGCGCTGCGAAAATAGGAAGTTTGGCAAGGAATTGAAAGAATTTTTGTGCGGAATTTGTGCGGAATTTGTGCGGAAGTCATCTCGCACAAATTCCACGCATTTAGACACATCGTATAAATCTCTTATAGCAAGCGAATTAGTTCATCTGTAACTTTGTTGCTCAGTTTTTGGTTGAAAAGTCTTTCAGAGATGGCAGTTCTGCGGGAAGAAATCGTTCCTTTTGCCTTTCCAAGAAGTATCGTAAGCTGTGTGGGTGTAATTCCGCACTTAATTAGCAGGATAATCTGCAAGTCTTGCCGCTTCAAAGATGGAGATGCAAGGAGCATAAGCCGATTCTTCAACAATGGGTATGCAACGTAAACAATACGTTCAAGGTCTTTCCACAGATGGCTGGAATCAAGAATCTTTTTCTCAGCTTCCAGATACTCCATCACACTGGCATAGGCATCGGATTCAAGAATCTGACATGGCACGGATGAAGCCACATCGCTTTTACGTTGTATATCCATCAGATTTTCGATAATCTCATTGCGTAAATATTCCTGTCGGTTGTGTGTGGTAATTCTTTGTTCCTCCCCAGCGGACTTATCCAAAGGTTTTATAAGTCTGTAGAGCTCACCATATAAAGCCAAGGCCCTTGACTTACAACGAGATTTAGCAATGACTATAATCAACGTCAATATCAGGATAACAATAGCTGCCACTTTTAGTTTGTTGCTCATTTCGAGGCTTTTCCTCTCAGCTTCCAAGCGGGCTTTTTCGTGAAGCCTGTAGTTGAATTCTGAATTTTGGAGCAAAGTCTGGTCGCAATCATGGCGATCAAGGAATTCATTCATGACCCGGCTATACATAGAATAATACATAGGGATAGAATCTTTCGGACTAAAAGGAAGCAATTCCAGAGAAAGGAGCAGACGGAACCCCGTCTTTCGGTTGTCGGACGTAGAATCAAATGCCAACGTTCTGGCACAGTTGTAGGCAGTGTCTAATATTCCATTCCTTAGATATATTTCGCCGGCATAGGCAAGAGCTTCCGAACGCGATAGTTTGTGAATGTCTCCGAGAATTCCTCTTATATAAAATAGAGCGGAATCGGCCTTACCTTGATTTAATTTTATTCCTGCGTACATCATCCTGATCTGCGCGTGTTCAGATTGCGACAGTCGATTGCCTATTCTTTGAATCTTACGAAGCATCAGTTCTGCAGAGTCATATTTTTCTTGACTCATATAAGCTTTGGCTATCATTTCAATGTCGATCGTCCATCCCGTCGTGTCATTTAATATGGAATCCAGACGTAGAGCCTCTTTGTATTGTTCTACGGCCTGACTGTGCATTCTTAGCTTGTCGAGCAGCCAGCCGGTCTGACTTGAAATGGTTGCCCTCAACTTCATATTACTGTCAGAATGAGGTATCCGCTCAAGAGACTCATGAAAATACTTCAAGGCGGCCGGATAATCACCTAAATCAGAATATACCCTTCCTCCGTAATATAGGGCTTCGGGAAGAAGAAAGGTATCATTTGATTTGTAATAGTCTATGGCCTTTAAAATAAGGCTGTCTGACATATGCCGTATAAAAGCTTTGTCTTGTGCCTTTACAGTCAAAAGAGCAAGGTAATATCCTTCGGCTTCCGTTAAGTCTTCACTGTCAATATCCTTAAGTTTCGCAAGGGCTCGATCGGGATTGGTCTCTATTATTTGGGCAATAGAGTCAAGCTTGTGGTCGGTATCCCGACCACATTCAACTGCAAAACCTCCTAACAGGATAGTCAGCACTGCCATGACAATAGATTTTATATGGTTGACGTACATATACTTTAAACCAATAAGTAAGTGTTCAGATCATTCCTATACATGTCTTATCCAATCTGAGCGCTGGATTTCGATTCGTGATTCAGTTATGATGGAACCCCATCACGCCATCATCCCAAATCGAAATCCCGACCCTCATATTGGCAATCCATATATAGGAATGATCTGAACACTTACTTATCTTCTGACTTCAATTGCTAATCGACCGATATATTTATCGACTTAAGGCAATTTATTTTTGTTTTTATTTGGCGAACATTGCAAAGTTAGGAAAATATTTTGGACGAGCGAATTAAAATGGTGGAAAAATCTCGATAGGGGTGAAAGATAATGGCAGATAAAGTTGGGGTTGGCGGGACGGTCAGGCGGAGGGGAGCTCGATGCGGAAGGTGGTGCCTTTGCCGAGTTCGGAGTCTTTGACGTAGATGCGGCCTCCGTGGTAGTCTTCGATGATGCGCTTGACGAGAGTCAGTCCCAAACCCCAGCCGCGTTTCTTGGTAGTGAAGCCGGGGGAGAAGACATTCTTGAAGTTCTTGCGGGCTATCCCCTTCCCCGTGTCGGCCACCTCTATCCAGACCTTGTCTTTCTCCACTCCGGTCGAGATGGTGATGGTGCCCTCCCCTCCCATGGCGTCCACAGCATTCTTCGTAAGATTTTCCATCACCCACTCAAACAGGGACGTGGAGAGAAAGACTCCGTGGTCGTCGTCGGAGAGATTGTATCTGACAGCCACCTTCCCCGAAATCCGGCTCCTCATGTATTGAAGCGACCGACCCACCATCTCGTTGAGATATTCGAGAGTCAGCTCCGGCATCGACCCTATTTTGGAGAAACGGTCGGCAATGACCGACAGACGCTTCACGTCTTTGTCAATCTCTTCCGTGACGGTCTTGTCGATGCCCGTGGCCTGGAGGTATTCGTTCCATGCCATCAGCGAGGAGATGGGAGTGCCGAGCTGATGGGCCGTCTCCTTCGACAGCCCTGCCCACACCCTGTTCTGCTCCGCCTTCTTCGTATAGACCACGGCGGCATAGATTATCAGGGCAATGACCACCATCACCCCGAGCTGAATATAGGGATAAAGGCTCAGTCGACGCAAGAGGATTGAGTCTTCATAATAAATATATTGGTAATCATTAAGATATATCTCCACTTTTATAAAATGAGGGTCGGAAGCGGCAAGTTCCGCCAGCGGACGGCCTCCTCCGGCCTCCCTCAGCCGGGAGGAAAGATAGTCGCGGTTCTCTTCAGAAAGGTCGGCAAACTGCTGCAACTCGCCTCCCGTCTTGTCGGGGAGATCGAAATTCCTGAAATCAAGAATATTATAAGCTGAATCGGCCACCAATACCGGTATCGAATTATTCTGGCTGATGATGGCCAACAGGAACTCGAAATCGGAATCCACGTTGGCCTTTGCAAGCCTCTGGGTGGCACTCGCCCATATGTCCATCCTCTCCCTCTCCTGCTGGGCAAGCTCCTTCACAAGACTGTTGCTCACGAGCAAAAAGAGGATGACAGCCACGGCCGATATGGTCAGGAAAACGAATTTTCCAATGCGCTGGCGTTCGTAGATTCCCATTTGGAATGAATTTTATCAAAGGGAGATATCTCCGTCGATATGGTCGTAGACAAAGCGGGCTACGGAATCTTCCGTATTGGGCCCTATCACAATATCGGCAGCAGCCTTCACCTCCGGCAAGGCGTTGCCCACGGCCACGGCCACGTCGGCCGCCCGGAGCATGGGGAGATCGTTGATGTTATCGCCAAAAGCCACCACACGGTCGGCCCCGCACGACCGCTTCAGCCATTCCATGGCCAAAGCCTTTGAAGCGCGGGTGGAGAATATATCCATTATACCCGTCTCCGGACCGAAGATGTCGTGATAGAACAGCGGATTGCATCCCTCCATAAGACAGATTTCCCGATAAACGGCCTCGACACTGGCGGAAGGCTGTATGGCATAGAAGAGCAGGATATTGTCGAGCGTATCGGGAAGCACGGATTCCCCATCTTCCGGGATATGGAATATCTTATATGGCGTGTTGTCGCGCTGCCTGATGAAATCGCGCTCAAGACCGGAAAGAGGCCCCATATGATAGACCTGTATCGTCTCCTCCTTAAGATAATAGACGAAAGCCGGGAGACGATGGCGGCGCAGAATCCGCATTATGCCGGAGGCGGCGCGGGGATCGATGAAGACGGCATGACGGTATAGGCCGGACGAGGCATCCCAAATGGCCGTGCCGGTCATTACGATATATGGCAGCTGAGTCTGAATCCGGCTCATGAGAGTGGAGACCGTAGCGGGGGTACGAGCAGTGGCTATACTGAATAGCGCGCCCTTGGCCACGGCCTCGTTTATGAGCGAGACAGACGCATCCGACACTTTGGAATCAGCGTTGAGCAACGTTCCGTCGAGATCGCTTATGAAAAGGGTCGTTGACATGGAGCAATCATTTTTTCGAGGACTTGGTCTTTATCTCCTCCCATTCCACGTCGCTCACCTGGCTCTCACGATACCGCTCGCGCCTTTGGCCGTTGTCGGCGACTGTCTCGATTGTGTCCGACGAATAATCTTTGGTCTCTACGAATTCCACGTCCTCGGCATATTCCTTGGGAATAATAGGGCCTTCGCCGTAGGCGCCACGGTCTCTACCCCGCGCACGTCGGCGAGAATAGCCGCCCCTTCCGGATTCACTACCGGAAGCACGGCCCGATTGCTGACGCGCCTGCCGTTTGGCCTCTTTCGATCCGGGACGCGGCGGCATACCGGTGGCACGGCGCAGGAGGTCTTCCGCCCTGCGCTCCATATACGCCCGGACCCACTTCATTATCGTGGGCCAGAACAGGAACAATATGAGAAGTATGATTAAGGCTACTGCCATATTTATATCTGTGATTATTTATTTTAGCTAACTGTATAATAAACCATCGCGGGGCTTATTGCCTCTTGAAGGCCAAGGCAAGCAAGACATAGAAGACTATGAGCCAGAGCAAGCCGCCGACCCCGAAGCAGAAGCAGCATACCGCCGCCCCGACGATGAGAAGATACCTCGCGAAATTCTCCCGGAATTTCAGATTTTTGAATTTAAGGGAGAAAATCTTGATTGATGAATTCATGAGCCAGCACTCCACGAGGAGAATCGGCAGGAACCAATACCATGCCGAGAGCCATTCCACGCCATCCTGAGCAAACAAGGCGGCGTAGCCGATCCAGAAGATCGCATTTGCCGGAATCGGCAGACCAATGAAGGTCGTGGCCTGGCGGGTGTCGATGTTAAAACGCGCGAGACGCACGGCCCCCGCCACGGGAATCAGCAATGAAGCCCACGCGACCCAGCTGTCTTGGCCGCTCTGAAGGAAAAGATTGAGAATGATTATCGCCGGAGCGACTCCGAACGTCACGAGGTCGCACAGAGAATCCAGCTCCTTTCCCAGACTGGAGTAGGCATGAAGGGCTCGGGCCGCGAATCCGTCGAGGAAGTCCGCCACGGCCCCTATCGCTATGAAGATGAAAGCCCACTGATAGGCCTTAAGCCCCCAAAGAGGATCTTGGCCGCCGGCCGCAGCCGCAATGGCCATCACTCCGGAGAGGAGGTTGACACACGTGATGGAATTTGGTATGTTTCGCGTTATTATATTCATATTTTCTTCATTTTGATGAAAGACGTGCCAAAGGAGTAACGCCTCCCTTCACCTTTTGTTTCATCTTGACGAGAATTTCTGAGTCGAGCGGGAGATAAAGGTCTACCCTGGAGCCGAATTTTATGAATCCGAGATGGTCGTCGATATTGGCTTTGGAGCCTTTGCGAGCATACGTGACAATCCTTCGGGCCATGGCCCCCGCAATCTGCCTGACCGTGATCCGATGTCCCCACGCGAGGATTCCGATCGTGCTTCGCTCGTTTTCGGTGCTGGCTTTGGGGAGATATGCCGAGAGAAACCGTCCGCGATGATGACGGACGTATTCCACCGTCCCGTCGACCGGATACCAGTTGGCGTGGACGTTGAGCGGCGACATGAAGACCGACACCATCATCGCCTCCGATTTAAGGTATTCCTCCTCGTAGACCTTCTCTATCGCTACGACTGTGCCGTCGACTGAGCTGACCACCATGTCGGTGCGCCCACCCTTGTATTTACGCTTGGGGCATCTGAAGAAATTGAATACAAATATATAGACCACCACGGAAATGGCGGTCAGTATTGCCGGAAAAACGACAGGGGGCAGGAACAGCCACACCGGCACGTTGAGCGCCAGCAGCACGAGAGGGAGCAGGATCAGTATGTTTGTGCCTTCGCGGTGTATCTTAACTCGGTGTATTCTCACTTGTAGTCGGTATGTTAAAAAATCGGAGCTATCGAAGGGCGAGCCCGGCATGGGGATTTCCAGCCGGGAGTCGGCACGCCATCCGCGTCGTCCGATGTCGGTTGATGTTGCAAATTTAAGGTTTTTCTGAGTATCTCACAAATTTTTTGTAACTTTACACACCGTTTTCAACTATCAAGTCGTAAAGATGGCAAAAAAAACTGCATTATTGGTTGTGAACCCTAAGTCAGGGACGAGGTCGAAAGAGGGTCTCGGGGAATGTGTCGCGGAGCGTCTCGCCGACTGCGGCATCAGCGTGGGCGTGGCCTACACCGAAGGTCCGGGGCATGCCGTGGAGCTTGCCACGGAGGCCGTAGGGAAGGGGACTGACATAGTCATTTCCGCCGGGGGCGACGGGACGGTCAATGAGATCGCCTCGGTGCTTTCGCACACCGCCACTTCCCTCGGCATCATCCCGCTGGGCTCGGGCAACGGCTTCGCCCGCTCCCTCGGCATCCCGCAGGACGTAGGGGAAGCGCTGAAGATCATCGGAAGCGGCCACTCCATAACTTGCGACAGGGGCATTGTCAACGGCCATCCGTTCTATTGCACGTCGGGCATCGGGTTTGATGCCGCCGTGAGTGAGAAATTTGCGAAAACCAAGCGGCGTGGGCGAATATCCTACGTGAAGAACGTGCTCCTGGAGTTTCTGAAATATCAGCCGGAACCTTATGCGATAGCCATCGAAGGGAGAGTCATCACCGAAAGGGCTTTCCTGATTGCAATCTGCAATGCCTCGCAATATGGCAACAATGCGTATATCGCCCCGAATGCCAAACTATCCGACGGGATGCTCGACCTCATAGTGATCCACGACGGATCGCCGCTTTCTACGGTAAAGGTAGGGGTTGACCTGCTGACCGGCTATCTCGACCGCAACACCCGTATAGACACATTCAGGATATCCTCGGCTTCCATCTCGCGGAGCGGAGAGGGGCCGGTGCATGTAGACGGCGAACCGCTCCACTTGGGCAGCCGACTCGACGTGGTATGCGACGCGCTTTCGCTGAAAGTCTGTGCGCCCGAAAAGATGGAGACATTCAAGCCCATCGTCTCCCCTTTCCTTGCCATGCTCTCCGACTTGCGCTACGACATGATTTCCAAGTTCCGGCAATAGCGGCAAGCCCAAATTCTGAGAATTCCAATCGAATATTTATCGGGGTGTCAACCTTTTCGGGAGGTTTTGCATTATACGTATAAGCCGGAAGTATTCTTGATGCAGATATTCCGGACTTATAGCTACAATTACGTCCATTTTATAATCAGATACGACTATGAAAAATATTAAACTTAAACGCCTGCTGCCGTTCCTTCTCGCGGGAATGATATTGATTTCCCTGAACTGCTGCGCTCCGGGGACCCACGTCTATGCTTCGCCGGACTATTATGAGTATGGCTATTCTCCCGGCGGGAACTATTACTCAAAACCCCATAAACACAAGAAGCATAAAAAATACAAAAAACAATACAAGAAATATAAGAAACAATATAAGAAGCATCACAAGAGACATCACCATGATGATGATGACGATGACGACGACGATTGAATCGCCGCCGTCTCAGCATCTCTATTATCGGCTTTCAAATTTCCTCCAATTCTATCGTGGCAGCCGGGGTGCCATCGTCGAAGACGACCGTCTTCGGAGCAGGGTCTTTAAGACAAAGTCCCACTACAAACGTGGCGATCCCTATGACCGTTGACAACCAGAGCACGGCGGTCCAGAATCGAGGCGCACGGGAGGAGAAGGCTGTGTAGAGCAAGATGCCAAGGGTGATGACCAGAAATGAGCTTCCATAGAAAATATTCTTTGTCATATGCTGCTCAGCCGCATCCGTAAGGAGCCATATGAAAAGACCTATTGCTGCGAGAAACAGCACACCACTGCAAACCTGGAACAACATCGCGCTCCGGCTACCGGAGGGCTTGTTTTTTACGTAATCAGACATAGCTTAATGGTATTTAACGACCTTTCGACTCACTCCGGCTTTTCAAAGTGGGAGTGAAACAAAAAGTCAAGGTTCCGCCTATAATAACAAATGTCAACAATGAATTGTTGACATTTGTTCAATAAAAATCCGATTATTCAGCCTTGCCATAGACTTCTTTCTGACAATTATCTGTATCCGGCAATTGCTTCGGCTTTTTGTGCTTACGTTTTCTTCGCGGAGCATCTGATTCAGCTTCAACAACTTTAACTTCTTTGCCTCCGGCCGGCGCCACCTCCGGATCAGCCGACGGGGGTTGGACACCCAGGGAATCCGTGATCAATTCCGCTGCATATTCCGAAGCGACGCTATTGCCAAGACGGCGTCGCATCGTCTTATAGCCTGACACCTGCCACTCTCTCTTCGGAGAATTCTGCAATAGTGGGGAAAGTTCACGTGTGATGGATTCAGACGTGCACATATGAAGCAACAGCTCCGGCACCACGCTATTGGAGACAACAAGATTGGGCAGCGAGACGTATTTCACCTTCAGCAGCCTCTCCATAATAGAATATGTCAGCTTGCTGCCGTTGCCCCGATAGCATACCACCTGCGGCGTGCCGATCAGGGCAGTCTCAAGCGTGGCGGTTCCGGACGTGACGACAGCCGCCCGCGAATACTTCAGCAGAGTGGGCGTCGCGCCGAAGACTACCTGCAAACCCTGGTCCTGAGCCACCTCCCGATAGAATCTCTCAGGGACGGCCGGCGCGGCCGCCACGATATACTGATAGTCGGGGAAATTTCGCGCGGCCTTGATCATGACGGGGAGATTGTTGCGAATCTCGCTCATCCTTGAGCCAGGAAGAAGGGCGATTATGGGTTTGTCGGGTTCGGAGAGACCTTGCCTTTCCACGAAATGCTTTCTGGGAGGGAGATGGCCCAATGCATAGTCGATCTCCTGCACGGAAGGATTGCCGACGTATTTTATGTCGTAGCCATGACGCTGGTAGAAACCGACCTCAAACGGAAGAATCGAATACAGATTGGATACCCATTTCTTGATTTGCTTTACCCTGTATTCTTTCCATGCCCACACTTTCGGGGATATGAAATAATCCACCCTCACCCCTATCGAGTGGGCATATTTCGCAAGCTTGAGATTGAAGCTCGGATAATCCACCAGAATAAGCACGTCGGGACGGAAATCCCGGATGAGCCCCTTGGCGGTCTTCAAATTCCTGATAATCTGGGGCAGCCTTCTGATCACCTCCGAGAAACCCATCACGTTCATCATCTCATAGTGCACCTCAGGGCGACGCCGCGCCGCCTTAGCCATGAGGTCGCCGCCAAAGAATCGGAACTCGGCCACGGGGTCAAACTGGAGGATCGAGGATATCAGGTTGGAGGCATGCAAATCGCCGGATGCCTCGCCGGCTATCAACATATATTTCATTCACTGAATTCAGTTTATTTATCCGGCGCCGTGCCCGCTCCCGGGAACCGATTTGAAAAATAATCACTCCCTCTGGCCCTGCAAGGATGGGATAAGCCTTTCTCAAAGCAATATCACGCAGCCGGACAACGTTATCTCTTTATGGAAAAAACGCGCTCTCTACTATTGACGGCCTTAGCCATGATTGGTTTAATCCTGATGTCGTGTATTCGCGATGACATCGACTCATCCCCGGGAGTGAAGCTCTCCTTTTCGACCGACACCGTCAGCTTCGGCACTGTCTTCACCGACCTCGGCACGCCGACAGCCCGACTTATAGTCAGGAATCCCAACAGCAAGGGGGTCAGCATCTCAAGCATACGTCTCTCCAACCCCGACTCCAATTTCTCTTTCAATGTCGACGGGGTCAGCGGGACGGAATTTCAAGACGTGGAAATCCGTGGCCACGACTCCATATATGTGTTCATCGAATGCTTCATCGACGCCGACGAATCGTTGACGCCGGTCTGCGTGTCTGACCGGATGCTCTTCACGACCAACGGCAACACCCAGGAGGTGGA
This sequence comes from Muribaculaceae bacterium, assembly GCA_009775375.1. Classification (GTDB taxonomy): domain Bacteria; phylum Bacteroidota; class Bacteroidia; order Bacteroidales; family Muribaculaceae; genus Lepagella. The sequence continues at coordinate 17,246 of VSPO01000037.1, read as the reverse complement.
GCTCGAAGCCCGGGGACTTAACGTGCGCAGACTGCGTGGATTGAGAGTGGAGAGCGACATGACCCTTACGCCGGAGTTGCCCTACGTGGTCTTCGACTCGCTTATCGTAGAAAAAGGGGCGACGCTCACCATCCTGCCGGGCACCGACGTACTATTCCACGACAAGGCAAGCCTGACCGTCAGAGGCCAACTTGACGCCGTCGGAGAGCCCGGAGCCATGATCAACATGCGCGGCGACCGCATTGACAACGTGCTTCCCGACGTGGGGTATGATATCCTTGCCGGACAATGGACAGGAATCAGGATTGACAGAGAATCTTTCGGCAACAGGATGGACTATGTCGACATGCGCTCCACCTCGGAGGGGCTCCAAATAGATTCCTGCGGCGACCTGACACGCACGAAGCTGACAATGACCAATTCCTGGCTCCACAATTCGCAAACCAACGTAATCAACTCGCAATATGCCAAAGTCGGCGCCTATGGATGCGTCTTCTCCGAATCGCCGCTCGCAGTGGTGGGTCTGACCGGAGGCGAGCATTCATTCGTGCAATGCACAATTGCCAACAATTATCTTTTCTCGGCCGTCGCGGAGGCTAACCTGAAGCTCTCCCACTGCCTTCCCGAAGAGGCGGCCGGGAATGACAATCCTTTGATGGCGGCAGCATTCGAGAACTGCATCATCTATGGCCTCGGGTCGCCGATATCCCCCCTAAAACTTGACGGATCCAACGTGTTCCTGCGCAATGTCCTGCTCAAAGCAGAGGGGAAAGACGACTCCAATTTCATTGATTGCCTATGGGACAAGGACCCGCTTTTCCTGACAGTGCGTTCCGATTATTATTTCAACTACAGACTCCAACCCGGCTCCCCCGCTATCGGCGCGGGCAATCCCCTTTTCGTGACTGAGGAATGCCTTTACGACATGGACGGCCTCGACCGCCTGTCGGACGGCAATCCGGCGCTTGGAGCGTACGTCTTTACAGAGCCTGAGAAACCGCGACTGGGTCGCGCGGGAAGGCGTCTATCATCGAGCCGGGGGTGGAATTGATTATCTCCACGCCTCGCGACTTGCAATACTTCGCTATCTCCCAATAGCTTCGGAATGCCACTGTCATGCTGCCGAGCACGTCATGAAGACGCAGACCCGCATAAGCCGAACGCACACGCTTATGCTCCTCGCTGTTGTCTTTGTAGAAATGGGGCTGAACGCTGACCACGAAGTTTTCGTCGTCCACGCTCAAAGTCTTGGTCCAGCTATGGTCGGCCCCGCAAAGGTAGATTTTCCTGTAGCCCTCGCGAATAGCCACCATTATCGCCGGAATCATCACGTTGCGCGGGCGAGGCATACCCATGCCAAGGTCCACAAGCCGGCCTACAAGCCAATCCCAGCCTTCCAACGGGGTCAGATTGAAGACCTTTACCGTCACCATACCATTGCCTTTCAATAATTTTTCCGCCAATGCCCGATACTTCCGGTCGACCCAAAGCGTCATCTCCCAACCGACGGAAGAGATTGCCTCCCACAGACGCCCGACGTTGGGGTCGGTGGAAACTCCGGAAAAGAAATGACCGTCGGCAAGCACGTAATAACGGGGCCGGAGGCTGAAAAAATCGGGGGTGTTGGCAGCGAAATTGACTGCAAGCAGATCGTGGGACCGCAGCCAGTCGCCCCGCCCGTCGATCGTCTGGCGAAGCGACGGCCCATTGCCCATTATGACAATTGCCCCGTCCTTACGTCGGCCCGACGGCGATGGTCGACGCGAGAGAAGGGCCACCTTCAATAGCGAAGCCGCCGACGCGCCGCATCTTCCAAGAAATCCTTGTATTTTCTCAAGTTTCATATTTAAGAGTGAGTTACACGTAGGGGATTGCCGAAGTCGGCAACCCCCTATATGTATCGTTATCGAAAAATCCGGGCAATCATTCCGTGGCGAAAGCGAAGCGGATTGTCTGCTCGTAGGTCTCGCCGGGTTTGAGCGATTGCGAGGGGAAATTGTCATGGTGGGGCGCATCGGGGAATCCCTGCATCTCAATGGCAACGCCGTCATAATCCTCATAGCTCTTCCCAGAATTGTTGAGCGGCGATCCGGCGAGCCAGTTGCCCGTGTAGATCTGCACGCCCGGCTGGGTTGAGCCCACGGTCAGCACCCGCCCGGAAGCCGGAGCTTTCAGCGTCACGATATCCTCGATCATTTTCCCTTTCTCATAGCCGTCGTTGACCCAGCAATGGTCATATCCCTTGCCAATGCGGAGAGCCTCGAAATCAGCCTTAATGTCGCGGCCAATCTCCTTAAAGGAGGTGAAATCCATAGGAGTCCCGGCGACGGGGGCAAGTTCCCCGGTAGGAATCTGCGTTTCGTCGGTGGGCAGCCAGCGGGAAGCATTGATGCGCATCTCGTGGGTCAGCACGCTTCCGGCGTCGGCTCCTTCAAGGTTGAAGTAAGCGTGGTTGGTCAGATTGACGACGGTGTTTTTGTCGGCGGTAGCCGAAAGTTTGAGGGTCAGGACATTGTCATCGCTCCAATGATATTCAGCCACGGTCTTCAGAGCTCCGGGATAAGATTCCTCGCCATCGGCCGCATTATACGTGAAACGAACGCCGTCGGGCAATTCCTCAGCCTCCCAGATACGATTCATGAAGCCCGTAGGACCTCCATGAAGCGCATTCGGGCCATTGTTGATCGCAAGCTGATAGTCTTTGCCATCCACGGAAAGATGGCCTTTAGCTATGCGGTTGGCATAACGGCCGGGCACTTTCCCGAGGCATGGTCCGTCGGCAAGATAATCCGCAGGGCTCGCATATGAAAGGGCCACATTCTCAATCTTGCCATCCTTGTCGGGGACACAGACCTTCACAATCCCGGCGCCAAGCGAGGAAAGCTCCACGCTGGCTCCGGAGTTGTTGGTGAGAGTGAAAAGCGCCACTTCCCCTATTGAAGAAGCAGCAGTCGTCTTCGTTATCTTCATGCTTTGGGGGCTTCTTTCACGAGGCGTGCGCCGTCGGAGATTACAACATCATAGATTTTCGGTTCGTGGCCGTATTTCTCATTGAAGCGTGCGGTCACTTCTTTTACAAACTTGTCGTGCAGGTCGTTGGGAAGCAGATTGATTGTGCATCCACCGAAGCCGCCGCCCATGATACGGGAGCCGGTCACACCAAGCTCTTTGGCAACGTCGTTGAGGAAGTCGAGCTCCACGCAGCTAACCTCGTAATCCTTTGAAAGGCCGGCGTGGGTCTCATACATCTTTTGGCCTACGGTCTCGTAGTCATCCTTGTTGAGGGCATCGCAGACTGCAAGCACGCGCTCCTTCTCCTCAATGACGAATTTCGCACGGAAGAAATCCTCAGAGGTGATGTCGCTCTTGATATTCTCAAGGTCTTCCATTGTCGCGTCGCGAAGAGTCTCGATGCCGAGGCGCTTGGCAACACGTTCGCAGGATTCGCGGCGCTTGTTGTAGGGGGAATCCGCAAGCTCATGCTTCACTCTTGAATCCACGAGCACGAGACGATAGTCCTTCGGATTGAAGGGGAAGTACTCATACTCCATAGAGCGGCAATCGAGGCGCATAAGATTGCCCTTGCGGCCGAATACGGAAGCAAACTGGTCCATGATGCCGCAGTTTACGCCGCAATAGTTATGCTCCGTGGATTGTCCGATCTTGGCGAGCTCAAATTTGTCGATCTTGTTGCCATTGAAGAGGTCGTTGAGGGCGAATGCGAAACACGACTCAAGAGCTGCGGAAGAGCTGAGGCCCGCTCCGAGAGGCACGTTGCCCGCGAAGACAGCGTCAAAGCCCTTTACGTCGCCTCCGCACTTCTGGATTTCGCGGCATATACCGAAGATGTAGCGTGCCCACGATTCTTTCGGGGCATCTTCCTCCTTGAGGCCGAACTCCACATATTCGTTGATATCGACGGAGAAGACTCTGACTTTCTCAAGCCCGTTGGGACGGATCACGGCCATGATGACCTTGTCGATAGCACCCGGGAATACGAACCCGCCGTTGTAGTCGGTGTGCTCGCCGATGAGGTTGATTCGTCCTGCGGAAGCATAGACGTTGCCTTCTCCGCCGAAACGGTCGGCGAAGACTTTCTCAAGATTTTTCTGCATTTCTTCAGTTGTCATGATTGTTGATTTTAGGTGATTAATATTATGAAGTTGTGAATGATTATCGGTTTGACGGCCATAAGGCGGGTCATTTTGCGGTGATGGTGACGGAAGCCGGTTTCACCCCTTTTGCCGTGGCCGTGAAGGTCAGCTCTCCGGGTTTGCCGTCCGACTGCACGATAGCCGTTGCCGCCCCGGAAAAGAGATCCATTTTTGGAAGATGGAAGAGGCGCAGGCTCGTCGGGTCGCCATTAGCCGTGGCGCGGAATTTGCCGGCCCCTTTCGTAGAGAATTTCACGGCGCGCTCGTCGGTCGGGACGATGTTGCCATCCTTGTCAGCCACCTGCACGGTGATATAGACGAGGTCTTCTCCATCCGCACTGATTTCCTTGCGGTTGGGGGTCAAGACAAGATGGTGGGGCTTGCCGGCCGTGCGGACGGTCTTCTCTCCCGCCACAGAGCCGTCGGCATTATATGCCACGACCTTCAGCTCTCCCGGCTCATACACGGTCTCGTTCCACATCAGGCGATAGCGTTCCATATTGGAGCCACCTTTTTTCTTCTCCCTGACTCCCTGGCTCTTGCCATTGATAAAAAGCTCGACCTTGGGGGAATCCGTATAGACGAAGACCGGAGTCACCTCCCCTTCGCGTCCCTTCCAATTCCAGTGGGGAAGGATATGGAGTGTATGTTCTTTATCGTTCCAATTGGAGCGGTAGAGATAATATCTGTCCTTAGGAATCGAGGCGAGGTCGATTATGCCGAAATAGGAGCTGTGGCTCGGCCAGGCGTCGGTGTCATAGGGCGACGGTTCGCCGAGATAGTCAAACCCGGTCCAGACGAACTGCCCCATGTCGTAGTCAAGGTCGTCGGAAGCGGCAAGGTCGTCGTCGGGGATGTTGCTCCAGGAGCAATACTCCACGTCATAGCTGCTGCTCTGGTTGTCATCGCGTATGACTCCGGCGGCCTTCTTCACCGGGAAATAATATTTGCCTCGGGAAGAAACCGTAGAGGTAGTCTCCGAGCCAAGCAACACGTTCTGCGGGAGCTTAGGGAATGCCTCCTCATAAAGATGCACACGATAGTTGAATCCCGGGACGTCAAGAGCGGCTGCGAATCCGTTGTCGGTCACTGCCTTCACCTGGTCCATGCCGCAGGTGACGGGGCGTGTCGGGTCTTCACGATGCACGATGTCTTGAAGGAACCTCAACTCAGAGATTCCGTCGGGACCCCACTGCGAGGGCACCTCGTTGCCAATCGACCACATCACTACGGAAGGATTGTTGCGATAATGGCGGAGCATGTTGACCATGTCTTTCTCTGCCCACTCATTGAAGATCGTGCCATAGCCGTTTTTGCATTTCGGGCGGAAACCCCAGTCGTCGAAAGGCTCGATCATCATCATGAGCCCCATTTCGTCGCATAGCTCTACAAGCTCGGGAGTCGGCATGTTGTGGGCGGTGCGGACAGCGTCGGCTCCCATATCTTTCAACATCTGCAGCTGATGACGTAGGGCCGACTTATTGACAGCAGCCCCGAGCGGACCGAGGTCGTGATGGTTGCAGACCCCTTTAAACTTCCGCTTCTCTCCATTGAGGAAGAATCCTTCGCCGTTTCTGACCTCCACGCTGCGTATGCCGAAGCGGGTGGAATAGGTGTCAACCTCCTTGCCATCCTTGGAGACGGTGGTGCGGGCGATGTAGAGCGTTGGGGTCTCGGGAGTCCAAAGCGACGGGTCGCGTACAATGAAATTCTGCGTGAGATCCTGCCCGGGGTATATCTTATATTTATGAGTGTCGCTGGCGACGGTCTTTCCATCTTTGTCGCTAATGACCGTGGTCAGGGTGACGTACTCCCCTTTCTCGACCCCCTCCACTTCAGTGCGGAGCTTCACGGTGGCATATTCCTTGGAGACGTAGGGAGTCGTAAGATATGTACCCCAGACGGGGATGTGTACTTTGTCGCGGTCGATCAAATGCACGTTGCGGTAAAGACCCGCTCCCGGATACCAGCGCGAAGACTCAGGAAGGTTCTCAAGGGAAACCTCCACAATGTTGTCGCCCGGCTTGGCCACCCCGTCGAGATTGGCATAGAAAGAATTATAGCCATAAGGCCAATAAGCCACCTGCTTGCCGTTGACGTAGACGTGGGCATGGCTCATGGCTCCATCAAACAGGAGGGCGAGCGAACGTCCGGTGGTGTCGGGGATATTTACCGTGGTTTTATAGAATCCTTTGCCAACGTAGGGAAGGCCACCCGTGCGGCCGGTCTTCCAAGTGGCCTCAGTCTCGCCGTTCTGCTCGACGGTCACTTTCTGAAGGTCCTGGCTACGGTCGAACGGACCGTATATTGCCCAATCATGGGGGATAGTGACAGGTTTCCACGAAACGCTGTCGTTAGAGAACTGCCATTGCTTTATCATGGATTCAGTCCTTTCGGCAAATGCCGCGGCAGCTGCTGAAAGGGCCATAAGCGCGAATACGATTTTTCTTGTCATTCTTTCAAATTGTTTTTCTTTTGGGTTGTCAAGTTTTTCAGTCAGGAGTTTTTCATGTGGTATGATTTGGCATCACTAATGTCATCCTCCGTTCCTGCGAAAAATTTTTATACTACAAAAGTAATGTAAAAAAGGTGGAAATGCAATAGGCGCACCCACTAATGACCGATAATTATCCTAATTTAACAGATTTGTCGTGGTATTTGAAACAATGTGAAAACATAAAAGCAAATATTTAAGGCTTCTTTCCTTTAAATTTGACTGAAGAACATGGATAAGACCAGGCAATAGGCAATCAGGGAATCTTAAAAAATGTTATCGACGCAACCTTGCTCATGCTTTCAATGTTGGCTTAATAAACAAACTCGCAAAGGCCGCTTCCATCTTTTGAAAAAGCCCTTGCCGGAAATAATTTTTTCAACAAAAAATCGTTATACTATGCAAACATACAACCCCTCCCTCAGATCACGGCGCACAGGCCGACCGTTTCCGGTGATGCTTCTTCGCATCGTCCGCAGCATCGAAAGGCTAAAACAATTCCACTTTCTTTGAATGTCGCCCCGCGCGGCGAATCCGAGAATAAGCAACTTAAAGTTTTTATAGTATAACCAAACGATAGACAAATGCTTAGCACAAAAATCAACGACATGATCAACACCCAGATCAACTGGGAGTTCTGGTCGGGCTATCTCTATCTTGCGATGGCCAATCATTTCGAATCAGTGGGACGCAAAGGCTTGGCCAATTGGTTTCGCATCCAATATAGGGAAGAATTCGACCATGCCCTAATATTCATCAACTACGTCCATGCCCGAGGCGGCAAAGTGACGCTGGCCCCGATAGCAGAGGTGCCCCAGACGTGGGATTCTCCCCTTCAGGCCTTCGCCCACACGCTTGAACATGAGCAAGCCGTGACGCGCCGCGTGCATGAGCTATATGCCCTTGCCGAGGCTGAACACGATATCGCCACCCGCCAGATGCTCAACTGGTTTGTGGCCGAGCAGGTTGAGGAGGAGGAAAGCGCTCAGCAGATCATCGACAACCTCACGCTCGTTGGCGAGGACGGCACCGGCATCTTCCAGATCGACACAGAACTCGGGCAACGCACATACTCCGTACCGGCTCCTCTCGCTGGAAAAGCTTAAAAGAATATATTGACGCAATAGTTTGACAATGCCCGGATCCCTCTTCGGAACCCGGGCATTTCTTTTCATATCCTTTTATGCCGGCTTCGGCATTTACAATCTCTTATTTCTTAGGAGCGACAGTATAGAAATCTATCAGTTCCGCTACTGATTTCTCACAGACAGGGCAAAGTGCGGGATGATAATTGTCGCGCATACGACACGTGACAGCAGGACGGTACACTCCCTTGGGCTTGTAGCCGCCGCCTTCATATACGCCCACGACCTGCTTGCCGTCTTTGACATCAGCCTTTTGCCTGTGTTTCATGCGTTCTTCGCGTGTGCCGCCAAGATCCTTCCATGGGGTAGGCACGGCCACGCCTGGAGTCAGCATATCTTTCCATTTTGAGTCAAAGCCGACGAGCGTAGTGATATTTGGTTCCCAAGGCTCTACGTCGAGAGGATATGTGGCGTCGTCGTCGCCGTCATAGAAATATTCATCGGCAAGACCTCCGAAACTATGTCCGAACTCATGCACGGTCACCGGCAATGAATGCTCATGGCGGGTCGTGGCCATCTGATAGCTGTTGTAGATTCCCCCGCCGCCATATCTGTCGGTGTTGACGAGCATCATGACGTGCTCATAGGGCAGGCCGTTCAGGGCATCGTGCATTCTCTTGACGTTGGGCGAGGTCAGATAGCGTGCGGAATAGAAAGTGCTGTAGTGCGACCCGAAAGCCGTGTCGCGCCAGATTCCTTCAAGAGGCACGCTCACCCCGCTTTCGTTGGAAGGCACCATCACAGCTATGAAGTTGAATTTATCTTTGCGCGAGTCGAAGGGCTTGTAGGAGAGAATCTCCTCCGCCATTTTCTTGGCTTCGGCGAAAAACGCCTCCTCTTCTCCGGCCGTATATCCCTCGGCAAGCATGGCTATGTCGATGGCGTCCTTAGGGTCGGAGCCTTTGTGGACGTAGCGCGTCTTCACAGGAGAAACGCCTCGTTTGGCCACGAGCTCGTCTCCGGGACGATAGCGGTGGGTGGCTGTGGCAAGGGTCTGATGACGGTTGTCGCGCAATGTGATGGTGATGTCGGCTTCCTTTTTGGGGACCGGCACAAGGAATACGTTCTCGAAGCTGCGTGGCTTAACCTTGGCTTCCGGGATATTGACCCATTCCTGAAAGAGGGAGGAAAAACTGTGCTTGTAAAGGGTCTTGCCCGTGGCAGGATCCTTCACCTCGATAGTACCGTTGCCTTCGAGAGGCACCTCGTCGAGGCGCGTGGTCCGTCCGTTCCATCCCGATGTCTTCGACATGTTGTCGACGTATACGCGATTGCCCTCAGGTCCGCCCGCGAAGATATAATCCACGCGGAGCGTGCTGTCGTTGAAATTCTTCTCGAATGTTTCTCCGCCCCAAGCCGTAAGCAGAGGAAGGACCATGAGGGAAGACGCTATCAATCTCTTCATGATTTTTGGTTTGAATGATTTATGCTGCAAAAATAAGTAAAATGCGCGGATTATCCATAAAGTCTTGACATATTATAGTTCGAATATAGTTAAAATCTTGAAAAAATAGGGACTTTGATGGGTGGTTTCACTTATATTTCCTAATTTTGCAACAGAATGAAGGATTTCATAGGCAATCCGTTCATACCGAATAAATATTTAACGTTGATTTTTCAACAGCTTTTAATAAAATTCAATATCTTAAGAATGAGCAAGACCCTACTGACCGCCATTTTCGCTTTGATGGCGATAATCGTGCCGACGCTGTCTTCTTGCAGCGACGACCTTCCCCCCGATGTATCGGAATATGACGTAGTCGGGATTTGGAGCGACAAAGACGGCCATTTCCTCGACCTTTCAAGCACCGAGCATATAATTGATTATCAACTGACAGACTTTCAAGGCACGCCTTATTGGCTCAAAAGGAAAATGATGTATTTCTTCGAGCCTAATTCCTATCTTATGCTCCGCGAGGACGAAGAGGGGACGCTGCATATCTATAAGGTGGTCAGCGTAGACGACGAGAAGCTCGTGTTATGCTGGGTGTCAACCCCTCCGATTGCCAATTTGGAAGGGGAAAACAAGCTTGAGATTTTCCAGGTGTTCTTCAATAAAGACTACACCACCGATCCCGCTCTCTACGAGACATTCAACAAAGTCTCTCCCGAAGAGCTTAATAAAGCCTTGGGCGACATTGAAATCCTGGAATAAACCACCATCTGACCCCGGATCGGCGCAGCCGACGCAAGTATACCCGATGGCCGGATTAAACGATGAGATATTCATGAAAAAAATTGCTATTATCGGAGTCGGCAATATGGGAGGAGCCATTGCCGAATCCCTCGACCCCACCCTTTACTCCCTTACCGTGACTGCCGCCTCGCAAGCCTCCTTAGACAAGATAGCAAAGGTTTGCCCGGCTGCCGAATGCTCCCTGTCGAATGCCTCGGCGGTCAAGGATGCTGATTTCATCGTGCTGGCCGTAAAGCCTTATGTGGCTCCCGGGGTCATCGACGAGATAAAAGGTTGCCTTAAGTCGGGGGCAACGGTCATTTCTGTTGTGGCCGCCCGTTCAGTGGAGTCGCTCTCAAAGTCTTTTGACGCTGAGTCCAACGGGCTTAAGATCGTCAGGGTCATTCCCAACACGGCTATCCGTCTGGGGAAGAGCGTCACGTTTATCTCAGCCGCGCCCGGCGTTGATGCCGATACCCTCGCGGAGGTGACCGATATTTTCAACCGCTCCGGGAAAGCCTATGTGATTCCTGAGAAGGATATGGCGGCTTGCTGCTCGCTGTCATCATGCGGCATAGCCTTTTTCCTGCGGTTCATAAGGGCGGCCGCGGAAGGTGCTGTGGAACTCGGGATGAAACCCGCTTTTGCTACGGAGGTCGCGGCTTATACTGCCCAAGGGGCCGGCGCCCTGCTATTCGACGGAAGCCATCCGGAAGCGGAAATCGACAAAGTGACCACCCCCGGGGGAATCACCATAAAGGGACTCAACGAGATGGAAAACAAGGGATTCACGGCTGCAGTCATAGCTGCAGTCAAGGCGTCGATGGCGAAGGAATGAAAAGGATTGTCGTAAAAGTCGGGAGCAACGTCATAACCCGCCCCGACGGGACGCTCGACGTCACGCGCATGTCTGCGCTCGTGGACCAGATTGCATGGCTCCGAAGTGAAGGGTGGCAGGTGGTCCTGATTTCATCTGGAGCCGTGGCCGCCGGTCGCAACGAAGTGACTCCATCGCGAAAACTCGACACCGTCTCCCAACGTCAGCTTTATTCAGCTGTAGGACAGGCGAAGCTCATCAACCGATACTATCAACTCTTCCGCGACCACGGGCTCACATGCGGACAAATCCTCACCACCAAAGAGGGATTCGGCTCTCGCATTCATTACCTCAACCAGAAGCATTGCATGGAAGTCATGATCGGGCAGGGCGTCATTCCGGTCATAAATGAGAATGATACGGTTTCGGTCACCGAACTGATGTTTACCGACAACGACGAACTGTCGGGACTCGTGGCCACAATGATGGATGCCTCCAGCCTCGTCATCCTCAGCAATGTCGACGGCATCTATGATGGCGACCCATCCTGCAGCGGCTCAAAGGTGATACGCGAGGTGAATCCCGCCTCCGATGACCTTTCGGGAGTCGTAGTGGCCGGAAAATCCTCTTTCGGCCGAGGCGGGATGCTGACGAAGTGCCGCATAGCGCTCCGCGTCGCTTCCGAGGGGGTGGCGGTGATTATCGCCAACGGAAAACGGGAGAACATTTTAATCGACCTTTTTTCTCGTCCCGCGACGGTCTGCACACGTATCATTGCGGCAGAAAGGGTCAACGGAGTGAAGAAATGGATAGCCCATTCCCATGATTTCGTGAAAGGCTCCCTTATTGTCAATTCCGGAGCCGCCCGAAGCCTTCTCGACCCATCTTCGGCAACAAGCCTCCTTCCAGTAGGGATAACGGAAGTGACCGGGGCGTTTGAAAAGGGCGACCTCGTGCGCATTGCCGACGAGCAAGGCGCCGACATCGGTCTCGGATGCTGCGAATACACCTCCGACGATCTCAGAAAGCTTGTCGGAGTGAAGGATTGCCGCCCCGCCATACATTATGATTATCTATACATCGAAAACTGATATGAACCTATTTGACAGTCTCATACATAGCGCACACTCCGCCGCGCCATCCCTATCGGGGCTCTCTCCTCAACGTTCCTCCGAAACTCTATGCAAAATCGCCGGAAAGCTACGCAAACACTCGGCGCATATTCTGAATGAAAACGGCAGGGATCTCGCCCGCATGGAGAAGGGAAATCCTGACTACGACCGTCTTATGCTGTCGGAAGAACGTATCTCCGGAATTGCTTCCGACATGGAGGCCGTGGCAGCGTTGCCCGTGCCTTACGGGCAGGTCATAGACAGGTGGGAACGTCCCAACGGGATGGTGATTACGAAAGTAACGGTGCCGTTTGGGGTGATCGGAGTGATCTTTGAAGCCCGCCCCAACGTGACGGCCGATGTCTTCGGACTATGCTTCAGAAGCGGGAGTGCATGCGTCATGAAAGGAGGCCGCGACGCCGATTTCTCAAGTCGCGCCATCGTGGGGATTATCCGTGAGACGCTTGCGGAGGAAGGATTGCCGGAAGATTTATGCATGCTTATGCCCTCGGAGAGGGAGTGCGCCGCCTCCATGATGAAAGCTGTCGGACAGATTGACGTCATAATCCCCAGGGGAGGACGCGGACTGATAGATTTCGTAAGGGAGAATTCGATGGTGCCGGTGATTGAGACAGGTGCGGGAGTTTGCCACACGTATGTTGATGCCTCAGCCGATACGGAGAAGTCGGCGAAAGTGGTCTTTAACGCCAAGACCCGTAGGGTCAGCGTATGCAATGCCCTTGATTGCCTGATCATACATCGTTCGCGTCTCGACGACCTTTCATCCATATGCGCCCCATTGAAGGACTGCAACGTGGAGATATATGCCGACGAAGAGGCCTACGGCAGCCTTGAGGGCAGCTATCCTGCTTCCCTGCTCCGTCATGCCGGCGAAGACAGCTTCGGCACGGAGTTTCGCGACTACAAAATGGCCGTGAAGACCGTGAACGACATTGACGAGGCAATACGCCATATTTCTGAATATGGATCACGCCATAGCGAGTGCATAATGAGCGAGGACGAAGAGTCGGTCAGAAAGTTCCAGCTTATGGTGGATGCCTCATGCGTATATGCCAATGTCTCAACGGCGTTCACCGACGGAGGTCAGTTCGGATTCGGAGCGGAGATAGGGATAAGCACCCAGAAGCTTCACGCCCGCGGTCCCATGGCGCTTCGCGAGCTGACCACCTACAAATACCTCATCTCCGGCAACGGTCAAACCCGGAATTAGGCCCTATCTTCAATACCCACAACAGCTATAATAGCCATAATGGCTATCTCCCTAACCATATCAAAACAGAATATGCAAAGACAAAATCCGGGGATTCATCATGGCTGCATGATGAATCCCCGGATTTTTTTGTTTTTGCTGTCCGTCAGAACTTATAGCTGAAGTTGAGCATCACCGGCAGCGAACCGTAGTCCTTCATATAGCGGTATTTGAACTCAAGTCCGGCGGCGAAGTTGGGATTGAACTCATATTCTGCTCCCAAGCCGACGTTGAAGACGAAGCGGCTCAGATTAGTGCTCCCGAATTCGTCAAGGTCGACGTTGATGTTGCCATAGCCAAGGCCTGCAAGGGGATACAGGTAGAAACCCTGGGAAAGGGGCACCATGAAATTGACATTGGCCGTGGCATCGAACGTGCTGATGAAATTGTCTTTGAAGCCATAGTTGAAATCAGCGTTCAGACGGATAAGGTCGGTGGCTGAATACTGCACACGCGCTCCGAGCGTAAAGTTCGTAGGGCTTCCCTCGCCTTCAATAACAGGGACTACGCCGATATTCACACCGAGACCGGCCTGTCCGGCATGCTGGGCAAACGCCGCGCCACTCCCTACGAGTGCTACGGCCATGGATAGGAGAATCTTTTTCATCTTTTCGATAATTTTATGTGATGACATTTCTCATAGCCGCCCCGGACAAAGAAGCCAATCTCTTTATCCGGCACATGCTATATATAATTAACACCGCTTGCCTCTTTTTGTTGCAATCCCGCATTTGATTACAAAAAAGAATGAACATAACTCCCTTTACAGCGTTTTGGATATAAGGGGGCGAAAGTCCCTCAGGCGTATGCCACACGTAGGCAACCATGTCCCGCGTCGCGCAGCCCGCATTTGTAAAACATCAAAACAAAAGTTATGAAAGAAAAAACTCCTTACTATGGGTCGCTGACCCGTCTATGGTGGATCCCGATGGTGACGGGAGTCCTGAGTGTCGCCTTTGGCATATGGTGTTTCTGCTCCCCGGAAGCATCGCTGACAGTGTTCGCCTATCTCTTTGCTGCATGTATGGTAGTAGCGGCCCTGTTGAATTTCGTCTACGCTTTCTTAAACACCGGTAAAGACTCCGGCTGGGGCTGGGCCCTGGCTTTGGGCATATTGGAGCTTCTCGCAGGAGTCTGGTTGTTCTCCCTGCCCCAGATCGTGCTCGTCGACACGTTTATATTCGTTATCGGAATATGGATAATCGTGGCCGCAATCAACTCCATATGCGAGGCATGCGTCCTTTCGTCGGTGTCGCCCGGATGGATGGTCTGGATGATACTGCTCCTTTTCGTGACTATAGTCTTCGCCGTGTTGTTCCTGTCCAATCCCGTTGTAGGAGGCGTGGCAGTATGGCTGTATATCGGCATATCCCTCATCACCTTCGGTGTCTTCAGGATAGTCTTCGCCGTCAAGGCAAAGCAGCTCAACAACGAATTCGACGGTCTTATCTGACCCTCTCCTTGCCATGTGCGACCAAATGATGCCGCCCAAGTCATAATTTTAAGCGGATCGCAACGTTAATAGTGAAAGGCGCCGCCGGAGAGTCCGGCCGCGCCGTCATTAACAACAATCTACAGTGAACGACCGCATACTCCTATGTCTTTGCCACATGAGCGGCAAAGAGAAAGATTTCATCGACGAGGCTTTCGCCGATAATTGGGTCGTGCCCCTCGGCCCCAATGTGACTGGTTTCGAGAAAGATCTCGAAGCCTTCTTCATTCACGACTCCTTGCCCCGAATACCTTCCGGGGAGAGGACTGCTTATGAAAAGAAAAGGATAGTGGCATTGTCGTCCGGCACGGCAGCCCTCCATCTCGGACTTGTGGCTCTCGGAGTGGGACGCGACGACGAGGTGATGGTGCAGAGCTTCACGTTCAGCGCGTCGGCCAACCCCGTGACTTATGTCGGGGCAACTCCCGTATTCGTTGACTCCGAGCCCGACACATGGAACATGGACCCAGACCTGCTCGACCGGGCGATTGCCGACCGCCTGCAAAAGACCGGCCGAAAGCCAAAGGCCATCATCCCGGTGCATCTCTACGGCATGCCGGCCAAAATCGACAGGATCGTGGAGGTAGCCGCGAAATGGGAGATTCCGGTGCTTGAAGATGCCGCCGAGGCATTCGGAAGCGACTTCAAGGGACGCCCGTGCGGCACGTTCGGCACGTATGGAGCCTTGTCGTTCAACGGCAACAAGATGATCACCACTTCCGGAGGCGGTGCGTTGATTTGCCCTGATGACGAGGCATATAAGCTTGTGCTGAGTTATGCGACGCAGAGCCGCGAAGATTATCCATGGTATCAGCACGAACGCATCGGCTTCAACTATCGTCTGAGCAACATATCCGCCGGCATCGGCCGGGGACAGATGACGATAGCACACGAGCATATCGCCCACCACCGACACGTGCAAGACCTCTACCGCGACCTCTTCGCCGACACTCCCGGAATAACCCTGCACGAAAATCCCGGTCATGATTTCGACAGCAATTTCTGGCTGTGCACGACAACTTTCGCGCCGGGCATCAGGATAAAGGGCGACGACGGATGCGGACGCCCCGAGGCCATGCGGAGGCATCTTCAGGCAAAGGGGATAGAGAGCCGCCATCTTTGGAAGCCTATGCATCTCCAGCCGGTCTTCTCCGGATGCGCCGCCTACGTCAACGGCGTCAGCGAAGACCTCTTCGGCCGCGGGCTCTGCATCCCGGCCGGACCTTGGGTAGGCCGGGATGAAGTCTGCCGCGTGGCCGAGGCCATAAAGGAAGCCATTGAAAGCTGACAGGAAGAGGCAGAAAACTGGTCGGCACGACATGCAACCGAAAAAAATATTTCATCCGTTGGAGAAATTTGCCGTAAAAAAGAGCGCGAAAAACTTTGCTTTATCGGCAAATTATCATAATTTTGCACATAAATCCACGAGGCGCGTCTACATAGGCGCGTCCCGCCACGTGTCGTTGTCGGCACGCGGAGGAACGACTATAATTAACAACAAACAATAACAAATCCATTAAATCAAAACTGCTATGTGGTTATCAAGCTCATCTGTAGGACGTAAGTTTGTCATGGCCTTGACCGGCGCATGCCTCGTCCTATTCGTAACCTTCCACTGTTTGATGAACGCCATAGCCATCTGCTGGCCAGCCGCCTACAATTCCATCTGCGAATTCCTTGGCGCCAACTGGTATGCGCTTCTCGCGTCGGCAGGTCTGGCCGTGCTCGTCATCATCCACATCATTTATGCGGTGGTGCTGACTCTTCAGAACCGCAAGGCCCGCGGCTCAAATGCCTACGCCGTATCCAAGCGTCCGAAGACCGTTGAATGGTCAAGCCAGAACATGCTCGTTCTCGGCATTGTCATTCTCGCCTTCCTCGTTGTCCACCTCATCCAGTTCTGGGCAAAGATGCAGCTCCAGGAGATTCGCGGCGTCCACGACGTACTTCCTCCCGCTGCCGGCACCCTTTTCCTGCAGGAGGCTTTCTCCCAGGTCTACACCCCTATCGTCTACATCATCGGCTTCATCGCCCTTTGGTTCCACATGAACCATGGCTTCTGGTCGATGTTCCAGTCAATCGGTTGGGACAACCAGCGTTGGATCGCGCGTCTGAAGAAAATCGCCGTATGGTGGAGCTCTATCGTTGTGGCTCTTTTCATCGCGCAGGCTATCGTCTTCACAGTGAAATCGCACGACAATTTCTACAAGACCGACCCGACACTCCGTATGCAGTATCGCGAAATGCTTGCCCCTATGTTTGAGAAAGATTTCGGTCCTGACGCAGCCCAGGCTATTTCCGCCGCTCCCTACGATCAGATGAAGCAGATGATCCAGGGCACGCTCTCCCAGATGGAGGCTCCCGAGGCTCAGTCTTATTTCCAGAACGATCCCGAGTTCCCCGCTCGCCTTGAGACTCTCAAACGCGCAGCCGCCCTCATTGAATATCTTGAGGTTGACGAGACTCCCGAAGCTCTCGACGCTCCGGCATCGACCCCCGCGGGCAATCCCCAACCCCAAGCCCAAACCCCACCCCCGGGGGTTATAAACAAAAGGCCCGGCCCACCCACAATATGGTGTTTAAAGT
>VSPO01000036.1 GCA_009775375.1 Muribaculaceae bacterium | reverse complement strand
CAGCACAAAAACGCCTCAACCCGTATCAAAGCACCCTCAACTAAGACAGGGATCAACAAAACGAAGCGACCCGATTGCGCAAAAGCGCAATCGGGTCGATTCTTTTTCTTCAATACAAGCAACAATGGAATGCTTTATGGAATGTAATAACACCTAACCTGGCCAACCGGAAGACTGCCGACAACCTGCAAAGGGATGTGGCGTGAATCCGTGGAAATCCAGGCATCTATATCATCGCTTGATTTTTTCTTACCTTCGGTGGTGAATTTAAATTTTATGTGGTAGGCCTCTCTTTTACTTTTATCCCTGAGTTTGATTGTTTCCCTCCCAACGCATCTTATAGTGAGCGACTCTACCTTGGAGCCGGAAAACATTGTTGCCTTAACGACATTGCCGGAGGTCAGTTTGTCATAGTCAATCACCCGCAGAAAATAAAATACGCTAAGCATATCATACGTAGCACCTGAGGCCGTAAAGTTTTTTTCGCTATGGGTCTTATTGCCTTTCTTGTCAATCTTCGTTCGTTTAGCAGCTCCCCCTACATGGCTGCCCGCATAAGAATAGACAATATCGTCGCGGCTATACTTACCATCCTCGTGTGCGATTTTAGAGTATTCTTCCGGCTTCAAGCCATTTTTTGCTATCGTGCCGGTCAGAGTGTCGCGCACCTGATAGAAATTGTCGGCCCAAGACTTGGTCTTTCCCGTCAGCTTGACATGATATTTGTCGCCAATATTCTTCAACGACAAAGTAGCCGTGCCGGCATCCTTATGGATCAACCCCCACTTATATGAAATGACATAATGAAGCGTTTCGTCGACGAAATCAGCAGCCGAGGCGGCAGAAAGCAAAAACGAGAAAACGACTAAAGCTATTAATGACGTGATTTTTTTCATACAAATACTAACTATTGAAGTTTTTTAAACTTCATATTTCAATAACACGCGTGAATACTCATTATCATTGAAACGCCTAACGAATGTTTGACCTCAGCCGTCGCTGAGGGTTTAAAAATGCCAAAGGGGACAGAAAGTTTTTCGGGATTGTTTATACAGAAAAGAACAATTATTGCCGTAAATGATGAGTCTTCCAACCGTCGTGAGGGAAATTTCCCTCACGACGGTTGGAAGACTCATCATTTACCATCAACACGCGAAACAGAGAATATTGAAATGACATATATTCCTGCCTTATGAATTCACATCAAATGCTGTTGGCTTGGCTGCTTATTCGTATTGCGCGAGGATCTGCTGCAGGGCATCGGCGGAATGCACTCCGGATGCTCTCCATTCAAGTTTGCCATTCTTGAAAATCATCAGAGTCGGCACCGACCTGACATTGTAGATTGCGGCAAGCTGCTCATTCTTGTCGATGTCGATCTTTATTATTCTTGCCTTTTCTCCGACTTTCTCATGCAATTCTTCAAGCACGGGATGCATCATCTTGCATGGACCGCACCACGTAGCGAAGAAATCTATAAGCACAGGTTTCTCCGATTTGATAATATCTTCAAAGTTTTCCATAATTAATTTGATTGAATTTATAGTCATAACGTTTTCGTCGCTCTCTTTGTTTACTCCCTATCGTTCCTTTCCATCAACAAAAAGAAAGCAGAAAAAAAAAGCGTACGTACTTGGAGAATGAGGGAGCATCCTAAAAAATCGTATGATATAAAAATTAATGTGAACAAAACTTTGAATTTTGGCATAGTTTATTTAACTTTGTCAATCAAAACATCCGATGTTGCATTTATCCAAAACAAAAGGAATATCAAAATGCCAAAATCATAACCTTTAAATACTAATATAATGGATCTAAGTCTCAATCCCAACAAAATCGTGGATTTCTGCAAGAAAGAACGCAGTCAACTCAAGAGGGAAGACCTTGTCCGTTTCGTCAAAGAGAACGGCATAAGGATGATCAATTTCATGTATCCGGCCGACGACAATCGTCTGAAGACCCTCAACTTCGTAATCAATTCCGAGGAATATCTCAACTCCATCCTTACGTATGGAGAGAGAGTAGACGGTTCGAGCCTGTTTCCTTTCATTGAGGCCGGCAACAGCGACCTATATGTAATCCCGAGATATTCCACTGCCTTTGTCGACCCATTTGCAGAGATTCCAACATTGACGTTTCTCGCCTCTTTCTTCGACAAAGAGGGAAAACCTCTTCATTCCTCTCCAGAATACACTCTTAAAAAAGCGTGCGAGGAATTCAAGAAGACGACAGGAATGGACTTCTACGCCATGGGAGAATTGGAATACTATGTCATTGCCCCTGACACCGGTCTATTCCACGCCGTAGACCAAAAGGGATATCATGAATCGGCACCATATGCCAAGTTCAACGATTTCAGGATTGAATGCATGGACATGATCGCCTCCACGGGGGGACAAATAAAATACGGACATAACGAGGTGGGCAATTTCACTCTCGACGGCATGATATATGAGCAGAATGAAATCGAGTTCCTGCCGATACCCGCATTGGAAGCCGCCGACGACCTTATGATCGCAAAATGGATTATCCGCACCAACGGCGCGAAGAAAGGATATGACGTCACATTCGCCCCGAAGATTACAGCCGGCAAAGCCGGAAGCGGACTCCATATCCATTTCAAGATAATGAAAGACGGGCAAAATATGATGACAGAAAACGGACACCTGAGTGACATAGCCAAAAAAGCGATTGCAGGGATTCTTGAACACGCGGACGCTATCACGGCAATGGGCAACAAAGTCCCGACAAGCTACTTCCGCCTTGTGCCCCATCAGGAAGCACCGACTTCAATTTGCTGGGGCGACAGAAACAGGTCGGTGCTCGTCAGGGTTCCGCTTGGATGGACCGGGGAAATCGACATGTGTTCACAGGCAAATCCGCTTGAGACGGTAGATCTGTCGGATTCTCCACAAAAACAGACAGCCGAGCTTAGAAGCGCTGACGGTTCGGCAGACGTCTACCAGCTGATAGCCGCTATGGTCGTAGCCGCCAGAAAAGGATTTGAGAATAATGATTCCCTTAAAAGAGCAGAGGATATGTATGTCAGCGTAAATATCCATGACGACTCTCAAAAGGAGAAGCTGGCACAGCTAAAGTCGTTGCCCGATAGCTGCGAGGCCTCCGCTTCCGCTCTCGAACGCGACCGTGGCGTATTCGAGGAGGCAGATGTATTCTCTCCACAATTGATCGACGGAATAATCAGGAAATTGAGAAATTATCATGATGCGGATATCCGGAAAGAGACCGAGGGGACTCACAATGAGATGATGAAGCTCGTCAGAAAATACTGGCACTGCGGTTAATCACGACATATACGAACAATAAAGAGGGATTCGCCCGTAATCATTTGAAGATTACTAAGGCGAATCCTTTTTTTCTCGGCTACAACTTTATTTCAATCCGGAAGATGACGATGAAATTTATCTTCCATAGACCGTCAAAGTGCGTTACTATCTATAACAAGTCGTAATGTCTGAAATCATTATTCAGCAAATCAAACGTCAGGAGATTTGCCAAAGGTTCAGGATTTTTTTCTTTTAAGAATTTTACTGCTTCTGATGCCTGCAACGATGCACAGATTGCCGCCGACGGTCCCATTACTCCTCCTATCTCACATGGCATTATCCCTTGGCCTTCTCCGCCATCCGACAACTCTAAAAATAGGATTTCAGATCGGTAGCCCGTGAATACCTGACCATGAAAACCCTCCACACCTCCTATACAATATGGCTTGCCCTGCTTATGGCATTCTTTCTCTATCATTGCCTTCGACACCGGATTGTCGGTGGCGTCGATAATGAAATCGTAATCTTTAAATACTTGCGGGGCATTCCTCTCATTTATCAAGCAATCGACCACGACAACATCTACCTCTGAATTAAGTCCGGTCATTCTTTCTTTAAGCACTCCGGATTTTCGCATGCCGGATTCAGAAGTCTTGAAGAAAAACTGTCGATGAAGGTTTGAGATGTCGATTGTATCAAAATCTGCGATTCCTATGCGTCCGACACCGGCTCCGGCCAACTGCATCGCCACCATCGAACCCAATGCGCCACATCCAACGACAAACACGCTTCTCGACATCAGCAATTCTTGCCCTTCAACACCGATAGCCTCCACGGCAATCTGGCGAGAATATCTTATGCGGCTTTCCTTATCCATAATTCACAGCATTTAAGCATCTCCTTTTCTCTCTATATATATCATATCGGCTTGATCATATGCACATCCATTTGAGGGAAGGGGAATGAGAATCCTTTCTCCGGAAGTTCCTTGTAGAACCGTTCGTTCATGCGATAGTATAGGCTCCAATAATTATTTGACTTTGTCCACGCCCTGACTACTATTACTATTGAACTGTCGGCAAGTTGGTCAAGACCCACGAAAGGACTTGCATCTCTCTTTACAGGCAAATGTTCATTGATTGACATTTGTTCCTTTAATTTGTCTTGTAGAGCCTGCTGATGAGCCCTGCGACGCATCTTCATTCTCTTCCACCAGCCTGTCTTACCGCTGATTGAAGTTGCATCATGATCCGCCTCAAGCGCATTCTCATTCTCTTTTTCCCTCTCTTTGTTAATCTCTATATCCGTCTCAATATCTGTCTTCACGATAGCTTCATC
Organism: Muribaculaceae bacterium; assembly: GCA_009775375.1. Classification (GTDB taxonomy): domain Bacteria; phylum Bacteroidota; class Bacteroidia; order Bacteroidales; family Muribaculaceae; genus Lepagella. The sequence continues at coordinate 23,017 of VSPO01000036.1, read as the reverse complement.
TTCAAGCAACATTTCCATTATGACAGACTTTGCCTTTTCAAAGTCATCCCCATACGAAAGCCCTACCTTCCAGTCTACCCTTCGATATTCTTCCTTGGAGTAATTATTAATCGAACCTGTCGACAGGCCTCCATTAGGAATGATTATAGATTTGTTGTCGGGGGTATTGATCACAGTATGGAATATCTGAATCTCCTTCACGCTGCCTGTGAAACCCTGAGCTTCTATAAAATCTCCCACCTTATAAGGCTTGAGGAGAAGGATCAAGACTCCACCAGCAAAGTTCTGCAAAGTTCCACTCAAAGCCATACCGATTGCAACACCGGCAGAAGCAAACAAAGCGAGGAATGAACTTGTCTCTATCCCCAATATTCCGATTACAGTCACTATCAGGATAAAGAACAACACTATCCTAATCAACGACAAGACAAACGTGGTCAATGAAGCGTCGACCTTCCTTTTCACCATCAGGGAAAAAGTCACCCCGTAGATCTTTTTAATGATGAACTTGCCAATATAAAAAATCAAGACAGCGATAACGAGCTTAAAGGAGAATTGCACGATACCGTTTGCCATGTGGCTTATGGCATCGTCGATACTGAGTCCTTTGAGAGCCTCAAGAGCACTTTTCCCACTTTCTATTTTCTCTTGCGCAGGCAATGCAGGGACATTCGGTGTCTGGAACATTTTGGGTTAATTTTTTAGATGTGATTTTGAATTTTTAGCGATTTATAATGTATTATTTCCCCGACAACGCTTCCTGCCTTGTCGGCAAGAAGCGTTGTCGGGAGAATGCTTCCTTTTATTTTATCTGACAAATCAAATCATCAGTATACTCTCTTGAACCAGTCGAGCGACCGATAATATTGAGTCTTCTTATCATTAGCATCCGATTTGTAGAGATGGCAAGATATTCCGGAATAGTCGTCCGCTGGTATCGGGAGGGGGGGAATATTGAAATCCTTTTCAGTCGCTGCCTTCCAGACTACGAATTGCGCCATGGCTTCATCAAATTCCTTCATTTCTTCAGGATTGTCCTTGGCCTGCATCTTTTTTCTTGAGAATTGACCCAAGTCATAAAACGGACCAACCTTACTTCTTGTATAATTAAGCAGTCCGGCTGAATCGACATCCCTTGAACCCGAATATATTCTCCGGCAGGCATCGGCCACACCCTCAATCTTCGTCATGTCGAGCAAAGCTATTGTGGCCACATCAAAACCGGCGGGATCCTCTCCTTTCTGATAATATTCAAAAAATATTCTTGCCGCATCCTTCAAATCACCTGTAAGGCCAAGAAGATAAGGCAAAGTGCGGTCATAAGGCATTCCATTCTCTCCGACCTCAGTAGTATATCCAATGTAGTAGTCGCATTTATTGCGCAATTGATATATTGTCTCAATATTTGACATGTAGCATATGTCAAACCATATGTAGTCAAACATACCGTCGAGTAACGCATCTGCCATCTCGTCTATATCCATCCAATCCTTATGACCACTGTCTTTGTCATAGTCAACATCATAACCAAATGCCTTATGAATCGGAACGACAAGAGATGAGAATTCATCTCCGCTACGGGTGGCATGGCCAGAGAATTCAGGGTCAAAACCGGAGCCGTGTCCCCAAAATATCAATCCATAAGAATCAGCTTTTCTCAGATTGGCCACATCTTCCACCACCTGAGAAAGACGCTCAGGGTCGGTGGAATACAGTTTGCGGTCATATTCTTTCAAAATCTCAAATTTCGGGGAGCCATCTTTTTCCTTCGTAAGCTCCAGAAGCGTGGGAGGAACGCTATGATCCAATGTCACCTGATAGACAAGCATTGAGACGCCTTCAAGATTTAAACTCTCAGCAGCCTTTAGGATTTCACTTTTATCACTTAGTATATTTTCATTCAAATTGTTTGAAGCGACCGCATAAAGAAGCACAGTCTTCTTAAGTGGTCCGTTTGGCAACGGGTCCGGCTCATTCCTATCCTTCTTACAGGATGATGATATAAAAACAATCAACAAAGAGCTTATCAGAACCGCCTTTTTTAATATTCCATACTGCATAATCAATGCTATAAGATGTTATTAGTTTGTTATCGAGATTTCAAGTATTCAAATTCAAAAGAACAGGATTGCAGTTATGAGCCGCGCAATTTATCATGCCGGGCACACATGACATTGAGACAAAACATCATCTCTCATATTCAAGAATTCAAAAATATTTGTCCATTTTTTTGCATATGCCTGCCATCATGAATACTTTTTTATTTAGTAACGTATTTTTTCTTTAGAGATTATCTCCTCTCTACTTTTATTGCACATTTGCATCACCTCAGCTTACATTTTTTGAATCTGCAAACAGCTGCCAATCAAAAACACTTTGATTATAAGAACAATAGTTCAATTAAGAAATATTCTTTTTCATGTAGGATGTATTCTTTATGAATATATCCGGCCATTATAATCGAACTTCCAAATCACATAATAAGAGAAAATAAAGAAGAATAAGTGCTTTATTATTTTAAATTTTCACATTTAAATGTTAATTTTGCACTTGAGTGTTAAAATTAGAGTAAACCAACTGCGTTTATAATTGTTAAAACTATGTAAGAAATATGGAATAGTCTCTCCTAATCCTATTTTAATTAAATTAAAGAAATGAAGAAATCGCTAATTTGGCTTCTTACGATCGTAATGTCTCTGACCTTCGGAGCATTGCTATACTTTCAAATCATGTATCTCGAAAACATGGTTAAAATGAGGGATGCTCAATTTTCTGAGACAGTGATGAGATGTCTTTCCTCCACTTCCTCAATGTTGGAGCGGAAAGAGACCATGCATTTTCTGGAGGAGGACGTGAACATAATCGAATCGAATCTGTATGACGACACTTCATATGGCAGCAATGGCGAAAATTTTAAATATACCATAGAAAGTCCCGACGGGACCGTCACCAAGTATACTCTCGCAGCCGAGATCGACCGTTCAGGACAAGACCCTTCAAAGGCATTGTTTCCATCGCCGACAGGCAGCATCGAAAGCCACTACAGGAACATGCAGGAGGTTATCAGAAGTCAGTATCTTTATCAGAAAGGCCTTTTGAACGAGGTAATACTTTCAATCCTTCGCGAATCGGGCAACCGACCGGCCTTCGAGCGAGCCGACTCAACGATAATCAAAAATTATCTTCAGTCGGAACTGGCGAACAATGGCCTTAACGTTCCGTTCGTGTTCGCAGTCAGAAGTGGGAAGGGAGCAATTCTTTATGCCACAGAAGGATTTAAAGAAAACAATGGAGACGAAATCTATTCTCAAATCCTCTTTCCCAACACCGACAATCATCTTCGTCTTGAAGTGGGCTTCCCTACCAAGAGCACTTATATCTTCTCCTCAGTAAGGTTTATTATTCCGACCCTTGCGTTCACACTCATCCTGCTTGTGGTATTCCTCTACACAATCGTACTGGCATTCCGGCAGAAAAAACTATCGGAGATGAAGACAGATTTCATCAATAATATGACGCATGAATTCAAGACCCCGATATCAACAATCTCCCTTGCCGCACAAATGCTCAATGACGATTCCGTAAGGAAATCACCGGCTTCGTTAAAACATTTGTCGCAAGTAATCAATGATGAGTCAAAAAGATTGCGATTCCAGGTGGAGAAAGTTTTGCAGATGTCGGTTTTTGACAATTCAGGGAGCGCACTGAAATTCTCTGAGGTTGACGCCAACACTATAATCGAGAACGTAGTGCACACTTTCACTATAAAAGTGGAAAAATATGGAGGCTCTATCGTCAGTCATCTGGATGCGGAGAATGCCATCATAAATGTCGATGAGATGCATTTCACCAATATTATCTACAATCTTCTTGACAACGCCGTGAAATATATGAAAGAGGATGAAGAGCCTCAGCTGTCGATTTGCACAAAAGACATCGGTGGGAACCGGCTCGAAATCAGAATCAGCGACAATGGAATCGGAATAAAAAAGGAGGACATTAAGCGAATATTCGATAAGTTCTATAGAGTTTCCACCGGCAACCGTCACGACGTGAAAGGCTTTGGACTTGGATTGGCATATGTTAAGAAAATGGTCAATATCTTCAAAGGGAACATTCTTGTGGAAAGCGAATTGGGCAAAGGCTCCACTTTCGTCATAACGCTTCCGCTCTCTGAAGACACAGAAGACAACGACAAGTAAATCTCAAACCAGGAAATAATAAAAATTTAATATATCAAGTTATGGACGACAAACTTAAAATATTGCTCTGCGAGGATGATGAGAATCTCGGCATGTTGCTGAGAGAATTCCTGCAGGCAAAGGGCTTCAATGCCGACCTCTACCCCGATGGGGAAAAGGGCTACAAAGCTTTTCTAAAGGGGAAATACGACCTCTGTGTGCTTGATGTGATGATGCCTAAGAAAGACGGGTTCACGCTTGCACAGGAAATTAGGAACGTCAATGGAGAAGTGCCTATTATTTTCCTGACCGCAAAAGCCTTGAAAGAAGATATACTTGAAGGCTTCAAAATCGGAGCTGACGACTATATCACCAAACCTTTCTCCATGGAGGAACTCGTATTCCGCATCGGGGCAATCCTGCGACGAGTAAAGGGCAAGAAGGATAAAGAAATCACTCTTTACAAAATAGGCAAGTATACGTTCGACACCCAAAAGCAGGTGTTGATTTCCAATGGAAAGACCCAGAAACTGACCACTAAGGAGTCTGAGCTTCTTGCACTTCTATGCTCCCACGTCAATGAAATCCTTGAGAGGAACTTTGCCCTCAAATCGATCTGGATAGACGACAATTACTTCAACGCAAGAAGCATGGACGTCTATATCACAAAGCTTCGGAAACTGCTTCGTGATGATCCCAATATCGAGATTATCAACATTCATGGCAAAGGGTATAAGCTCATCGCACCGGAGACTCACACCTCCAATTCTGAAGAATGATTGTCTGTGGAAAAAAGTATAGGGCGAGAAGCTTATGCCTATAATTGAACCATAGGAAAAATAAGGCAGCAAATAATTTACTGATAGGGACAGTCGGATGGCTATTCCTATCAGTTTTTTTATTACTTTTGCAAACAATTAGCGGCCGGATCACAATTGAAAACAAACAGAGACATCGAAGGCTGCTCTTGGCATAATATCTCATAAACCTATATGATCTACATTTACAGGATATATCAATGGCTAATCGCCGCTCCTATATTTATTGTGGCCACCTTCATCACTGCCATCATCACCGCTGTCGGTTGTCTTTTGGGCAATGCCGAATTTTGGGGTTATTATCCTCCCCATTACTGGTCGAGGTTCTGCTGCTGGATAGCCATGGTCAGAGTAAAAGTTGATGGCAGGGAAAACATCAATAAAGACAAATCTTATATTTTTGTGGCAAACCATCAAGGGGCTTTTGATATATGGACCGTCTATGGTTTTCTCAACCATAATTTCAAATGGCTGATGAAAAAACCTCTTGAGAAAATATTTATGGTCGGCTGGGCTTGTAAAAAAGCTCGCCATATCTTCGTGGATGACTCCAACATACATTCCATCAAAACGACTATAGAAGAGGCAGAGGAAACTTTGAAAAACGGCATGTCGCTCGTCATATTTCCTGAAGGCAGCCGATCTTGGGACGGCCATATGATTCCTTTCAAACGTGGAGCATTCATGCTCGCGGGCGAATTCAAGCTTCCGGTGGTGCCGATTACGATTGACGGCAGCTTCAAGGCCATGCCAAGATTCACATATAACATCACTCCCTGCACTATCACCCTGACAATCCATCGTCCAATATTTCCGGGCGAGCGTGGATTCAACACAAAAGCCTTGATGGCTCAGTGCCGTGAAGACATCAACTCTGCACTTCCTCCTCAACACCAAGACCCACAAGGGTAATACTCTGCAACCAGAATCATCTCATCAACTTCTTCGACGTCTTTTGGAGAAAGTTTATCCAGTTTTTGTTTGCATTGTCAGAAATTTTATTATAACTTTGCCGATGAAGCAGGGGTGCTGCATTTATTGTGGCTGAGATTATACCCTGTGAACCTGATACGGATAATACCGATGAAGGGAGCTTCCACTACTATCGTGCAGTTGTTCTACCCCATTCCATCGGTGTCGATTCCATCAGGATCGACATTTTTTATTTAAGAGGAATGACAAGAAAGCTGACATCAATATTGACCATAGCAGGATCCGACAGCTCAGCCGGGGCCGGAATTCAAGCAGACTTAAAATCCGCCGGTCTATGCAACGTATATGCGACCACTGCCATAACCGCCATCACTGCCCAATCCACATCCAAAGTCATTGCCGCCGTCCCGGTGAACCCGGAGTTACTGTCACAACAGCTGGAAGCAATAATCTCTGATGGGATGCCGGATGCTATAAAGATAGGAATGCTCGGATCTATCGAAAACGCAAGGATAGTGAAGCGATATCTCGCAAATGTTTTTTATGATATTCCCATTGTCGTAGATCCTGTCATATCTGCCACTTGCGGAGGTCAACTGACTACCAACAGGAAGCGAATAACGGATTTATACATGCAACACATTTTTCCACTTTCTACGGTGGTGACCCCCAATATCGATGAGGCCTATGAATTGACTTCATCTGAACGGGGAAGCCTCTCCGGAGACGAACAAATAGCTCTTGCCTCGGAGATTATCCTGAAATCGGGTTGTCGTTCTGCAGTAGTCAAAGGAGGCCATTCCAACTCCGATTTTGCACGAGACATCCTCATGGAAAACAATTCGGGGGAAATGAACACGACAGCCTACGAATCCAAAAAATTCAGATGCGACAATCTACACGGCACCGGATGCAGCTATTCTACCTTTCTCGCAAGTGGTCTCGCTTTGGGTTATTCTGTAAAAGATGCGTTTGTTTTCGCGAGCAAGACCACCAAGACATTGATTGGCCAAAGTTGCGGATATGAGTTCGGAAACGCTGGCAACGGGCCTCTAAACCATTTCAATTACAAAATAAAATAAAACATAAATCTATGGATATCATTCTTAACAACGTTCTTACGAAAATCCCGGCAGAAGTCTTGACCATAGCTGATTTCGTGAAATGGAACGGAATAAAACCTCAAGGTTCTGCGATAGCCATCAATGACAAGGTCATAAAAAGAAAAGACTGGCCTGTCGCCGGACTGAACCATCTCGACAGAGTGACGGTCATATCGTTTGCTTTTGGAGGATAAGAATAACCTCAAGATTTGATTATGAAGCACGGATTACAGATAATAGCAATGACCTCGCCACATCGCATTCCCGATGAAGCCTTAAAAATCATCAAGCTTCTTCAAAATGGAGATGCAGATATAGTGCATATAAGGAAACCGGATTGGGATATAATGGAGACCTCAGAATTGATTTCCTCCATTCCGAATCAATATCATGGCCGTATAAAGATTCATGATCATTTCTCTCTATGCAGGAAATTTCATCTTCTTGGGCCTCACCTAAATTCACGCAATCCGAAAGCAGATATTCCCTGCACACATATCAGCTATTCGGCACACTCTATTGAACAACTTTCCCTTCTTAGTCATTACGATTATGTGACGTTATCTCCCGTTTTCGATTCTATATCCAAACCGGGGTATCTTTCATCATTCAATCTTGAAGACATCCGGCCACATATCGAAGGGAAACGAGTGATTGCACTTGGAGGCGTGACCCCCGACAAATTTCCGAAGCTTGCCGCATCGGGATTTTACGGGGCTGCCATGCTTGGATATTTCTGGCATTAGACATGCGGCGCCTCTATATAGTTATAAATAATCAAATCTTAGAAATATGCTTCAATACATCACAAACACAGACTGTAATACCCCTGTGACAGAGCAAATTTTCGGCGTCATCGAAGGAGGGTGCCGTTGGGTGCAGATAAGAATGAAAGATGCTTCTGATGAAGAAATAAAGATGGTGGTAGACGCCGTCAAACCTCGTTGCATTGAAAAAGATGTCTTCCTAATCCTAAACGACAGAGTGGAGCTTGCAAAAGAGCTTAACGTCGGAGGCGTGCATCTCGGCAAGGAAGATATGCCTTGCAGCAAGGCCAGAATGATATTGGGGCCGGGGGCCGTGATCGGCGTGACTGCAAACACCTTCTCAGATATCCTTGCAGTCAGCAATCTCGACATTGATTATTATGGCATTGGTCCGTACGCTCACACGGAAACAAAAAAGAAACTATCTCCCGTGCTCGGAATCGACGGCGTTAGAAATCTCTGTTATGAAATGGCAGAAAACGACATAAATATCGCTCATGTCGCCGTTGGAGGCATAACGCTCGAAGATGTTCTTCCTCTGATAGAGGCAGGAGTAAATGGAGTGGCAGTCAGCGGAGCGATCGCCTTTTCCGGCAATATCGTGGAAGAGACAAAAAAATTCATGAGTCTGCTTCCACACATACAACAGTAACATAGATTGGCATTCTCTCCGGATCCGGGAGAATGCATTATATGAGTGTCGTTGTTTTAACACACTCTAAACCACAACCAAAATATAAATGGACGAAATTCTGAAAATCGGAGACAAGGAATTCACTTCCCGTCTCTTCGTGGGGACCGGTAAATTTCCGTCGCCATCTGTAATGCTCGACGCCATCAAAGCGTCCGGTTCTCAAATGATCACGGTGGCGATGAAACGTGTCAACATGATGAATGAGGCAACAGACGAAATGCTGGGGCACATAAATAGAGAAAATGTGCAGCTACTTCCCAACACTTCCGGCGTCAGAAATGCAAAAGAGGCCATAATCGCCGCACAAATGAGTCGCGAGATATTCGAAACGGGATTCATAAAACTTGAGATTCATCCCGATCCTAAATATCTTATGCCCGATCCTATCGAGACTCTCAAAGCCACAGAAGCCCTTGCAGCCGACGGATTCACGGTTCTTCCTTATATTCAGGCAGACCCGGTGCTTTGCAAACTTCTTGAAGAAGCCGGAGCCGCAGCCGTCATGCCGCTTGCCGCCCCCATAGGGACCAACAAGGGACTCGTGACCCGCGACCTTCTTGAAATAATCATCGAGCAAAGCAACCTTCCGGTAGTGGTCGATGCTGGGCTCGGAGCTCCTTCTCACGCTGCCGAAGCAATGGAGATGGGCGCTGACGCAGTCCTTGTCAACACGGCAATCGCTGTGGCTGGAAATCCGGTCGCTATGGCTGACGCTTTCCGACAAGCCGTGATTGCCGGAAGGATGGCATATAACGCAGGATTGGGAATAGTCTCATCATGCGCCGTGGCAACAAGCCCTCTCACCTCTTTTCTCGATTGATTATCCCAAACATCATTAGAGCGTGTTTTATTCATAACACCCCTTAGAACTTTTTTCAATGGAAATAGAAAATATCAATGTGTCTTCCTACCCCAACTCCACGAAGACATACGTAAAAGGTAAAATCCACCCTATTCAAGTGGCGATGAGGACAATTCATCAATATCCCACTGTCAAAATCATAGATGGAGTCAGAATCGAGACCCCGAATGAAGACGTCACAGTATATGATACAAGCGGCCCCTATACCGATCCCAATATTGAAATCGACATAAATAAAGGGCTCCCCAGAATACGCCAGAAATGGGTGGAGCAGCGAGATGATACAGTGACGCTCGAAGACATCACGAGCGAATACGGACGGCTTCGCAGAAGTATGCCGGAGCTTGATGCTATCCGGTTCCCGGTGGAGCATAAACCTCGCCGGGCAAAGGAAGGGCTTAGAGTCACTCAGATGCATTATGCACGCAAAGGAATCATCACTCCGGAAATGGAATATGTCGCAATCCGGGAAAACCTTGACAACGAAAGAAGGGGAATAAAGACACACATCACCCCTGAATTCGTCAGGGATGAAATTGCGTCTGGCAGAGCCATCATTGCAGCCAACATCAACCATCCAGAGGCAGAGCCTATGATTATCGGATCTGCTTTCTCCGTAAAGTTGAACACGAATATCGGAAATTCAGCCCTATCCTCAGGAATCGAGGAGGAAGTGGCTAAAGCCGTCTGGAGCTGCTATTGGGGTGGAGACACCTTAATGGACCTCTCTACAGGAGACAACATACATGAGACTCGCGAATGGATTATACGCAATTGCCCTGTCCCGGTCGGCACCGTTCCTATCTATCAGGCATTGGAAAAGGTCAATGGAGACGTCGGCAAACTTACGTGGGAGATTTATCGTGACACCCTAATTGAGCAATGTGAGCAAGGTGTGGATTATTTCACTATTCATGCCGGCGTCCTTCGCGAACATGCTGATTTGATTGAGCAACGCCTGACAGGATGTGTGTCCAGAGGTGGTTCGATTATGACTCAATGGTGTGTACTACACAATCAGGAGAGTTTCCTTTACATGCATTTTGACGAAATATGCGAGATTCTTAATAAATATGACGTAGCCGTCTCTCTTGGCGACGGAATGAGACCGGGCTCTATACATGACGCCAACGACCGAGCTCAATTTCTGGAACTTGAAGTGCTTGGAAAACTGACGGAGAAAGCATGGGCCCACGACGTGCAGGTTCTGATCGAGGGACCTGGACACGTCCCCATGAACAAAATCAAAGCCAACATGGATAAACAAGTGAAGGCATGCCACAGCGCTCCTTTCTATACACTTGGGCCATTGACCACTGACATCGCGCCGGGATACGACCATATCACATCTGCAATAGGGGCTGCCATAATCTCCAATCTCGGCACTGCCATGATATGCTACGTCACTCCAAAGGAACACCTTTCCCTACCCGACCTCAATGATGTCAGAGACGGAGTGATAGCTTACAAGATAGCCGCCCATGCAGCAGATCTTGCCAAGGGATTTCCGGGAGCAGAAATTCGCGACGATGCATTGAGCAAGGCAAGATATGAATTCCGTTGGAAAGACCAATTCAATCTTTCACTCGATCCTGCAAAGGCGAAGCAATATTATCTCGACGCACGCAGGAACGCCCCGGATGCAGACGACCGTTTCTGCACAATGTGCGGCCCCAATTTCTGCGCAATGAGAATTTCACAAAGCATCACTGAAAAATGCAAAGAATGAAATCCGACCCGACACCTGAAGCAATCTTCGGACATGGGTTCGCCGACATAATCGGCGAATATGATTGGGACGAAACTATCCGCATGGTGGAAGCGGCCTCAGCTGAAGATGTCGAGAGAGTATTGAAAAAAGCGGCAGCCAATAAAAAGCAACTGTCGCCCGACGATTTTGCAGTCCTAATTTCAGATGCGGCCACTCCCCGACTTGAGGAGATGGCGGCTATGAGCAAGAGATTCACAGATGAGAGGTTTGGAAAGACAATCTCAATGTATATACCCATGTATGTCGGGAATGCATGCACCAACAAATGCGTGTATTGTGGTTTCAACCACGATAATCCTTTCCAACGCACAATCCTCGACATGGCACAGGTGAAGCAGGAATGTGAGGCCATTAAGAAGCTTGGTCCGTTTGAAAACCTCCTGATTGTCTCCGGAGAGTATCCTTCCCTTTGCGGGGTGGATTATCTGGAGAACGTACTGCACACCTGTCGCCCATACTTCCATAACCTCACAATCGAAGTCCAACCCATGAGGGCAGTCGACTACGAGCGTCTGACCCATTCAGGGCTAAATGGAGTGGTCTGTTTTCAAGAGACATATCATAAGGAGGCATATAAGACCTACCATCCTAAAGGCATGAAAAGTCATTATGAATGGCGGCTGAACGGCTACGACCGCATGGGAGAGGCCGGCGTACATAAAATCGGACTTGGAGCGCTTCTCGGGCTGGAGGATTGGAGAGGGGATTCCGTCATGCTTGCACGCCACCTCAGGTATCTCCAGAAAAAATATTGGAGAAGCCGATATTCAGTCAATTTCCCAAGAATGCGTCCATCTGAAAGCGGATTTCAACCCAAAAGTATAATAAGCGACAAACAGCTGGCTCAACTGACATTTGCTTTCCGCATTTTCGACCACGACGTCGACATCTCTTTCTCCACAAGAGAAGCACCTGAATATCGCAACAACATGGTGGCTCTTGGCGTGACATCGATGAGCGCAGGAAGCAAAACCGATCCGGGAGGCTATTCTGTTGCGTGCGATTCGTTGGAGCAATTTGAGGTCAGCGACGAACGCACACCATCTGAAGTAGTCGCCGACATCAGGAATCAAGGCTACGACCCTGTCTGGAAAGACTGGGACAGCGTTTTCGACTGACTACATTTACAAAAGCATCTTGACTCAAGAGACTCACGTATAAGTCAGGCATCATATTTATCTGTCAAAACGGGCAAACAATTTTTTGCCCGTTTTGTTATTAGAAGTAAGGAACAACCTTAAATTATTAAATCGTAATAATTATGAAATTCACACAACCAAAACTACCGTATGCCCAAGATGCGCTTGCCCCGGTGATCTCGCCCACAACAATCGAGTTCCACTACGGCAAGCATGAAAGAGCATATATCGACACTCTTAACAAACTCATCGAGGGGACAGAATTTGCAGACATGGCACTGGAAGACATTATCGTGAAAAGCGAAGGCAAGCTTTTCAACAATGCAGCCCAGGCATGGAACCATATCTTCTATTTCTTCCAATTTTCTCCCGATGGAATAAAGGAGCCATCCGGGAAACTTCGTGATGCTATTGAAAGCCAATTCGGCTCTATCGAGGATTTCAAATCCAAGTTCGAGGAAGCAGGAGCCACATTGTTTGGCTCCGGTTGGGTATGGCTCGCGGCAGATTCCGATGGAAAGCTATTCATACTGCAGGGCAAAAACGCAGAGAACCCAATGACCCAAGGCTTGCGTCCGATTATGACTTATGATGTCTGGGAGCACGCATATTATCTGGATTATCAAAACCTCAGAGCATCCTATCTACACAAACTTTGGGATATAGTCGACTGGAACGTTATAGAAATGAGATATGGAGAATAATTGAGCTTCATATCAAAATTCTTCAGGATTCTTTTTAATTATAGCCCTATCTTTTGGGCTTGATTAGTTAAAGGTTCTAAAAGTTCTCTATCTAATGCCTGGCTTCTTTTGAAGTTATGGCATTTTTTTTGTAATTTCGCGCTGAATTGGATAATTTTTGAGAAGCCGGAATATTTTTGGCTCATCTTTTGTTATACATATGTGAATTATCGGGAAATTCCGTTCCCGGCGATTCAATCTCAATGCTTGTAACTAATTTTTCGACGAATGCTCGACAACACCGACATCTCATCCCACATTATAGAAGCTATCCTGGATAAGAAAGGCTCTAAGATAGCGGAAATTGACCTCTCCTCATTGGAAACCGCTCCTTCACAGAAACTAATAATCTGTCAGGGAAGAAGCACCGCACAGGTCGGAGCAATAGCCGACTCCGTGCGCGACTGTCTTTTAGAAAACAAAGGCATCAAACCCATCAATTATGAAGGCTATCGCAATAGCCAATGGATAATCATCGATTATGGGGAAGTTATGGTGCATATCTTTCTTCCTGAATTCAGGGAGTTTTACGCACTTGAATCCCTATGGAGCGATGCCGAAATTAAATTCATTCCTGATGAGGGCTAAGACGATAACTTCCACATTACATCACCATTCAGAGAAATATCCACAACTATGATTAAATATCCACGCCCTCAGAAGAACGGCAATCAAAACAAAAAGCCATTGTTCAACATGTATTGGATGTATGGCCTAATTCTTCTCTCCCTACTCGCATTGTTTTATTTCCAAGATGCCTCCCAGACTAAAGAGGTGGATTGGACTGATTTTGAAAAGGCAGCCCTTGCCGGCGACATGGACAAAATAATGGTGTTCTCCGAAACCCGCACAGCGGAAGGGTTCATGACCGCCGAGGGGGCAAAAAAGCATAAATTCAATACTTCAAGCGAATTCGACGGAGACAAGAAAATAACCACTACTATTCCTTCATCTGATAAGATTCAAGAGAAAATCGATTCTTGGAATGCCGCTCTTCAGGCAGAAGGGAAGCCCCTGATTAAAGTGAACTATGAAAAGGGGTCTGATCTTATGAAGCTTTTCTGGTATTTCGGTCCTATCTTGCTGCTTGTCATATTCATGGTCTACATGTCAAAAAGAATGAGCGGAGGAGCTGGCGGAGGCGGTATTTTCAATGTCGGCAAATCAAGAGCCACGGTTTTTGACAAAGACAATGGTTCGACCGTCACGTTTAAGGATGTGGCCGGCCTTGCAGAAGCAAAGGTTGAGATCGAAGAGATTGTAGAGTTTCTCAAGAATCCCCAAAGATACACAGAGCTTGGAGCCAAGATTCCAAAGGGAGCACTTCTTGTTGGCCCTCCGGGCACAGGTAAGACCCTTTTGGCAAAAGCCGTGGCGGGGGAAGCAAATGTGCCTTTCCTGTCAATGTCGGGATCTGATTTTGTTGAAATGTTTGTAGGTGTTGGTGCGGCTCGTGTCAGAGACCTTTTCAAACAGGCAAAGGAGAAAGCTCCATGCATCGTCTTTATTGATGAGATTGACGCTGTGGGACGCGCAAGAGGCAAGAATCCCAACATGGGATCGAATGATGAACGGGAAAATACCCTAAATCAAATGCTCACAGAAATGGATGGCTTCGGATCCAACAACGGAGTGATTATCCTTGCAGCCACCAACCGCGCAGACATGCTCGACAAAGCCTTGCTTCGTCCGGGTCGCTTCGACCGCCAGATTTATGTGGATCTTCCTGAGCTGACCGACCGCGTCGAGATTTTCAATGTCCATCTGCGTAATTTAAAAGTCAACAGCAAGCTTGACGTTGAACAGCTTGCCCGACAGACACAAGGATTTTCCGGTGCTGACATTGCAAATGTTTGCAATGAAGCAGCTCTTATAGCTGCCAGAAACAGCAAGCAATCCGTCGATTGGAACGACTTCATGGCAGCAATCGACAGGATAGTAGGAGGTCTTGAAAAACGCTCAAGAATCATCACGGATGTGGAAAAGTTTTCTATCGCCACGCATGAGGCGGGCCACGCCACAATCAGCTGGATGACCCAATACGGCAATCCTCTCGTTAAGGTTACAATAGTGCCTCGTGGAAGGGCTCTTGGGGCTGCATGGTATGCCCCTGAGGCTCGACAGATTATTCCAACCCAGGCTCTGCTTGACACAATGTGCGGACTGCTTGGAGGAAGAGCTGCCGAGGATGTTTTTACGGGTCAAGTCGGCACAGGAGCAAGCGATGATCTCGAAAAATGCACAAAAATCGCTCGATCTCTCGTCCTCGTATATGGAATGAGCGACAAACTGCCCAACATCAATTACAACGATTCTACCGGGCAAGATTATGGCCTCACAAAACCATATTCCGAAGAGACCGCCACCATAATAGATGAAGAAGTCAAGCGCATAGTCAACGAACAGTATGCAAGAGCAAAAGAGATACTGACCAAATATGCCAAGCAGCATAACCAAATCAGAGATCTCCTTGTTGAAAGGGAAGTCATTTTCCACGACGACGTCCAAAGCATCCTCGGCCCGCGCAAATGGAAAAGCCGCACAGACGAGATAATCGAAATCAATAAAAAAGAGGAAGCAAAAAGATTGACGGGGCAAATATCCGACAATCCATACGCAAAAGATTTCCCGGACGACGGCACTTCAGCACAACCGACTGAAACCAAAACAGAATCTTCCGACGATAAGGAAGAAGATCCCGGCACTCCCCCGCCGTTTGCAAAATAAATGAAAGACTCAACCGCCTGCATCTCCCTTTTTTTGACAGGGAATGTCGGCGGTTGCAAGTTTAAAAGATGGTTAGATTTTTTTGGGAAATCGAAATCTGTTTTTGATTTTCCAAAAAGAACAATAATTGGTCGATATTTCCTATTTGATTCAACCATCCCTCTTTTTTTATTAATTTTGCAGTATGATAATTTATTAGAGCATAGCCCTCTTCTCCAGCAAGCACTGCATTATCGAAAGACTTGATCTAATAAATATCGGCCTCCATATCCAGTTTCTACAGTATGATTCACTTGTAATTAAAATATATACAATTATAGTTAACATGAAAATTACGCAAATGAACGCGCTGGCCATTTTGATGGCCACAGGGGGATTGATGTTATCCTCCTGCAAAGGAAAATCCGACCAACAACAAGCCATGCAGGCTCCTGAATTGGCCGTCATCACGGTGTCTGCCACCGATGCCTCTCTTGAGACCGCCTATCCTGCATCTCTCGAAGGCAGCAATGACGTTGAGATTCGTCCGCAAATTTCCGGATTCCTGACAAAAGTTAATGTAGACGACGGAGACTTGGTGAAGAAAGGACAAGTAATGTTCATCATCGATCAAGTTCAGCTTCAGGCAGCTGTTGAACAAGCACAAGCAGCAGTGGCTGTCGCACAGTCGAATGTCAACACATGCGCAACAAATGCCAACAACAATAAAATCCTATTCGACAAAAACATCATAAGTGCATCCGCCTATCAGACCTCTGTCGATGCACTCAATTCAGCAAAAGCCCAGCTTTCGCAAGCCCAGGCAGGACTCACTTCTGCAAGAAAGAATCTATCTTATTCCACAGTGACCGCTCCCGTATCGGGCGTTGTCGGCACAGTAGACTTCAAGGAAGGCGCCCTCGTGTCGCCCTCTACCCTACTGACAATCCTCTCAAGCAATTCAGACATGGATGCAGTCTTCTCAATGACTGAAAAAGACGTGTTGAATATCACTAACGGGGGCAAACAATCGCTAAAGGAAGCCATAGCTTCGATGCCGGAAGTTTCCCTTCAGCTTGCAAATGGAGATATCTATCCCTACAAGGGCAAAATATATTCCATTTCGGGAGTGCTCAATCAGGCCACGGGCAGCGCAACTGCAAAGGCATCCTTCCCCAACCCGGATGGACTTCTTCATACAGGCAACACCGGAAAAGTACTCATTCCCTCCAACAGGGAAGACGTCATGCTGATTCCACAAAAGGCAACCTACGAAGTGCAAGACATGAAGTTTTGTTTCGTTGTTGGAGATTCAGCCAAACTCGTTTCAAGAAACATAACAGTCGCTCCTGAGAATGATGGCAAAAATTATATAGTGACCTCCGGCCTAAATCCCGGAGAAGTGGTTCTGACCGAGGGCGTCGGCATCAGTGCACGTGAGGGCATGGTCATTACTCCCAAAAACACTGTGGCTCCTGCAGCTCCGGCATCCCAGCCTTCGGCTGCTGATTCCACTTCTGCCGCTCAAGAACCAGAAGCAAAAAAATAAATTTACGTAGACTTTTAAACGATGAATTTAGCTACATTTATCAATAGGCCGGTATTCTCTACCGTAATTTCGATTTTTATCGTGATTTTCGGTATTCTTGGCCTTGCGGCTTTGCCTATAGAGCAATACCCAGATATCGCACCACCAACCGTACAGGTATCCACCACCTATACCGGTGCTAACGCGCAATCCGTGCTAAACTCGGTAATTGCTCCACTTGAGGAGCAAATCAATGGTGCGGAAAACATGGATTACATGTATTCTTCTGCTGCCAACAATGGCTCTGCCACGATTACGGTCACCTTCAAACCCGGTATGGACCCGGATATGGCGGCTGTCGACGTGCAAAACCGCGTTGCAAAAGCAGCATCATTCCTTCCGGCCGAGGTCAACCAAGTAGGTGTTATCACCCAAAAGAGAATGTCGTCGATGCTTATCGTCTTCGATATTTACGACGAAGCAAATAAGTATTCTGAAAGTTTCATTGAGAACTATCTCGCCATCAACGTCATTCCTGTGATCAAGCGTATCTATGGAGTAGGCGATGCGATGGTGATGGGTGCGGACTACAGTATGCGTATTTGGCTGAAGCCCGACGTGATGGCTCAGTATGGCCTGATGCCTACCGACATTTCAGCCGCACTTGCAGAGCAGAACATCGAGGCAGCTCCCGGACAATTTGGAGAAAGTGGCAACCAGAGCTTCCAATATGTCATGAGATACAAGGGACGTCTGACAGATGAACAGCAGTTTGACGATATCATCATCCGCGCCACTCCGGATGGCAATGTTCTTAGGCTTAAAGACGTGGCAGACGTTGAACTCGGTCGTCTATCCTATGGCTTCCACGCTACGGTCAACGGCCATATCGGCGTAGCTGCACTCGTCTTCCAGTCTCCGGGCTCCAATGCTACACAGGTGGTCAATCAGATTGTCGATGAGCTGGACAAATTCCAGAAAGAAGCACCTGATGGACTTAAGATTGGATACACACTCAACGTAAACGACTTCCTCTTCGCTTCAATCCATGAGGTAATCAAGACCCTGATCGAGGCTTTCGTGCTTGTGTTCCTGGTTGTCTTCATCTTCCTTCAGGATTTCCGGTCAACGCTCATTCCTATGATTGCTATCCCCGTGGCATTGATCGGAACATTCTTCCTGCTTTACATCTTCGGATTCTCCATCAACCTTCTGACCCTTTCTGCTCTTGTACTCGCGATTGCGATTGTCGTCGATGACGCCATTGTGGTGGTGGAGGCCGTGCATGCCAAGCTTGACCAAGGCTATAACTCTGCACGCCGCGCCTCTATCGACGCCATGAACGAGATAGGCAGCGCCATCGTCTCTATCACCCTTGTCATGATGCTCGTGTTCATTCCGGTCTCCTTTATGGGAGGCCCATCCGGGGTGTTCTACCGTCAGTTTGGTCTGACAATGGCAATGGCTATCTTCCTTTCTGCAATCAACGCCCTTACGCTCTCTCCCGCATTGTGCGCACTTTTCTTGAAACCACATAATGTCTCCAACGACAAGGCCGACCCGACGGGAGGTTATGAAGTGCCCAAAGACAAGGAAA
The DNA here is from genome assembly GCA_009775375.1 of Muribaculaceae bacterium. Lineage (GTDB taxonomy): Bacteria > Bacteroidota > Bacteroidia > Bacteroidales > Muribaculaceae > Lepagella. The sequence continues at coordinate 4,175 of VSPO01000036.1, read as the reverse complement.
AACTTCCTTTCCGCAAGCGTTTCTTCTATTGGTTTAATGTAGCCTTCGATGCCATGCTCGGCAAATACAAGAACTATGTCAAGTTCTTCCTCAACCATAAATGGCTTGGCTTCGGATCCGTGGCTGCATCTGTAGGCATTCTTGTCTGGCTTATGTCAACGACACCGACCGGTCTTGTTCCAAATGAAGACACAGGTTCGCTCATGGGCGTTGTCGACATGCCTCCCGCCACATCTCTTGAGAAGACCAAATCCATCATGGACCAAGTGGACAGCATAGCCAGGACAATCCCGGCCATCGAGACCACGACTGCCATCACCGGCTACAGCTTCGTGGGTGGTCAAGGCAACACTTATGGCTCATTCATCGTTAAGCTCAAGAATTGGGATGAACGTGATGCCGACACAGAGAACGCCACCGCCATTGTGCAACTCCTCGGACAGAAATGTTCGCAAATCAAAGATGGCCGTGTTATGTTCTTCCAGCCTCCTATGATTACTGGATATGGCGCCACCAACGGTTTTGAGCTTAAACTTCTTGATAAGACCGGCGGCGACCTCAACAATTTCTTCCAGGTTTATCAGAAATTCATCGCAGCCCTCAACGCACGTCCTGAAATTTCCATGGCCTATTCGACGTTCAACCCCGCTTTCCCGCAATATCTGGTAGATATAGACGTCGCTAAGGTTAAACAGGCCGGATTGACCCAGAATCAGGTCCTTTCCGCATTGCAAGGCTACTATGGAGGCATGTATGTATCCAACTTCAATAAGTTCGGCAAGCTCTACCGCGTCATGATGCAGGCAGCACCTGAATCAAGGGTAACTCCGGAAACGCTCAAGCAAATCAAAATCAGAAATGGAGCTGAAATGGCTCCAATTGACAACTTTGTCAAGCTGACACGTGTCTATGGCCCTGACGTAATCAACCGTTTTAATATGTTTACGTCTATCAATGTGACCGGAAATACCGCTCCAGGATTCTCCTCAGGCCAGGCTATTGAAGCCATTGCCCAAGTGGCTGAGCAAAATCTTCCGACGGGATTCGGTTACGATTTCTCAGGTCTTACCAGAGAAGAGGCAGCCACAGGATCCGGACAGACCGCCTATATATTTGCCCTCGTGCTATTGTTTGTCTACCTAATCCTATCAGCACAATATGAAAGCTACCTCCTTCCATGGGCGGTCATTCTTTCTGTGCCGTTCGGACTCATGGGCACGTTCATATTCGCGAAAATGATGGGCATCACCAACAATATCTACCTTCAGATTGCCCTTATCATGCTTATAGGTCTCTTGGCAAAGAACGCCATCCTTATCGTGGAATTCGCCCTTGAGCGTCGCCGCACGGGCATGAGCATTTTCAACTCGGCCCTTCAGGGAGCCGTGGCCCGTCTGCGTCCTATCCTGATGACTTCGCTTGCCATGATCATCGGCCTTATCCCCTTGATGATTGCAACCGGAGCGGGAGCCAACGGCAACAGAGCTCTTGGAGCGGGTGCCATCGGCGGCATGCTGATAGGCATGATTCTGCAGGTATTGTTTGTACCGGTCCTCTTCCTTGCATTCCAGGCTTTGCAGGAGAAGCTGTCGCCTCCGAAATGGAAAGACACCGACAACAGCGGAATCTCTTCAGAGCTTGAACAGTATCTACCACATAAATAAGACGCCATCATAATCAGTCCGGTTGTTTCAGTAGGGAATGACCACTGAGACAACCGGACTCAAGATTCTATAATATGAAATTATATAAGATATATGCAGTGGGAGCTTTGATGGCGGTCGCTTTCTCAAGCTGCCACATCTACAAGAAATATGAGCTGTCCTCCCAGGAAAGCGCCATTGCTGCGGATTTCCGGAAATCTATGGAAGCTCCCGTAGACTCCACTTCTCTTCCCTACCTTGGATGGGAAGACATATTCAAAGACCCGAAGCTTCAATCATTGATACGTCTGGCTCTTGCCAACAACAACAACCTCGACAATGCGAAGCTCAATGTTGACATTGCCCATGCCCAGCTAAAGGGAGCGAAGCTAAGCTATTTCCCGTCGATCGCGTTTACTCCCAACGGAGGGACTGCGAGCTATGGGGGAAGCAGAATGGAATGGAGCTACACCCTTCCCCTCGCTGCTCAATGGGAGATTGATGCCTTCGCAAAAATCCTCAACCGTAAGCGCGGAGCCCAAATGAATTATGAGATGAGCCAGGCCTACGAACAGGCTACACGTTCTCAGATTGTCTGTGGTGTTGCCAACACATATTACTCACTCGTGATGCTTTACCAACAGCTTGATCTCACGAAGCGTACTTCAGAAATCTGGAAAGAGCAGGTAGAGACCATGCAACTCCTTAAGGAGGCAGGACATACGAATGAGGCCGCCGTAGTGCAAAGCCGAGCCAACCTCTACAACATCATGAGTTCGATTCCGACCCTTGAGACATCGATCCATCAGTTGCAGAATACGATGTCGCTCCTTCTCAACACATATCCGCAGACCTGGGAAGTATCCTCAGATCTATCTTTTGACATTCCCAAGCAGATTGTGGAAGGTGTGCCTGTCTCATATCTCGCTGCTCGTCCGGATGTACGTGCCGCCGAACGTTCGTTAGCAGCCGCCTACTATTCCACCAACAGCGCCAGAGCTGCATTCTATCCCTCAATCGTTGTATCTGCGCAGGGAGGATTCACAAATCTTCTCGGCTCGATGATTAAGAATCCCGGAGAATGGTTTATACAACTTGCAGGACAGCTCACCGCTCCTATTTTCTCCAGAGGCCAGAATATCGCGACTCTTCAAGCTGCCAAGGCTCAGCAAAAGCAAGCACTCAACAATTTCGAATCTGCAGTGCTCGGAGCAAGTGCTGATGTCAGCGACGCCCTTGTCTCATATCACAAGAACGTGGAACGCCGTCAATACCTCGAACTTCAGGTCGACCAGCTTGAGAAGTCGGTGGAATACACCAATGAATTGTTTATGTACAATCCGGGCACGACATATCTTGAGGTGCTGACTGCCCGTTCAGGTTTGCTAAATGCCCAATTGGCACTCATAGCCAACTGGCATGAGAAAGTGTCCTCGCTCGTATCGCTCTATCAGGCGGTGGGCGGTGGCCGTTAATTATTATAACCTTAAATCCTTCAATCATGGCAAAAATCAGTAATCTCGCCCTTGTCCATCCGGATGCAAAGTTGGCCGACAGTGTTGTTGTCGATGCGTTCGTTTATATCGACCGCAATGTCGTAATCGATGAAAACTGCCACATCCATTCCCATGCAAGTGTCTTGTCGGGTTCGCGCATCGGCAAGAACAATGAAATATTCGAAAGTGCCATAATAGCGGCCAAACCCCAGGATTTTCGTTGGAAGGGAGAGGATTCTCTTGTTGTCATAGGCGACAACAACAAAATCCGCGAACAGGTCATTATCAACCGTAGCATTCATCCCGGAGGAGAAACTCGAGTAGGGAATGATTCTTTCATCATGGCACAGGCTCACATCGGCCATGATTCTGAAGTCGGCAATCATTGCGTGCTCGGCAATTCCGTGAAAATAGCCGGCGACGTAAAGATTGGCAACTGCACGATTCTTTCGTCTCATGCTCTCGTTCATGAGAATTGTCATATTGGCGACTGGGTTCTCATCAAGGGCGGATGCAGGGTAAACGGCAACGTCCCTCCGTTTGTCGTGATGGCCCACAATCCGATCACCTACTATGGAGTCAATGCCTACATTCTAAAGCAAGGTAAGAAATCGGAGGCCATAATCGATGACATTGCCAAATGCTATCGTCACGTCTATCAAAACAGCGCTTCAGTCTTCAACGCATTACGCAGAATACATGAAGACATTGATCCCTCTCCCGAAAGAGATGCAATAATTGATTTCATAGAGGGTCATGGCATGAAGCTAGCGGCACTTCCGCAAGTGGATATGGAATAATTCCTATTGAGAGGGGTCTAATTCAAACACCCTCTTAGATGTGTCAACAAAAAGGGATCGGCAAAACCGCGGTTTTGCCGATCCCTTTTTGTTGACACATTTAAGGCTCAAAGACATGACAAAATACGATATAATAGCAATTTCTTAGAGTAAACGTCCGTAAACGTCCCATAAACCGCCTTGCCTGACTGGAAGGGCGGTGTTAATTTTGCGGAGTAACAAAAAAACATGGATTA
>VSPO01000035.1 GCA_009775375.1 Muribaculaceae bacterium | reverse complement strand
GGGGCAAAGTTAACACTTTCCCTTGAATCTACATCATTTAGGCTCCATAACGTTGCACTTCGTTTTGGAATCTACACCCGACCAGAAATTCCCCAAAAATGCCAAGCCCGTCACGTTAGCGGCGCCTTGGAGCCGCTCGATTGCAAAGCTTCCTGGAAAGCAAAGGAGGCCGGCATCACTGCCAGCCTCCTCCTTCTTAGGATAATTCCATGAGGAAATTATATTTGGATTTCACAATTGCCTTTTTCATTTTGCTGTGAGAGTCACTTTCGGAAGGCTTCCAAGAAGCGAAAGCGTCACAGTGTAGTCGCCGTCTGTCTCAACTTTTATATTGCCTTGGTCGTATAGCAGACCATCAGGATTGCCACCAAGATTCATATCCCAGCCGTCGTTGAAGCGAATCTTATACTCATCACCGGCCTTGAAGGTGATATCCGCTGTCCAGATCTTACCACCGTCGACAGAAGTCATCTCTACATCGGATCCCCAACTCGAAGCCGCGAAGCTTCCAATCACACCTACTCTGTTGAGCTTGGTGAGTTCATACTTCGTCATCTGATAGTTCTTTGGGTCATAGCTTACCTTTATCCAATAAAGGCCATTCTCGCCACAATTGATGTTCTGACCGGACTGACCGAGCACCAAATCGCCCGAAAGAGCAGGATCAGTCGATTTTGCGCCATAATCGGTGGAGTTGTCCCATTTAGTATCCGCGCATATCTTGAAGCCGTTGGTCGACAGTGGACTCACTCCGTAGTAACCCTCCTTGTCTTTTGCCGTGCAAAGGCCGAGCCATGCTGAGCCAAGCTGGCTCCATCCGTTGGTGTCGCCGGGCGTGTAAAGCACGTCAGGCTGCAACTTGAGCTCAAAATTATAGGTCATGGCTTCCATGTTGATGGTCAGCTCATACTTGCCGGCCTGTGTCAGCTTGCCGGCCTGCACTTTACCGGGACCTACAAGATGACCGGTAAGGCTTTCATCGCCATCCGTCTCGGTGCCGATGAGCATATCCCAGTTCTGGGTTTCGACAGAACTTGCGGGAGCTATCTTCCAATAGCTGCCTTTTTCGGCCTGTTCCGGTGTCACTTCAATCTTGATCTTGAATACGGGATCGTCATACACACTGACATCAGCAGCATGCTCGAAAGCAAAATTAGTGGCCTGTGCAAAATCCCACGTTGTAGCATCGCCCAAGAGATAGTAATTATCTTCAATGACGAAGCCCTGATCAAAACAGGTCTCTTTGATAGTCCCGGTGGCTGCATAATAGTCAATGCCGTTGAGACGATAGCTGCTGCCGTCGAGATTGACGTAGACAGGCACGCGGTAGTAGGCGGTCTTCTCTTTCGGACTCTTGCCGAAAAGCTTCACGTGGGCATCGTCCCAAGCGGATGCTTCCACGGAATATGTGCCGGCATTCTCACCCTCGCCGTCCATAGTGTTGAGGGTGACGCTGCGCGAGAAATCCTCGTTGGGGGAAATCTCAAGCTTATAGCCTATGGTGGCCCCTTCCGGAAGGGAGTCGGCCTTCTCAAGCTTCATGACGGGAACCATGGCTCCGGGCGTGTTGTAGCTCTCAAGGTTCAGAACGGCATCCGAGGCAAGGACACCCGCCTTTGCCGAGGTCACATCCTCCACTGCCACTATAGGCTGCTGGGGATTTTGTTGGGGAAGCGCAGGCTCTATCTTCTCCTCGCAAGAGGAAGCCATCAGCCCGAGAACTCCCAGTAAGAATAAATATGTTTTTTTCATTGCTGTAAAAAGATGAAGTTTTCATGTCTCCCCCGAATCTCCGGTCTTTCTACTGACCAGAGATTCTCGGAGGATTCTGATGGTTGTCATTTAGGGTCGAGGGTAAGGACGTAATTGCCCTTTTCAAACTTCAGGTAGGCTATGCCGGTGAAGTCTACGGCCATCTTGATGTTGCCCGCGTCGCTTGCGGCAAGATTATAGGCCTCGCCCGGATTGATTTCCGGATCGCCCGCACCGAGGTTGATGCTCGACCAGTCGGCATCGGCAACCTTAAACTCGGTTCCGGCAGGAATTGTGATGACCGGAGTCTCCCATGTATCCTTCTCCGCGCCAGTCTTGAATTGCCAGTCTGTGCCGTCAAGGCCGTCATTGCCCCAGTTGTTCATGCCCCCACGAAGATAGATTTTGACAGGGGTATCGGCCACCCAAATGGCGAGATAGTCGGCCGAAACGCCGGCAAAGCTGACCACGTTGGAGACGTATTGTGTGTTCTCCTCGCTCTGGGGGATGAACGCTCTCAGACGCATATAGAGCTTCTGATAGGGCAAGGGAAGGTCTTCCTCCGTCTTGACGTTGGAAAGATACTCCAACGCTGCCGCCACGTCCTTGTTCAAAGGATTGATCTGAGCACAATTATAGAAATCCTGGGAGATTTCCTCATATTTCTGGAAATCCTCCGTCAGGGAGCATTGCACTCTATATGCGGCCAACGCAGCATATCCGAAATCAGGCTGCGAGCATGTGAGGTGGAATGTGCCCTCCTCGTTGTCGCTCGTGAGCATGATTGTCTGGTCCTGCATCGCGGGATAGTTCAGGAAGTTGGCGGTCTTAACCCCTTCATGCGTTTTTAGCACGGGGTTGTCGTCCCAGGTCTCGCTACAGCTTGAGAAACCGAGCGCGATTGAGCAGACCGCAACAGATAAAAATATCTTTTTCATATCAGGAAATATTCAAAATGATTTAAATTTTTCTATCCCCCCCCGACGGCGGTCATGACTGTCGCCGGGAGGTGTTTTTATCAGAATTTATCAATAACCGGGATTCTGCTTGAAATCGGGCTGCGCGGCGATCACTGCCTGCGGAATCGGATAGAGATTGTTGCGTTCGGCGATACGGGTTCCGGCATTGTTGCTCATGCTCCCCTTGTATTGCCATACAGTCTGCGACGGTCCGGCGAACATACCGTTGCGGACAAGGTCGGAACGGCGGGTTGACTCAAGATAAAGCTCACGCGAGCGTTCATCCATGATTCCCTTCTTCGTCAGCTGGGCGAAGCCATAGTTGGCTGCTCCGGCACGACGGCGCACGATATTGACGTAGTCAAGTGCTTTCTGGCGGTCGCCTGTGCCACCGTTGACATAGCATTCTGAATACATCAGATATACGTCGGCAAGACGGATGATCGGCTGGTCGGTAGAAGCGAACGGAGTGGAGGGGAATCCGAGATTCCATGTGCCATCGGCATTCTGACTCATATCCCAACCTCCATCTGCTGCGGCGTTAGGCGTGCGGCCCGTGAATTTGATGATGGCGTTGCCGCCGGTCGTGGCCCACGCGCCTGTGAAGTCGATGAAGCGGTCGGAATAATCCTCGGCGTCATAAGAGGTGCCGTCGGCATTTGTGCCGGCAGGCTTCACGCCCCTCACCCAAAGGTCGTCGCGTACGTCGGTGTCATGTCCGTAGAAACGTTCTGCCATCTCGTAGCATCCACGGATACACGACCATTCACCGGAACAGCCGTAGAGCTGACGGGGGATATAGTGGGAGTTGGTGATCGTTGAGGCGATGATGAACGACGGGCCACCATAGCTCTGGGTCATCTCTGCGTCGAAAGCGATTCCGAAAAGTATCTCATTTTCCGCCTTGTTGCCGCCGCCGGGCATATATTTCTCATTGTCGCGTGAGAAGAGGTAGAGATAGTGGTTGGCAAGCCCGGAGCCTTCGAAGCCGCCTCCTCTATGACGGGCTATGATATTCTCGCATCTCTTCTGGCAATCCTCCCATCGACCGGTGCCGGAGAATACCTCTGCATTCAGGTAAAGGCGGGCAAGAAGAGCCTCGGCTCCGTCAAGACCTACACGGCCATATATAGGGGTCTCACTGATGATCTTGTTGTCAACGATATCCGTAAGCTCCTTTTCAAGCCATTCGAACACTTCTTTACGGCTTTTCTGCACGGGAGCCGCTCCTGTCGCAGCCTCCTCCGTGATGAACGACGACTGTCCGAAGAGGTCGATCATATTGTAGTAGGAATATGCGCGGAGCACGCGGGCCTCAGCCCTCATCTGTTGAGATTCGGCATCCGTGTCGCCGGCTGTGTTGGCAAGATACTGGTTGCAAATGGCTATATGGCCGAGCAAACGATAGTAGACACCTTCGAGAAGACCGTTGGTGGAGCTCCATGTGCATGAAGTGATGTCCGACACTCCGGCGTCAGGCCAGATCCATATAAGCTCGTCGGAGCAGAATTCACTCAGGGTGAAGATCAGACGAAGATAGGCCGATGTGCCTGGGTCAAGACCGCTGACGTAAGAGTCGCCCGGACCATTGATACCGCTTACGGCAATGCCTGAATAGCACATGGCAAGGCTGTTGACCTTATAGTTGGGGTCGTTGGGATTGACCAGATTGGGGTCGTTGGGCTCAAGGTCGAGGTCGCCCACGCACGACGTGAGACCAAGGCCGAGGGCAACGCCTCCATATATCAAATATTTCTTTAGATTCATTGGAATTTCATTTTAATGGTTATGCCATCGATTGAATTAGAACGTGGCGACAAGGCCGAGTGACCAGGTCGTGGCACGAGGATAGATGTTGCCGTCAACACCGTCGAACACCTCGGGGTCAAGTCCCTTGTATTTCGTTATTACGAAAGGATTCTGCACGCCGGCGAACAGACGAAGCTTCATGAGATCGTTGAAGAGGTTGTCAAACGTATAGCCAAGCGTGATATTGTCGCAGCGCAGGAATGAGGCGTTACGCACCCAATAATCCGAGTATGGCTGGTTGACATTGAAGTATTGGTCGGTCTGGTAGATGTTCGAGAGCTGGTTGTTGCGGAAAAGGCCGTCGAGCAACGAGCCGCCACGGAGTGCATCAGCATAGACATAATTGCCGATCGAGGCGCGGAGGTTGAATCCCAGGTCCCAATTCTTATAGCGGAAATTCGATCCGAAAGTCATCGTCACCTTAGGATCTTTTGAATAACGTACGACCAAGTCATGGGAGTCGATCATGCCGTCGCCATTCTGGTCTACATAAGCTCCTTCGATGGGTTTGCCAGCTGCATCATACACCTGTTGGTACAGATTGTAGGAATAGGCCGGATATCCCTCTCTTTGTATCATAACGTTGGAACCGGTTGTTCCACCACCGCCACCGACTGCGAACTCGTTGCCGTCGAGGTTGGTGATCTCGTTGTGGTTCCAACCGATATTGTAGCTGAGAGTCCAGGTGAAGTCATCGGTCACGATAGGTTTAGCTGAGATGTTGAACTCGATACCGTAATTCTCCATATCGCCGATATTCTGGGGAAGATAGTTCACCGTAGACGAACCGGCAGGAACAGGCACTGTCGAAAGCAGGTCACGGGTCTTGCGGAGATACCACTCGATGCTACCGTTGATGCGGTTGTTCATGAAACCGAAATCAAGACCGACGTTCCATGTCGCCGTCGTCTCCCATTTCAGGTCTTTGTTATATCCGCCGGGGAAGAAAGGAGTCAACCACCCGCCATTGCCGTCGGGATAGTAGGAACCCGGTTGCGATGGAGTGACAATCGGAATATAATTGTAGTAGGAACCTACAGCCTGCTGACCGGTCTCACCCCATCCGAGGCGGAGCTTGAGGTCATTGAGCCATCCTGCAGTGCTCTCCATAAATCCCTCCTGGTCGATACGCCAGCCAAGAGCCACGGCGGGGAAAATACCCCAGCGGTTGTCTTTCGAGAAACGGGAAGTGGCATCCGCACGCACAGTTGCGGTCACCAAATAGCGGTCCATAAATGAATAATTCACACGCCCGAAGAACGAGAGAAGCTGAAGATGGTTTTTCCAGTGATAGTTGCCATTAGGATCTTTGTCATCCTTCTTGAAAGGCTTGCCGACCTGATCTGCCGTGTCGGGTTTGTAGTTGAGGATGAATCCCCCCTGTCCGTCAGACATTGCCGGAGAAAGACCCTGCGTGTCGGCGATATTAGAGTTCGAGCTTGCGCCTGTGTTCCATCCGTTTGCTGCATCACGGCTCCAGGTATAACCTGCAGTTGCGTCTACCATTGACTTGGCCTCCTCGAATTCCTTCTTATAATTCAGATAAAACTCAAGAAGAGTGTTGCTGCGGAAAGCATATTTATGATTGCTGTAGCCGCCGCCATAGTTCTCATTTTCCTTCCATGCCATATGCGAATTGGCTTCAGCTGTATAATAGTCGTCAGACTTTGTCACGTCATAACCAAGGTTGAGGTTAGCGTGGAGCTCAGGAAGGAAGTGGAAAGAATAGTCAAGTTGCAGGTTGCCATTGGAGCGCCACACATTTGAATAATTCTTTGTCTGCTCTATCGTAGCCACAGGGTTGTATGTGGCGTTGTTTTCAAGATTGACCGTTCCAGCTGCTATCGTGAAAGGTTCGTAATATCCGTTGAAAAGATACTTATAGTTGCTTCCTGCTGTGCCACCTGTGATTGCATCGTAACGATGGACAGGAATAGTCGGGTTGAAAGCTACGGCCTGTCCGATAGCTCCGGTCTGGGCCCAATTGTTGCGGATATAGTAGCCTTTGGCATTGGCCGACACTTTGAGATGGTCGTCAAAGAATTTGGGAGTCAATGTGAAGCCAAGAGTGGCACGGTTCATGTCTGATTTCTCGATAATACCATTGTTGTTGGTGAAAGATCCGTCTACACGGTATGGAAGGATGCCTGCCGTGCCGGAAATAGACAAGGTGTAGTCAGAGCTGAAAGAGGTGCGATATATTTCATCCTGCCAATCGGTTGATGTGTCGCCGAGATAGCCGGCTGCAGGGGAATCAGCTCCGAAACGATTGACGATAAGACTGCGGAAATCGTTGGCACCAAGCAACTTCTGGGTCTTTCTGGCATGATCCACAAAGAAGTTGGCGGCGAAAGTCACTTTCGGTTTGCCGGCTGTGCCTTTCTTGGTGGTGATGATGATCACGCCGTTAGATGCGCGGCTACCGTAGATGGCCGTTGCGGATGCATCCTTGAGCACGGTCATCGACTCGATGCTCTCGGGGTTGATCATGGCAAGCGGAGAACCCATACCAAGAGGAGTGTCCTGACTGAGGGGCACTCCGTCAAGCACGATAAGAGGGTCGTTGGTGGCGGAAAGCGATGCGCCGCCACGGATACGGATATTTGCAGAGCCAGAAGGTCCGCCTGCTGTCGTTACGACCACGCCAGGGGTCTGGCCGACGAGCATGTCTTGAGCGGTGGTGGCAAGACCGGCCTCCACTTCGTCAGGCTTAACGATAGCCACAGATCCCGTTGCGTCTGATTTCTTCACGGAGCCGTAGCCGATGACTACTGTCTCGGCAAGCATCGTGGAGTTCTCCTTCATGGTAATCTTGATGTCGGTCTGGCCGTTGACGGCCACTTCCACCGGGTCATACCCGATATAGCTGATCACGAGGGTGGCATTCTTCTCGACATTCAACGTGAATTTGCCGTCGAGATCTGTTGCCGTACCGTTTGAGGTGCCTTTTTCCATTACGGTCGCACCAATCAATGGCTCTCCCAGTTCATCATCCACGTAGCCGTGAACGGTAATCTTCTGGGCGATACCCGGAAACGCGAGGGATAGCAGCAAAGCCATCGTCACCCACAGTTTCCTGTTCAGATGAAAACAGATGTTCTTCATGCAAGAATTGATTTATATTTAGTTATACAATAATTTCCTTTTGGTTATCCTGTCGGGGCTCCCTTTCTAAAGAGGGTCCCTACTTTCTAAAAAATAGTTAAGCAGACGGACGGCAATTCCGCCGGTAGATTTAAGATTTCTTCATGATTTTGAGTATTTCATGGTCTGAAGCCTTAAAATCGCACAAATGTAGTGTATTTTTGTTACAACTCTAAACTTTTCAAGCAGATTAACAATGTTAATTAACGCTTTTAACCTGTCCGATTCTTCTATCTCCAAGAATCCAGCACCTTGTTCTTTACGGCAAGGACATTGACAACCATTACCAAAAGCGCCACTGACAGACCCGTCGCCAAGCCAATCCACCATTCTGAGGCGTTCAATCCAAGCGCCTCAAGCTGACTTATATAGCTCGTGCGCAAAGCTATTCCGCACGCGGCAGCGAGCAGATAGGCCGCAAACGTGGCGAATATGATTATCCTCTCGTACGGAGCCGACACCTCTGTCAGCGGACACCCGAGCATTAGCAGCGCATGTAGCTTCTCGCGGTTTTTCTCCATAAGCAAGGAGATGGAGAGCAGGAGGATAAAGAGGGAAAGCAGGGTGATGACGATGCCGACGGCAAGCACGATACCCACCACGAGTTTCAGCAAGAATGAGGCCGACGAACCGCTTTTGTCGCCCGCCACTTCCAAGCCGTGGTCTGAAAGATAGTCCTTTATCGCCACGTCGCCGGGGCTGCTGACATCCACGACGAGCCGCGAAGGCTTGGCCGCCGCTCCTCCCCTCCCAAGCTCGGCGTTGCTCCATTCCATGAAACTGCGGGGCACGAGGATGGTGTTCAGGCGGTTGGAAAATCCTGTGACCCTGGCGTTGAGAGTCTTTTGCCTCAGTCCGTCGTCGGAGGTGAGGACGAGGCGAAGCGGGATGCCGGCCATTATCGATTCCGACATCTGCGGAAGTCCGGCCGAGCCCGCGAATCCGAAGTTGTAGAGGGCAAGATAGTCTTTGGAGATGATGATGGGGACTACGTCATCGCCGGGTTTGAACGTCCAGTCGGCCCCTTTGGCGTCGACGTATTCATCCGGAAGCGATTCGAAGAAGAGCATGGTCGACATCCCCCTGCCTCCGGCGGAGACAGAGGCCCAGACCTTATAGTCGGTGGCCATGAATTCCCCGACACCCCTGACCCACGGCTGTGCCTTCAGGTCGGCTATCTCAGCTTCCGAGAAACCGGAATCGGCATCCTTCCAGGTGTTGGCGGCCGTGACTTTCTTGTTGACCACGAGATAGTCGCTCTTTATGAAGCTGTCGTCGTCAGCCCAAAGGCTCCGGGCGTCCTGATAAAACTGCACGCCCCCCACTATGATGGCAAGGCCAATGAAATTGGAGATAACGAATCCGGCGATACGCGCCGGAGAGGTATTTTTCCTTAAAAGACGGTTGATGAGTTTCATAACTTCAATCTGACACTTTCCTCTATTATCAATGGATTGCCCACCGACGTGGCTATTATCCCGGCTTCCTGCCGCGAAGCCTCGCCTATGATCATCCGGGCGGCCTTGCGGTTGTTTTCCGCGTCAAGATGGCTGACGGGCTCGTCGAGCAATATGAAGTCGAAAGGCTGGCAAAGGGCGCGGATTATCCCGACTCGCTGCTGCTGCCCTATCGACATCTTCCCGACGGGATAATCCCGCCTGGAGTCGATGCCAAGCTCTTCGAGCCATAGCTCTATCTCCTCGCGGGTCTTCCATCCCGTCAGGGAGTTCTTCAGCTCTATGTTCTGAAGGGCTGTCAGCTCCGGGAAGAGGCTCAGTTCCTGGGGGAGGTAAGCCAAGTTGCGGCGGCGCAGTTCCTGCCATTGGGAGATGACGAGAGTAGCCGTGTCGGTGTCGTTGAATCTCAGCGTTCCCTCATAGTCGGTGCGCGCGCCAAAGATATAGGAGCACATCGACGACTTGCCCCCTCCGCTCGCGGCCTCCACTAGATAATACTCTCCCCTGCGGAAAGTCAGCTCCCGTTTCCAGACATCGGAATCGGGGATGCTTTCCGAAGAGAAAACCCTCGGAAGCATCCCCGATAATTTAATGGAATTAATAATCATCCTTTCAGCTGTTTAGTTTCCCTCTTTAAGGAGCGACATAAGGATGTTTTCATCTGCGTTCTTCCCCTCTATCATCAGGCGGAGCTCCACTCCCCCCTTGTCGGGATTGAGACTGAAGGCGAAGGTCTTGAAGATGTTGGTCTTGGAGTCGATGGAATTTCCGTCGGCACTGACCACGACGCCCAGCGTCGCCCCCTTCAGATAATCGGAGGCCTGAGCCACGTCAAGGCCGCCGGCCACCTCCCCCTTCTTCAGCCAGACGAGCTTGCCATCTTTGCGGGTGGGGGCAAACTGTGAGAGCAGCGACATGAGGTCGAGCGATGGCTGGCCGTCGGTCGTGACCACTCCGCTTATCGCATCCTGGGGATTATCCACGTCGCCGACGGCCACAGCCGCCGTCCCGTCGAGCGACGAAAGCATCTTCACGACAGGGCCGAGCATGTTGCCGCCAAGCGAGGAGCTGACGTTCTCTATCTTCTTCACGAGGTCTTTGGAGATGACCATGGCTCCGACGACTTCGGCGGTCGTGGCGAGTTCTTTCACCCTTGCCACGTCGATCTTGTCGGCGGGGAAGAGATATTTGGCGGGTTCCCCCTTGTCGTTGAGCACGCTTGCACGCCCTTCGAGTTTCCCTTTCATGAAATCGACTGTGAACGAAATCGCTGTTGCCTCCTCAAAGAGCATGGAGGAGACGACGTTGAAAGTGGCAACGTCGCTGAACGACATCCCCTGGCGCATAAGGGCCTTTGTCTGTCCCCAGCCTGTTATGTCGTTGCTCATGTTGGAGATTTTTCCGGCGAAGCTGTTGTTGCTGAAGCTCTGCTCGGAACCAAGCGTGGAGTAGTTTTTGATGGCTTTGGCGTCTATCGAGGTTTCGGAGCTGAAGCAGACCCACATCTGGGCGCCTGCAACGGCTACGTTGCCGCAGGTCTGCACGCCGTCGGTCTCCGTGAATTCCTGCCCGGTCTGCTTCTTGACAAACTCCATGAATTTGGAGGTGTCGGCAAGCATGGCGGTGATGTAGGAGTTGTATGCGTCGACAAACGCCACGGCCCCGGCGGGGTCTATGCCGCTCTCCCCGGAAAGAAACATCTTGACCGATTCTTTCTCTTTGGCTGAGAGCATCTTGTTGGCGTTGATCCATCCCTCCATGTTCTCCCCGGGCGTGATTTCCACGCCGTCTACCTTGCAGCCGGCCTTTTCAAGAAGCGACCCGAGGTTGATTCCTATGACGGCCTCTGCCGACGAGGGCACTTTGGAGACAAGGTCGGAGATGTCGGCGCTATCCTTCTTGCAGGAGTTGAGCGCCGGAAGAAGCCCGACTATCAGACACATAAGCATCACGCGCATGGCGGAGGCAATAGAGATTGTTTTTTTCATATCCTGGATTTTTTATATTATTTCAAGCTGCGGTAGGGAACCCCGACGCAAAGTTAACAATTTTTTTTATCTTTCCATAGATATTTTTTGTTTGTTCACGGATATTAGCTAACTTCGCAATCAAAGAGCTATCAAAAGCCTGTTTATTTAGCAAAACACATAACAAAACAAGGAAATGAATCAGATTTCGCAGCGCATCCAGGCGCTTTCCCCATCTGCCACGCTGGCGATGTCGCAAAAAAGCGCCGAGCTGAAGGCTCAAGGCGTAGACGTCATCAACATGAGTGTCGGCGAACCCGACTTCAATACCCCCGACTTTATCAAGGAGGCGGCGAAGAAGGCCATCGATGAGAATTATTCCCGCTACACCCCCGTGGCCGGTTATCTTTCTCTCCGTCAGGCCATATGCGCTAAGCTACTCCGCGAAAACAAAATCGAGTTCACTCCCGACTGTATCGTCGTGGGCAACGGCGCGAAGCAGGAACTTTGCAACGTGATCCTTGCCACAATCAACCCCGGCGACGAGGTGATTATCCCGGTTCCGGCGTGGGTGAGCTACGTGGAGATGGTGAAACTCGCCGAGGGCGTGACGGTAGAAGTCTACGCCGGAGTGGAGCAGGATTTCAAGATCTCCCCCGAGCAGCTGGAGAAGGCCATCACTCCCAAGACGCGCATGATAATGCTCAATTCCCCCTCCAACCCCACCGGCAGCATCTATAGCCGCGACGAGCTGAAGGGCCTTGCCGACGTGCTTGCGAAATATCCCGACATAATCATCCTTGCCGATGAAATCTACGAGCATATCAATTTCGTAGGGGAGGTCCACAGCATCTCGGAATTCGAGTCCGTAAGGGATCGCGTGGTGATTGTCAACGGCGTGTCGAAAGCTTATGCCATGACCGGATGGCGCATCGGCTACATGGCCGGCCCGGCTCCCATCGCAAAGGCCGTCAGCAAACTGCAAGGACAATACACCTCCGGAGCATCCTCCATCGCGCAAAAAGCGGCAGAGGCCGCCTACGAAGGCCCGCAACAGTGCATCAGCGACATGCGCGATGCTTTCCAGCGTCGCCGCGACCTCATCGTGAGCCTCGCAAAGGAGATTTCCGGATGGGTGCTCAACAAGCCTGAAGGAGCTTTCTATCTCTTCCCCAGGGTTGACTCATATATTGGGAAGAAGGCCGGCGACAGGGAGATCAAATGCAGCGGCGACTACGTGATGTATCTCCTTGAGGAGGCCCACGTGGCATGCGTCGACGGCGCGGCATTCTGTGCCCCCGGCTACATGCGCCTCAGCTACGCCACTTCCGACGACAACATCCGCGAAGCAATGCGACGCATAAAGGAAGCCTCCGCCAAGCTGATCTAATCCCGATCAATCAAGTTCAATCGAGCTTAATCGAGCTTAATCCCGATAATTCCCGATCAATCCCGATTAATCGAGCTCAATCCCGATCAAAAAAAGCCCCGCGATTTTCTTAATCGCGGGGCCTTTTTTGGCAGAATTCAAGCCTTCGAAATAAGAAATCCCTTAAATTCATCGAAATCAGCTGCCAGCGGCACGCTCCTCTTCTCCCCTTTCATAAAGGCGGCAAGCGGAGCGGGAATCTCCACCTCCTTGCCGGTGATTCCCTCCACCGTCTCCTTAAATTTGGCCGGATGGGCGGTCTCCAGGAATATCCCGGTCTCTCCGGGCTTGAGATATTCAGTCAATGCCCTGAATGCCACGGCTCCGTGGGGGTCAAGTAGATAACCCTCCTCTTCGAGGGTCTGCCTCATCGTGGAGGCTATCTCCTTGTCGGTGTAGGTGCAGCCGGAGATTTCTGCAGTTATGGCAGCGTGGTCGTTGCCATAGAGGTCGAGCACGCGGGCAAAGTTGCTGGGATCGCCCACGTCCATGGCGTTGGCTATAGTCTGCACGGAATGGCGCGGACGGTATTCCCCGGTCACGAGATATTCATAAAAGACGTCGTTGGCATTGTTGGCGGCGATGAATCGCTTGATCGGCAATCCCATTCGCTTTGCTATGAGTCCGGCCGTGATGTTTCCGAAGTTGCCGCTCGGAACGCACACCACTACATTCTCCATATCCGCGCCTGTCCGGGCCAATTGTGCCCAGGCGTGGAAGTAATAGAACATTTGGGGGAGGAAACGGGCCACGTTGATTGAATTGGCGGAGGTCAGCATCATCTTCTCGTTCAATTCCTTGTCAAGGAACGCTTGCTTCACGAGTGCCTGGCAGTCGTCGAAAGAGCCGTCGATCTCAAGGGCCTCTATGTTTTGGCCAAGCGTCGTGAACTGCGATTCCTGAATCCGGCTGACCTTCCCTTTGGGATAGAGCACGAAGACGCGCACGCCCTCCACGCCGAGAAATCCGTTGGCCACCGCGCTGCCTGTGTCGCCCGACGTGGCTACGAGCACGTTGACTGTGCGATCTTTGTTGTCGCGGTTGAAATAGCCGAGCAGACGCGCCATGAAGCGGGCTCCGACATCCTTGAAGGCAAGGGTCGGGCCGTGGAAGAGTTCGAGGGAGTATTTCCCGTCGGCGGCCTTGACGAGGGGAATGGGGAAATCGAGCGTCTCCTCCGTGAGGGCTTTAAGTTTCTCTGCGTCAACATCCTCGCCGAAAAGTGCGGTGGCCACTTCCACGGCCATCTCCGGCAATGACATCTCCGGCAATCTGCGGAAAAATTCCTCCGGAAGGCGCGGCAGACGCTCCGGCATGTAAAGCCCCCTGTCGGGAGCGAGCCCTTTCACTACGGCCTCCTCCAGGGAGACCATAGGGGCTTTTCCTGTTGTGCTTCTATATTTCATTGTAATGCTTCTTGTCAGTAAGTCGGCAGGTAATATTCATCCCTGCAGGAATTCCTTTATAAATTCATCCCCTTTCATGAGTCCGTAGCCTCCGGCGGCGCATGCTCTCTCCGAATAGGCAGTGACTGCGTCGGGAATTATGTCGTCGCGCATGACGACGAATGGCACGGGCGCTGAGCTGTGGGTGCGGATGTTGCAAGGGGTGGGATGATCCGGAAGCAACGCCACGGCCACCTCCTCGCCGAAGCTCTCCAGGGCTTTCAGCAAAGGTCCGACGATTCTGTGGTCGAGGTTCTCCACTGTCTGCTTTTTCAGGATGGCGTCCCCCTCGTGCCCGGCCTCGTCGCTTGCCTCGATGTGGAGGAAGACGAAATCCGCGCCGTTGCGGAGTGCGTCGAGGGCTGCTTTAAGCTTCCCTTCGTAGTTGGTGTCGTAAAGTCCGGTGGCACCCTCCACTGCTATCGGCCTGAGTCCGGCGTAAACGCCGATTCCATTTATCAAGTCAACTGCGGAGATGACGCATCCCTCCCCGATTCCAAACAGTTCTGCCATGCTTTTCATTGCAGGCTTATATCCGGGGCTCCAGGGCCATATGCTGTTGGCGGGGTCTTTCCCTGCCGCCTCGCGCCTTTTGTTGACGGGATGGTTCGCCAAAATCTCCTGCGATTTCAGTATCAGGTTATTGATATAGTCGGCGGTCTCCCTGGCCTCCTCCACAAGGGACTTCACCATCACGTCGCTTGCCGGCGTGCCCGGCACGTCGTGAGGCGGCGTGCAGTCGATTCTCTTGTCGCCGTTCTTTATTTTCAAGAGATGGCGATAGCTGACGCCGCTGTGGAATGTTGCCCTGCCGTCGGCCAGCCCCTCACTCAGGGCGTCTATCAGCTCCGAGGCCTCCTCGCTCGTTATGTGGCCGGCGGAATGGTTCTTTATGGTGCCGTCAGGGGCGATGCAGATGAGGTTGCAGCGCATCGCCATCTCGCCGGGGGCGATGTCAACCCCCATGCTCGCGGCCTCAAGCACTCCACGCCCCTCGAAAACCTTGTCGAGGTCGTAGCCGAGAAGGGAAAGATGGGCGATCTCGCTGCCCGGCGAATAGCCGTCGGGCACGGTAGAGAGCAACCCGCTGCGCCCTTTCAGGGCAAGCAGGTCGAGTGCCGGGGTGTCGGCGGCCTCTATGGGGGTCATGCCGCCAAGTTCGGGGCAGGGCTCGTCGGCCATGCCGTCTCCGAGTATTATTATATGTTTCATCATCTTATATTTGCTATGCTTATGAGGTCGGCGAAGACTCCGGCAGCCGTGACCTCGGCTCCGGCTCCGTAGCCTTTTATCACCATGGGGAATTCCTTGTAGCGTTCCGTCGTCAGAAGGATCACGTTGTTGCTTCCGGCGAGGTTGTAGAAAGGATGGTCGGAGCCGACGCGGCGCAGGCCGACGCTGAGCACTCCGTTGTCGAATGATGCGACGAAACGGAAATGCTCCCCTTTGGCCTCTGCCTCTGCCCTTTTCAGCTCAAATTCGCTGTCGAGCTGTTTGAGGTTGCCTATAAAGTCTTCCGCCCTCCCCTCCATCAGTGCATCGGGAATGAAGAGCTGCTTGTCTACATCCTCCTGCTCCACTTTGTATCCTGCCTCGCGGGCAAGGATGACGAGCTTGCGTATTACGTCCTTTCCGCTAAGGTCGATGCGCGGGTCGGGCTCGGAGTAGCCTGCCTCTTTCGCCATCTCCACGGCCCGGCTCAACGGCACGTCGGAGGCGAGGACGTTGAAGATATAATTGAGGGTGCCCGAAACGACGGCCTCGATCTTGAGGATGCGGTCGCCCGAATTTATGAGGGAGTTGATGGTGTTGATGATGGGCAGGCCGGCGCCGACGTTGGTCTCGAAAAGATATTTCACGTCTTTCCTCCTGGCCGTCTCCTTTAGTTTCCTGTATGACTCATACGGTCCCGATGCCGCTATCTTGTTGGCTGCCACTACGCTGACGTTGTGTTCGAGAAGGTCTTGGTAGAGGCCGGCGATATCGGGCGAAGCGGTGCAATCCACGAAGACGGAATTGAATATGTTCATCTTCAGGATCTCCCTTTTTATCATTTCGGGAGTGGCCTCGATTCCCTCCTCCTGAAGCAGGGTGCGGTAGCGCGTGATGTCGATGCCGTCGCGGTTGAACACTGCCCTCTTGCTTGAGGCTATCCCGACGACGTTGAGCCGCAGGTTCTTCTCTTTCAGAAGCTTGTCTTGCTGTTTTGAAATCTGGCTCAGCAGGCTGCTGCCGACGTTGCCGATTCCGGTGATGAAGACGTTGAGCACCTGGCATTCCGACAGGAAAAATGAGTCATGAATCACGTTGAGGGCCTTCCGAAGGCTCTTGTGGTCGATGACGAAGGAGATGTTGGTCTCCGACGCTCCTTGGGCACAGGCGATGACGTTGATGCCGTTGCGCCCCACGGTGTTGAAGAGTTTTCCGGCAAGGCCGGTCGTATGCTTCATGTTCTCTCCGACAACGGCCACGGTGGCGAGGTTGCGCTCGGCCACGATGTCGTTAAACATTCCGGAGGCGAGTTCCGAAGCGAATTCATCCTTCAGGGTGGCCACGGCCAGATCGGCGTCGGCATTCCTGACGGCGATGGTGGTGTTGTTCTCACTCGCGGCCTGGGAGACAAGGAAGACGCTGACTCCCTGCTTGGTGAGAGCATTGAAGATTCTGGAGTTCACGCCTATCACGCCGACCATGCAAAGGCTGGTGATCGTGACGAGGCATGTGTCGTTGATGGAAGAGATTCCCTTGATGGGTTTCTGGGCATGGGCCGGGTGGCTGCATATTTTCGTGCCGGGGGCGGATGGATTGAAGGTGTTCTTCACAAGGATAGGGATATTCTTGTGATAGACGGGGTAAATCGTCGGAGGGTAAATCACCTTCGCGCCGAAGTTGCAAAGCTCCATGGCCTCGGTGAAGGATAGCTCCTCGATGACGTAGGCGTTGTCGATGATTCTGGGGTCGGCGGTCATGAAGCCGTCCACGTCTGTCCATATCTCCAGCACTTCCGCGTCGAGGGCGGCGGCCATGATGGCGGCGGTGTAGTCGCTTCCGCCGCGCCCGAGGTTGGTGACCTCCCCGTTGGCGTCGGTGGCGAGGAATCCTCCCATGACGGCTGTGTGCCAGTCGTAGGAGCATACGTCCTGCTGGATAAGGCTGTTCGTAAGCTCCGAGTCGAGTATGTCTGGCCCGTTGAGGGTCTTTTTCGTGCGGATGAAGGAGCGGGAGTCGAAATGGGTGGCTCCTTTTATTATGTTTGCCACGATGACGCTCGAAAGCCTCTCCCCGTAGCTGACGATGATGTTCAAGGCCCTGGGCGACAGGTCGTGGAGAAGCATGACTCCCTTATAGATGTTGCCGAGTTCGTCAAGCATCATCTTCACGAGCATCTCTGTCGATTCCCTGCGGGCCTGGGGCACGATGCCGTTGACCACTGTCAGATGGCGTTCCACTATCCGTGCATAGGAATCGAGATACGTTATGTCGTCGGCCACGGCGAGCTTGGCCGTGGATATCAACAAGTCGGTGATGCCGCCGAGGGCGGAGACCACCACCACCTTGCGTCCCGGAGTTTCCTCCACTATCTTTTTCACGTTTCTAAGGCTCTCGACGGTGCCGACCGAGGTGCCTCCAAACTTCATTACTTTCATCGCTGCTGCCATAAAAATAAAATGACTCCTCCCTAAGCTAAAGCCGCCAAAAATCCGGCCAAAGCTTAAACAAGAAAAAGAATAAACGATTTCAATATAAGAAATATTTGCCAAAATTAGTAAAATTACTTCAATCTGGCAATATTTCCCCCCAATCCCTCCACAAAATGTCAAATCCCGACCATCCAATCAACCACATTTCAATATTCCACTTCCCATCCGTCAATCGTGCGGGTCTTGGTTGAGAAGTTGACGCCGACCTTGATTATCCGGCGTTCGTCCACGGCGAAGGGAAGAGCATAGTCCTTGGCGTTGATTTGTTCGAGGGCGGCCCGCGCCGACTTGTCGATCTTAAGCTCTATGATGTAGTAGTAGCTTTCTGTGACAAGAAAGAGGTCAATACGTCCGGCCGAGGTCTCGTATTCCGTTCTTACTTTCATGCCCAACAGTATGGAAAGCATCAACATTGCGTTGTGGAGGTTCTTTTCGCTGTCCATCTCCATCTGATAAGATACAGACGAGAACATGCTCTGAAGCCTTTTCATGAAGGAGTCGATGTCGCCATTGCGCAAATCTTTGGCGAATTTCTCCACGTAAAACGAGGTGTCGCCTCTCTTGACGGTTGCGTATTTCGGAAGAAGATAACCAAGGAACCCCTGCTTGACCTCCTCATTGGGTAGGCCAAGAGTGAAAATTCCCGACGAATATGATTTTATTGTAAGATAGCCGGTCTGGTAGAGGAGCGCGATCGGCTCGGGGGAATCGAAATCAAGACCGGTCAGCATGTCCCGACTGCACTCTGCCTCGAAAAGTTCCTCCAGGTCAACGTCAAACCGTCGGATCTGCTGTTCAAGCAATGTCGGGACACCCGACTTTATCCAATAATTGTTGAACTCTTTACTCTCCATTACATTGAGAAGGGAATATGGATTGTAGATGTCCTCGCTTGCTTTAGAGAAATGATAACCGTCATACCGTTGCTTGAGGTCGGCATGAACCTGTTCAGGTGTATTGCCGTATTTCCGTGCTATCTCTTTCATTCCCGTCTGGAAGTTGGATGCAAGCTCCCCCTCGGTTATCCCGCAGATGTCGGAGAATTCATCGAGGAAGGATATGTCGGTGATGTTGTTGAGTCCGGAGAACACAGAAAGATGGGCGAACCGGCTTACCCCTGTCAAGAACACGAGACGGATGTATTCTGCGCTGCTTTTGAAATTTGCGTAGACGGCGGTCAGTTGATTGCGGAAGCTGATGAATTTCTCCTCGTCGTGAAGGTTGTTGACCAACGGCTTGTCATACTCATCAACAAGTATGATGACTCCCTTGCCCGTTTTTTCATAAGCAGCCTTAATAATATCGCTAAACCTTACAGAAAAATCTTTCGAGCGAGGCGTGATGCCATATGCACTTTCCCAATCTACCATTTTTGCTTCCAGAACACTGGAAAGGGCTGTCGGTTCGCTGTATGACCCAATGTTCAGGTCAAGGTAAAGCACCGGATGCCGCTCCCAATCCCAGTCCATGTTGTCGGCGTAAAGGCCTTTGAAAAGTTCTCTCTCCCTTTCGAAGAAAGCCTTCATCATCGAAAGGAACAGGCTCTTCCCAAATCTCCGAGGTCTTGCCAGGAAATAATACTTGCTTCCCCTGTCAAGAAGCCTTTCTAAAAACTGAGTCTTGTCCACATACAGGCAATCCCGCTTACGCAGACTTTCAAATGATTGCTCTCCCACCGGGTATATCACTTTCTTCTCCATATCGCTTTCTTATGTAATTGCCTTCAAATTTAGATAAAAATTCTGAGATTTATACACCGGCAGCATAAACAATTTATTTTTCTTTAGAAGAAAGTTAGTAAGTAAGTGTTCAGATTATTCCTATATATGGATTGCCAATATGAGGGACGGGATTTCGACTTGTGATGATGGCGTGATGGGGTTCCATCATAACTGAATCACGGGTTGAAATCCAGCGCTCAGATTGGATAAGACATGTATAGGAATAATCTGAACACTTACTTAATCGTAAAAAATAAGTTGGTAAAAAATTTATGAAGGATTTTCGTGGGATTTATAATTCATCTTGCTGGTGCATACCGAGGTATGTAACTAAAAGATGAAATATAAATCACCGGAAAGACGAATAAATTTTACCAAGTTGTTTTTTGAAGATTACTTAGTAATACAAACCGAGCAAAACAAGAATCATAGTTAAGCAATCGAAATAGCTTATTTAATAGCGCATAATCCTTTCCCAGGATCTGCCTATCCTTCGATATCTACCTTTTCTGTCGGGGCGGAAGGGTTGTCAAGCATATTCAAAAGAAGCTCCGCACCTTTCTCTCCAAGCTTGTAATAGTCCGGACTCTCTACATCGTCGGCGTGCCTGACCGAAGACGCTATTATCCCCTGAGGGTGCATGTGCAGGAAGACAAGCGACATCCCGTTTCTTTTAAGCGAAAGATAGACATCTCTATTTTTCTCTAAATCGCACACCGCAACAATCATGCCGTCAACCAAGGCATCGTTCATCATTGTCAGGTTGTCTCTCTCCCTTTCATGGCTACCCTCCGAGTTGGCCACCATCATGCTCACCCCCTTGTTGTGCAGCAGACGCTCAGCTCCGGCAAGGATATGAAGGGTCGAGCGGTCAACCATCTGGTCAACCACCACCCCGATTATATTTGTGCGACCGCTCCTTAGGCTGACGGCGAGTCGGTTGCGCCTGTACCCAAGATCATCTGCCGCCTTGAACACGATATCCTTTGTCTCCTGACGAATGTTCTTGTCGTCGGCAAGTGCTCGAGACACCGTTGAGGGAGATAAGCACAGATGATTCGCAATGTCTTTGATAGTTACCCTTTTCATAAATAGAGAGATTTAAATTTTCAGGGCCAAAAGTCTGTCTCCAAATTTAGGATGCAATCAGCGGACCTTAATTACTTTATTGCCGCCTATGCAACAATTCCCAAAAATTAGCATGCATTAAGCCATTCTTGGTGTGCCGCTTAATTCAGAAAGTAACTTTCGGTTGCAAAGATAATGCGTATTTTCTCTAAATGCAAATATTTTGCACATATATTTTCATAAATAAAACGTTTGCAGATTTTTCAAACGTTTGAAATCCTTCTTAAGCCAATTTTTTACATTAATAATTTGTTTTTAATTTGTTATTGTGATAATTTTGCATTAAAATTAAAGGAAACCCAAATTTTTCCTTTGGTTTTCTCCTCATTTATGATCTCTCGCTTAAAGCAGTAATTCTCATTCAACAGCCTCTTGAGGCAATGTTTTGTGGAGTACTGACGATTAAGATAAAAATGGATAATTAGGTGTAAATTAAAAATTAGGGAACTGATAAAATCAATTATTAAAGCGCAAGTGGCCGGGACGTCGTGACGATGCTCCGGTCGCAAAATTTTTATACGTGCCTATCTTTTCCAACGGTCATAGAAAACCCGGGAGAGAATCCTTTTACGTTCTCTCCCGGGCTTTTCATTACCTTAATGACGGCTCTCCAGTGCCAATTTTAGGCACTTCTCAATATTTAAAGCCGTTTTCAGCCTAAAAATCAATTTTTTGAGTGTGTTTGCTACACTTGGCATATGAATCATTCTGTCCCATGAACTGTGACAGCTAAAGCCGCTCTAAGAGCGCGTCGTCATTGGCGCTCCGTAAGCTCCCAGGTCTTTGTCGAGGTGCATTTGCCGTCAACCCACTGATTGCCTACCTTAAACTTGAAATCGCCCTCCTCAAGCGTCCAACGCCCGTCGGCTCCGACAAAGGCAAGGTCGGATGCGGGTATGGTCAAGGTGACGCTCCTGCTCTCGCCAGGCTTTAACTCCACCTTGTCAAACGCACGGAGCCTGATATTGTCGGGAGTTGTCGATGCCACGACATCCTTGCTGAACAGCAACACAGGCTCCTTGCCTGCCATATTCCCCTTGTTGGCAACGTCCACAGTGAAGGTAAGCGCGTCTGAAGGCCCGAACTCAGCCTTATCCAGTTTCAGGTTTGAGTATTCATAGTCGTTATAGCTCAAGCCATAGCCAAAGGGCCACTGGATGTTCATTTTCGCGTCGTAGTTGTAGTTGCCTTCCATAGCCTCGTCTATCTTCTCGGAGGTCTTATGGTCGTAGGTGTAGAGAGCGTTGACGTATTTAGGATAGGTGATTGGCATCTTGGCTGAGAAGTTGGCCTTCCCGGCAAGCAACAAAGCCAGGGCGTCGCCTCCGTAATTGCCGGGCAGCAAAATGTCTACCACTGCCTTTGTAAGCGGCACAAGCTCCCTGACTATCCTCGGACGTCCCTCATTGAGCACAAGCACAACCGGTTTACCGGTGGCGGCAAGCTTTTTAACAAGCTCTGTCTGGTTGGCCGAAAGGGAGAGGTCGTCGATATTGCCAGGGGTCTCGCAATATGAATTTTCGCCAATGCAGGCAACAATGACGTCTGCTCGCGAGGCAGCGGCTATCGTGGCCGCCATGTTGACTACGGAATCCTTCTCCCAGCTGTCGCCTGGCTTCGTGCAGTAGCTGACTCCCTCGCTGAGAGTGACGTTGTCTTTCCCGAATTCGTCGCACATGGCCTCATATATCGTGTTGTAGTCGACTGCGCACTGGTCTGCCTTGTCGCCCTGCCAGCTGTAGCTCCAGCCGCCGTTGAGCGTACGCATCGAATTGGCGTTCGGACCGGCCACAAGAATCTTCGATCCCTGCTTGATGGGAAGCACTCCGCCTTCATTCTTGAGAAGCACTTCCGACTCTATGGCCGCCTCAAGCGCGGCCTTGGCAAACGCTTCAGAGCCGAAATCGGGATATTCGGCTATCTCCTGATAGGGTTTCTCGAAAAGACCGAGACGATATTTGAGACGCAAAACGCGGCTGACGGCATCGTCGATGCGGCTCTCCGGCACTTTGCCCTCCTTGACGAGCTCGATGAGATCCGTGCAGAAACTCGTATCGTAGGGCACCATCGACATATCGATTCCGGCGTTGATGGCCATGGCTATCGCCTCCTTCTGATTGGCGGCAACTCCTTCACGCTGATAGAGGTTGTTGATATCGTTCCAGTCCGTGACGATCATGCCGTCCCAGTTAAGTCCCTCCTTAAGCCATTCCGTCAGCAGTTTTTTGTCTGCGTGGAATGGTATGCCGTTGTTCGAAGCAGAGTTTACCATCACAGTCAGGGCCCCGTGGCGGGCGGCGTTGACGTAAGGGGCAAAATGTTTCTCCCTCATTTCAGCCTCGCCGATGTGGGAAGGCGTGCGGTCTTTTCCAGATGCAGGAACGCCATACCCCATGAAATGCTTCACGCATGCCGCGATGTGCTGCTGATCGATATGATTTGGGTTTTCTCCCTGCATACCCTTGACGGCTTCCGCACCGAAGATGCTGTTCATCAAGGGATCCTCTCCGAAGTTTTCCCACTGACGGGGCCAGCGTGGATCGCGTCCGAGATCCACGACCGGAGAGAAAGTCCATGGCACGGATGCCGCCCTCGTCTCGTAGGCGGTCACCTCCCCTGCCTTATGGGCAAGAGAGGGATTAAACGACGATGCTATGTTGATGTTCTGGGGAAACAGTGTGCCTCCTTGTACGTAGGTCACGCCGTGGATCTGGTCAAGTCCGAAGATACATGGGATGCCAATCTCCTTCATCGATATTTCCTGCACCTTCACCATCAGGTCATGGTAGACCTCCGGAGTCTGGGCAACTCCCATCGGGACATTGAGCAGCGACCCTACTTTGTGTATTCTTATGATAGTGTCGAGTTTCCCTTCATCAAGGGTGAATTTGCCAGTGCCATAGCTCGCGGGCATATCTGTCACGACATCTATCGTGATCTGTGTCATCTGCCCGACTTTCTCTTCGAGCGACATCTTGGCAAGTTTTTCCTTCACCGCCGACTCGATTTTTTCATCTGATGGAATGGCGGGAGCCACGTTTCCACTCTTGCTTCCGCAACTCATATGCGAAAATGCCATACCGGCCAGGGCTATGGCAACGAGTCCGGTTTTTAGTGCAAATCTTTTCATAGGGTTAACTGTTATGTTGTTAAATTGGTTAAATCATGGATATGTCAAAAGCATGATGCCCGAGAAGCAAAACGCATAGAATATATGCCGGAAAATTATGTCTCAAACATTGATTTGCATATTATCTTCCACGCATCTCCCATTAAAGAATCATTGAAATTCAGATAATTCCAAACGTTATCTACAGGTTGTTGACAACTTTTGCCGGGATTGTAGATAAGTCAGACTGACACCTCCCCCTTGATTGCAGGACACGGATCATATCCTTCAAGTTTGAAATCCTCATATCTGAACTTGAATATGTCGGCAACCTCGGGATTTATTTGCATCTTGGGAAGCTGACGTGGCTCACGTCCAAGCTGCGTTTTTACCTGCTCCAGATGGTTTTTATAGATATGCACGTCGCCAAACGTATGGATAAACTCCCCGGGTTGCAGTCCGCAGACCTGTGCCATCATCATCGTCAGCAATGCATAGCTGGCGATATTGAAAGGCACCCCAAGAAAACTGTCGGCGCTTCTCTGATAAAGCTGTAGAGATAGCTTCCCATCGTTGACGTAGAATTGGAAAAGGGTGTGGCAAGGTGGTAGGTTCATGTTGTCGAGGTCAGCCACGTTCCAACTGCTGACTATTATCCTGCGGGAATCGGGATTCTCCTTGATAGTCCTGACCGCTTCCGAAATCTGGTCGATAAACCCGCCGTCATAATCAGGCCACGACCTCCATTGGAAGCCGTATATGTGCCCGAGATCGCCGTCCGGATCCGCCCATTCGTTCCATATCCTGACCCCGTGGTCCTGAAGGTATTTCACGTTGGTGTCGCCGGCAAGAAACCATAGCAGCTCATATATGACGCTTTTTAGATGGACTTTCTTGGTGGTCAGAAGAGGAAAACCCTCGGATAGATCAAACCTCATCTGATAGCCGAACGTGGAAATTGTGCCCGTGCCTGTACGGTCGGATTTTTCATGGCCATTGGCCAATATGTGTCGTAATAAGTCAAGATACTGTTTCATTTCGCTATATTTTTGAGCGTCCCACCTTGCGGATCAATGGCGTGCCTCGTCGGTTGCGATTTGCCTGGAATCTTATCGCATCGTTGGGACAGACTGCTACGCAATCAAAACATCTTACGCACCGCGAATTGTCGACATATCGCCCGACTACCTTCACGCATTGCGACTTGCAGATCTCTTCGCATTTCATGCAATTGACGCATTTATCTGGATCGATTTCGATATGCATAAGCGTGAAATCGTGGAAGCAGCCGAGAGCGGTCCCGATCGGGCAAATATCCGTGCAGAATCCTCTCCCCGTAAATAGGGCGCATATGGCTATCAGCACGGCCGAGATAATACCCGACGCTATTCCGGCGCCCATCCCGATTCCGAGTGTCATCCATGTCGCTTCAAGAAGCGACGGATTGATCGCCGCGCAGATATTCTTCATGATGTTCCACGGCTCAAGCCAAAACGGCACCGCCAGAACGCCGGCCACAAAGCAGACGATATAGACAGCGAGTACGTGATAGCGCGTCTGGCGCGCCGGCTTATAACTGAACGGCTTACTGGACTTCGGCAGCCGTCGGCGCAGGCGTATGACTATGTCCTGGAACGTACCGACCGGACATACCGTGGAACAGTAGACCCTCCCGAGGAGAAACGACACGATAATCCAAAACAGCGTGGCGCCCATGGTGGCGGCTATTGCAGAGGGCACTACCTGCGACCTTTCCACAATCCTGCCCACATGGAAAGTGGCCACGCCAAACGCAAGGTAGGCTATGGCTGCCGCGAAAAACATCACGGACAATACTATCCTTATTGTTCTCAGTCCTTTCATATATGAAACAGGATTTAGTGATTATGTCATTTCGCGGAGGGACATCGCATCTGCCGTTCCGCATCTTGCGGCGGAATCAGCGTCGTTTCGCTTTCTGCTGCTCGCGGATCATCTGCTGCTGCCTACGCTGCATCTCCTCCATCTTCGCCATCCAGCCACTCTTTTTCTTAGGCTTCTTGGCGTTTTCTGCCATTGTCCTGCGGACGTCTTCCTCCTTTATTATAAAGCGGAAGGCATAGGTCTGCGCTATGGTGATAAGCAAGGACAGGAAGTAGTAGTAGCTCAGGCCGGCCGCATAGTTGTTGAAGAAGACCATGAAGAACACGGGCATCAGATACATCATCCATTTCATGCCCGGCATCTGTCCCGGGGAATTCTGCATGTTGACACGTGTGTAAAGGATGTTCACGACTGTCATGAGCAAGCAGAACAGCGAGATGTGATTTCCGAAGTATTCTGTCACGAGCGGGATGTTGCCGCTCCATGAGATGATTGCGTCAGGAGCCGACAGGTCTTTCACCCAGAGGAAGCTCTCTCCTCGGAGTTCAATGGCCGAGGGGAAGAACGTGAAGATTGCGAAGAGGATAGGCATCTGAAGCAACATCGGAAGACATCCCGACATGGGGTTGGCTCCGGCTTTGTTGTAGAGGGCCATGGTCTTCTGCTGACGCACCATGGCGTTTTCATTCCCGGGATATTTCTCGTTGATGGCCTTGATGTCAGGGGCAAGTATTCGCATTTTGGCCTGGCTCTTGTAGCTCTTGTAGGTAAGGGGGAAAAGCACAAGCTTGATGAGGATGGTCATAACCAGGATGATTATCCCGTAGTTGTGGATAAACGAGCCGAGGAAATTGAAGAGAGGGATCACGACTCCGGTGTTGATCCATCGGAACACCGACCATCCGAGCGGGATAAGCTTGGTCAGGTTGAGGTCCTCGTCCGCAACGGTCTGCTTGTCGAGGCTCGAAAGGAGAGGATATAAATTTGGGCCGATAAAGAGAGAGAACTGAGCTGGCACCTCCGTATTCCAATTATAGTCGTTGACCACCGCCTGAGCGTCGAGGCTTTTAAGGAAATAAGGACGGTCTTTGATGATGGCGGTCTGGAAATCAGCCGTATTAAACGGACGGTCGGCTATCAGCACTGAAGAGAAGAACTGATTCTTAAAACCGATCCACCTCACCTTCGCCTTTCTTTCCTCCTTTTCGCTCTTGTTTTCGGAAAGGTTCTCAACGTCGCCACCTGCAAACTTGTAATAAAGAGCTGAATTGCGTTCCTCAAACATCTTTCCCTTCTCCTGGCGGATAAGGTCTTGATGCCAGTTGACTCCGAGATTGCGGTTGTTGCTTTCGATTATGCCTGCGAGGTTTTTCTGCACCACGCGAA
Organism: Muribaculaceae bacterium; assembly: GCA_009775375.1. Classification (GTDB taxonomy): domain Bacteria; phylum Bacteroidota; class Bacteroidia; order Bacteroidales; family Muribaculaceae; genus Lepagella. Next base: position 1,888 of record VSPO01000035.1, on the reverse strand, counting down.
TTCCGACTACGTAGCTGTCGCCTTTGGGAAGGGTGTATTCAAGTCCCCAATAAGCATCCTTGCCCAAGGGGAGCGACATGAGCACTGTGGAATCGTTGGGCATAGAGGGAGTGAAATAGAGTTCGCTCGTGCTGACTCCCTGGGGAAGTGGAAGCTGGAAATCGAACGAGTTGGTGGCCCCTTCGAATATGACGACCTTATCTTTGCGCTCTTTGCTTTCGTCGGGGGTGAACTCAGTGTAATAGTTCTTAAGTTCCGCACGGGTGACTGTGCCCGACTTGGCACTGAATTGCAGTTTGAGCACATCGTTCTCGATGTTTATCACGCTGTCTTTGCCGGAAAGGAACTTGGCAAACTTGCCATACCTTCCCATCGAGAGCGAGGCCGCACGCACAGCCTCCACCGCCTTCCTCTGCTGCTGCACCGTCATCTTCTTCAAGTCGGCCCGGCATATGTCGCGCCAGTCGAGGGTCTCGCCGGCTATCGTGACAGTCCCGGTGACGGAATCGCCAACGGCCACGAGATTGACCACCCCGTCATTAAGACGTGAGGCACGGGTGCTGTCGCGAAGCACGACCGTCTCCCCATGGTCGATTATATTTTTCACAAGCCACTCCCTCTCCACCGAGGTCAGGGAATCTATTGTGTTAGCCACCTGGGCCGACATCTCCGTCGCCTCCTCCGTGCCGGAATCCTCCGAAGGGGTTTGACGCGGCGAAAGCCACATGAATCCGAAAAACACTGCCGCCATTAGCAGCAATCCGATGACGGTATTTTTATCCATTCTTTCTTAACGTTGTGCGTTGCTATTAGTCGTTGTTATTGCTTGTCTTTATTTTCCACCTTGCTCTCCTTATGGGCGATGGCAGCCTTCATGAAGCTAATGAAGAGCGGATTGGGATGGAGCACGGTGCTTTGGTATTCGGGATGGTACTGCGTGCCGAGAAACCATTTCAGCCCCGGGACTTCCACCACCTCAACGAGGTGGGTGTCGGGATTTTCTCCTACACATTTCATTCCCGCTTCCTCAAATCTCGACCTGTAGTCATCGTTGAATTCAAAGCGATGACGGTGGCGCTCGCGGATATCAGTCTTTCCATAGGCCGAAGCTACGAGAGAATCCTCGCGAAGCCTGCAATCGTAAGCGCCGAGACGCATCGTGCCGCCCATGTTGGAAATACTCTTCTGCTCCTCCATCAGGTCGATGACGTTGTGGGGTGTGTGGGGGTCCATCTCCGTAGAGTTGGCGTGCTCAAGGCCAAGGACGTTACGGGCGTACTCGATGACCATACACTGCATTCCGAGGCAGATTCCGAACGTCGGGACATCATGCTCGCGGAGCCATTTCAAGGCCACGAACTTACCCTCTATGCCGCGTTGTCCGAATCCGGGGGCAATGATAACTCCGTCCATATCCTTCAGCTTCTCTTCCACGTTTTCTTCCGTCAGACGCTCTGAATGGATATAGACGAGGCGAAGTTTCCTGTCGTTGTAGGCGGCGGCATGGCCAAGCGATTCGCTTATCGACTTGTAGGCATCCTGAAGTTCAACGTATTTTCCGACAAGACCAATTGTCACCTCTTCCGTAGCCCCTTCAAGCTTATCCAGGAAATGGCACCATGCCGACATATCGGGCTCACCTTCCGATGGGATTCCGGCTTTTTCAAGCACGATTTTGTCGAGACCCTGCGAGTGCATCATCAGAGGCACCTCATAGATGGTGGGGGCGTCGAGGCTTTGTATCACGGCCTCGGGGGCTACGTTGCAGAACTGGGCCACCTTGCGGCACATCCCTTGCGGCAGCTCCTTCTCCGTGCGAAGCACGAGGATATCGGGTTGGATACCGGCCTGCTGGAGCATCTTTACGCTGTGTTGCGTGGGCTTTGTC
>VSPO01000034.1 GCA_009775375.1 Muribaculaceae bacterium | reverse complement strand
CGTAGCTGACCTGGTCTGCATAGACCGGGACATACATGACCAATATGGTCAATAAAATGGTCAGGATGCGTTTCATGTTGAGCTTTAGATTTTTGATAAGGTTTGTGGATATGAATAATCCACCTTGCAAAAATAGACAAAAATTTCGATATTTATCGACTGTATTGCAAAAAAAAACAGCTGTTCTCCAAAATGGATCTAAAAAATGAAGAAAGTCCGCACCTTTAAACACACATTCTTTTGATTGCCGGAGTTTTCCCCCTTACGACAGGTTTTGATGCGATGATATGACAGCGGGTTGCACAATGGGGCGTTTGTTGTGCAGGTATAAGGGTGGAATCATAAAAAAGAGTTAACTTTGTGGCGGCTTTTCGCGTTATAACGTGAAAATCAAATGAATCATGGCAAATAGATTAGTAGATATAATCCGGACCCAGGCGTTGAAATACGGCGACCGGGAGGCCTATCGTTTCTGCTGGCGCAAAGACGGAGAATGGCAGCCTACATCGTGGAAGGAATTCAAGGTGCAGGTAGACGTGGCGGGAAAAGCCCTTGCCCGTCTTGGTCTTATTGAGAAAGACACAATCGCGATATGTTCGCCCAACACCCCCCAAATCCTTATCACCGAACTCGGGGCATTCCAAAACAGACTTGTCTCCATCCCGCTCTATTCCAGCTCCTCGCAGGAACAGTTTGATTTCATCGTCTCCAACGGCGGCGCGAGCGTGATTTTTGTCGGCGACTCCCACCAATACCCCCTTGCCTACAATTATTGGAAACGGCATAAGGATGATATAAAGAAGATAGTCATCTTCAAAAACGACCAGATTGAATTGGAAGAGGATGATGACGTGACCGTATTTTGGGACGATTTCGTAAGGTATGGCATGGAGGCCACTAAGGAAATTGCCGATGAAGTGTCCCGGCGCATGGAGGCGGGACTGCCCGAAGATATGGCCACCCTTATCTATACCTCCGGCACGACCGGCGAGCCCAAGGGAGTCTGCATCACCCACTCCAACTACGACGCCGCCATTGAGAAGCACCTCATGCTGCTCAAGCAGGTCAGCGACACCGACCTCTCCATGTCGTTCCTCCCAATGAGCCACATTCTGGAGAAGGCATGGTGCTATTTCTGCCTGTCGAAGGGAATTGCCATAGCGGTAAACTATGACCCCAGAATCATCCAGGACACGATCCATACGGTCCATCCCAATATAATGTGCTGCGTGCCGCGTTTCTGGGAGAAAGTCTACGCCGGAGTTAAGGAGAAAATAGCCGGAATGGGAAAGATTCAGCGCATGATGGTGGCCCGCGCATTGAATACCGGAAAGCGCAGAAACCTCGACTATCTCCGGATCGGCAAGAAAGTGCCCTGGTTCGTGGAGAAGGAGTATCAGTTCTGGAACAAAAAAATATTCAGCAAGCTCAAGCACGCCATTGGCATTCCCAACCCCAATATGTTCCCTACGGCCGGAGCTCCTTTGAGCGACCGCATAGTGGAATTTATGCGGTCGGTCGGAATAGAGGTCGTGATCGGCTACGGACTGAGCGAGACAACGGCCACGGTCAGCTTCTATCCCCCGGTGGATTATGAGATAGGCACGGTCGGAATCCCTTTGCCCGGACTTCAGGTGAAAATTGACAAGAACGGTGAGATTCTCGTGAAAGGTCCGACTGTGACCCCCGGATATTACAAGAACGACAAGGCCAATGAAGAGGCTTTCACTGCCGACGGCTTCTTCCGCACCGGCGACGCAGGGTATTTCACCAAAAACGGGGCGCTCGTCCTGACGGAAAGGGTGAAGGACCTTTTCAAGACCTCCAACGGCAAATACATTGCCCCGCAGATGCTTGAGAGCCGTCTGGCGGAAAACAAATATATCGACGAGGTGGCCGTAATCGGCGACCAACGTAAGTTTGTCACGGCTCTTGTTGTGCCCAACCTTTCCCAGCTTCGCAAATGGGCGGAGGAGCGCGGAATGGATTACTCCGACACTCCGAGATTTGTCAAGGATAAGGCCGTGGTCGATTTCATGATGTCGCAGATTGATGAAGTGCAAAAAGACGTGGCCTCTTACGAGAAGATAAAGCGAATCACGCTTCTTCCCAACCATTTCTCGATAATGCATGGGGAAGTGACCAACACCATGAAGGTGCGTCGTCCGATTGTGGCCAAACGTTATGCCAAGGAGATAGAGGAGATGTACGCATATTGAAGAATCGTGCCATTATAGACTATTTCCCCGCAATGCTACGTTATATGGATATGGGCCGTGGATGCGGATGCAGACCGACGGGCCGCAAACACACTCTTACAACCGACAACTGACCGATAATGATCACACAGGAACAACTGAAAGAGGCTACGGAGCGCATGGAAGCGCTCAAAAGATATCTCGACATCGAGAATAAGAAAATAGAAGTGGAAGAGGAGGAGCTGCGCACCCACGTGGCCGATTTCTGGGAAGACCGCGACAAGGCGGAGGCCCAGATGAGAAAAATCAAAGGACTTCACTTTTGGATCGACTCCTATACGGAGCTTGAAAAGCATGTGGAGGAGCTGGCTCTTGCCTTTGATTTCGTGAAAGAGGAGCTCGTGACCGAGGAGGAGGTCGATGCCCAGTATGCCAAGGTCATGGAGACCCTTGAGCGTCTTGAGCTTCGCAACATGCTCCGCCGTGAGGAAGACAAGCTTGGCGTTGTGCTCAAGATTAATTCCGGGGCCGGCGGCACTGAAAGCCAGGACTGGGCCCAGATGCTCATGCGCCTATATTTGAGATATGCCGAAAAGCATGGCTACAAGACTTCCATAGCCCAGCTGCTTGAAGGCGACGATGCCGGAATAAAGTCGGTCACCATCAACATCGAAGGGGATTATGCGTATGGTTTCCTGAAGAGCGAGAACGGTGTCCACCGTCTTGTCAGGGTCAGCCCCTACAATGCCCAGGGAAAGAGGATGACCTCGTTTGCATCGGTCTTCGTGACGCCCCTTGTCGACGATACCATCGAGATAAACGTGGAGACGGCGAAAGTGTCGTGGGATACGTTCCGTTCCGGTGGCGCCGGCGGTCAGAACGTCAATAAGGTGGAATCAGGAGTGCGTCTGCGCTATCAGTACAAAGACCCATACACGGGGGAGGAGGAGGAGATCCTTATCGAGAACACCGAGACCCGCGACCAGCCTAAGAACAAGGAGAACGCCATGCGCCAGCTCCGTTCGATACTCTATGAAAAAGAGCTCAACCATCGCATGGAGGAGCAGGCAAAGATAGAGGCAGGAAAGAAAAAGATAGAATGGGGCAGCCAGATTCGCAGCTACGTCTTCGACGACCGCCGAGTGAAGGATCATCGCACGAATTATCAGACCTCCGATGTCGGTGGCGTGATGGATGGCGATATCGATGCCTTCATCAAGGCCTATCTCATGGAGTTTGCCGCTACCGACGCTCCCGAATAAGCTGCAATTCGACGCACTTACCCCCCCCCTCAAATAGGAGAAAAAACAGGGCTGACAGAAAAATTGCTTTCTGTCAGCCCTTGCTTTTTTTCGTCGGTTTCGGGATTTCGCGACAATCGGCCGGATTATTTGCGTTCTTTGATGAGGCCGCGACGATAGGCGTAAAGGAGTTCACGAAGCTCTTCAATTTGGCCGAGAAGTTCGCGCCCCCGGTCCGTGTCGCGCACACGCATACGATGGGAGCTGAGTTCCACCAATCGGTTGGTGGAGATGATATCCGTGCCGTTCTTCACGGCCTCTTCCGCCGATGTGAACGGCTCGTGCTGCACGAGCTCAAATCCCCGGCTGTGGTAGACGAGTGTATAGCCGGCGATGCCCGTCGTGTCGTGGTAGGCTTTCGAAAAGCCTCCGTCGATGACCATCAGCTTGCCGTTGGCCTTCACGGGATTCTCTCCGCTCCCTACCATCACCGGCACGTGGCCGTTGATGATGTGGCGATGCTCGCCGAAGACGCCGAAGGCATCGAGAATCATATCGCAAATCTCCTCATTGTCGCGAAGATGATAATACCATCCTTTCTCCTCCTGATGCGTCTCCTTGTTGGCTATGAAATAGCGTTCGAAAGTGGTCATCCTCGCCTTGTCGAAAAGCGGGGAGTCGGGTCCGCACCATGCGTATAGGTAGTAATCCACGGCATTCTTCCGCTCCTGATCCGGCGTGTCGGAATTGACGGCCGATCGCATCAGCAACTCTATCTGCTGGAGAAGCTCCTTGCCGTGGTAGGGTTTGCCATTGACGGCTACGTCCTTTAGCGTGCCGTCTTCATTGAGCGGCATTGAGGCATGAAACAGAAGGTTGGAATTATGCACGGCGTATAGGCTGCCGTGGGAATAAAATATGGAGATATGGCTCTTTAGCTTGTCGCTGACCAGGAAAGAATGCGTCAGCTTCTCCATCAGGACTTTCTCCTCCTCCGTCAGTGCGTAAGGATCCGAGGGGTTTAGGGTCGGCAGATTGGAGTCCTTAAGGGGATAGGTTTTCCCGTTAAGTTTTATAGTAGAGTCCTTAAGGTCGATGAGATGAAGCAATCGCCTTTCTCCCATGTTCCATTCCGGGTGTCGCTCGATTATTTGCCCCTCAAGCTTAAACTGGATTATGGCTATTGCCTTGTGCATCTTGGCGATGAGTCGGCGGTTTTTGTCGGAAAGGGGCTCTTCGTCGGAATTGTCTTTCGGCATGAAAATGTCGCAAGGGTCGTCGCCATATTTCTCCATGGCGAAAGTGGCGAGCGGGACGAGATTTATGCCGTAGCCGTCCTCCAGCGTGGTCATGTTGCCATATCGGAGAGATATGCGCAGCACGTTGGCTATGCACGCCTCGTTGCCGCAGGCTGCGCCCATCCAGAGCACGTCGTGGTTGCCCCATTGGATGTCGAAGTCGCGATACGATAGGAGGGTGTCGAGCACGAGATGGGCTCCGTCTCCACGGTCGTAGATATCGCCGAGCAGGTGAAGCTGGTCGATGCTGAGATGCTGGATGACGTGGGAGATGGCTCTGATAAACACTTCCGCTTGCCCCGTCGAGATGATGGATTCGATGATGCGGTTGTAGTAGGGCTGCTTGTTCTCCTCAGATGGCGATTCGTGGAGGAGCTCCTCGATTATATACGCGAATTCTGACGGAAGGCTTTTCCTCACCTTCGAACGCGAATACTTGGAAGAGACGGATTGAAGCACCTTTATCAGCTGGTGAAGCGTGATCTGATAAAAGTTCTCAAGGTCCTTTTCTGTGGAGCGGATAAGGGCGAGTTTCCTCTCCGGATAGTATATCAGCGAACAGAGTTGGCGGATGTCGTCCTCACGCAGACTTGTGGAGAAGATTTCGTTCACTTTTCTCTTGATATTGCCGGAGGCGTTTTTTAGGATATGGCGGAAGGCCTCTGATTCCCCGTGTATGTCGGCGATGAAATGTTCGGTGCCTTTCGGGAGATTGAGGATTGCCTCAAGGTTGATTATTTCCGTGGCAGCGGTCGATATGTTGCCGAAATTCTGCGACAGCAGTTCGAGCACTCTCCGGTCGGATTCTGTTTTGTCTTGTGAATATGTTGTCATAGTTCTAAGATTCAGTTTGACGGTGTTTATATTCGAGAATCCATTTCGCGAATCTGGCTATGCCCTCATCGAGCGAAATGGATGGGGAATAGCCGAAATCCCGGCTTAGAAGAGAGGTGTCTGCCCAGGTGTCTTTGACGTCGCCCGGTTGCATCGGAAGAAATTCCAGAGTCGCCTTTCTCCCAAGATTCGACTCCAGCAGGGAGATGAAATCCATTAGTCGTTCGCTTTTCCCTCTCCCGATGTTGTAGATTCTATTGTTTCCGGGGGATTTTGCAGTCAGCACTCTGACGACCCCTTCCACGATATCGTCAATATAGGTGAAATCGCGGGAGAGGTCGCCGTTGTTGAATACCTTGATTGCTCGGTCGCCGAGTATCGCGTCTGAAAAAAGCATCGGCGCCATGTCGGGTCTTCCCCAGGGACCGTAGACCGTGAAAAAGCGCAGTCCGGTGGTAGATAATCCGTAAAGTGATGAATAGACAGAAGCCATGAGCTCATTGCTTTTCTTCGTTGCGGCGTAGAGCGACACGGGATTGTCAACGTTGTCGGTTTCTGAAAAGGGTATTTTGCTGTTGCTTCCATAGACGGAGCTTGAGGAGGCGTATACAAGACGTTCAGCTCCATGCAGGCGGCAACATTCCAGAATGTTGAGAAATCCCATAAGGTTTGTCTGCCCGTAGGTCAATGGATTTTCTATGGAATATCTGACTCCCGCCTGGGCCGCCATATTGACCACTGCCCGAGGCTTTTCCCCGTCAAACAGCGAGCTGAGACTGTTGATGTTGGATATGTCGAGGCGCACGAACGACAGATTCTTCCATCGGGAGCTTCTCAGCGTAATTCCCCATGGAATGTCGATGTGCTCCACCGGAAGGCGGGAAGAGCCGCTGCAGGGTGTGGCTGTGGTGGTCGGCCAATTCGGGTCGATACTGAATCCGGCATTCCTGAGCCGTTGTATCTTTAGGGCCGGGTCGTAGTAGGCGTTTATGTTGTCGATGGCGATGACTTCGTGGCCATCGGAGGCGAGACGCGTGGCGACAGCGTTTCCGATGAAGCCGGCGCCCCCGGTGATCAGTATTTTCATCTGTCGGTATATTTCACGGTTTGTTTACGATTCAAGACAGCTATATCGAAATATGACGCCGACGTGTTGTGGTCAATGTCGATATAAGTTTGTTATAGTTATAAATTGGCATGGGAAATCTCCGGAACTGTATCTGAAGAGGTCGCCATGTATATTATTAACGATAAAATTCGCGGAAAGTATGAAAAAAGTGGTAATAATGGGGGCTTCCAGTGGAATGGGCTATGCTTTGGCAGAAGCCCTGGCGTCAAGAGGCGTGAAAGTCGGAATCGCGGCGAGGCATACATCGAGTATGCGAGAGCTTAAGGACAGGTATCCGCTTTACGTGGAATACGAAAGTATCGACATCACAAAAAGGGATGCTAAAGCAAAGCTCGAATCCCTTATAGATAAAATCGGAGGGATGGATATCTATTTCCATTCTGCCGGAATCGGATATGAAAACCTCAGCCTTGACCCTGAACGGGAAGTGGAAATCATTAGGAGCAACGCGGTCGGATTTGCGAGAATGCTATGCAGTGCCTACCGCTATTTCCGCGACAATGGAAGGAAAGGACATATCGTGGCAATCACTTCAGTGGCCGGCACTAAAGGAATCGGACGGCTTTCGGCATATTCTTCCACCAAAAAATTCGACCAGACTTATATCAATGCCCTTGAGCAGCTTTCGCATGAGGAGGGAGCCGACATTGCCTTCACGGATATACGCCCCGGATGGGTGCATACGCCCTTGTTGCCCGACGATAGGAAGTTCCCGATGGAAATGAGCGAGGAATACGTGCTGCCGTATATTCTTAAGGCGATTGTCAGGAAAAAAAGGGTGCAGGTGATAGATTGGCGCTGGAATGCGCTTGTCGGAGCATGGAGACTCCTCCCCAACTGCATTTGGACCCGCATGAAAATCCGCCTCTCCGACCCCGACACCCCGCTCCCCGTCGACCTCAATCTTCCGGCATCTGAAGATAGGAGATTTGATTAGAATTTGCGGAGTGTCACGGTCGTTTCGCCGTCGCGTAGGATGAGATTCTTTTTGTCGAGTCTGACGACGGTGAAGCTGACGGGATTTGTGTTTATGCCATATTGGCGGAGAATCATCTTTTTGTCCTGACTGTTGGCATGTGGGAAATCCAGGGTCAGTTTGCCGTCGGCATGCCTGAAATTTCCGGTCGTGAAATAGTCGCCGTAATATGTAAGTTGGCAGGTGTGGAGATAGAAGCAATAATAAAGCCGTTCGCCGACGATCTCCGTCTCAGGCTTGGGGCTGACCTCCATCACTTCCCATTGCCCGTCAAGGTCGCCGTTGATTGGGGATTTCTGGCATGACGCCAGCATCGCTGAAATGAGAATGAGGAAAACTGTTGCCAAGTGGCAGAATGGATTGTGGACTGTATTTTTCATTTTCTTCATTTTTTATTCAATCCGAAGAATCCCGTTTTCCCTATCGAGACTCTGGCTCCGAAGCTTTTCCCGAGCAACTTGCCGGCATCCCCGGCTATTGCCGCGCTGACGTGCCATCCCTTAAGCCTTTCCGGTCGCCAATTGACTTCGAGAAGTCCGTTGAAATTGTCGAGCACCTCCGGATATGGCATGTTGTAGGTGCCCCAGTTTCGGGAGTAGGAGAGAAGCAGACGATATGAAAGCGATTTAAGGGGATTCCCGGCTATGCCGAGGTGATGACCTATGATTCTTGTGTCGAGAAAAGAGATATGGTGGTTGCGGTTGTAGATAGGGGAGAGCATAAGGGGATTGCCGATGCCCATTCCCCAATGCTGCCAGCCTGTGTAGACGGAGTGGGAATAATAGTTGTCGCGGCCGCTGACCTGCTCCGGAATTTCCGGAGAGCTGACGTTGAGCACGGCTCCGGTCTGGTCCTTGGAATACAGATACTCATATACGAATGACGAGACGAAAGGATTTCGTGGAAGTTGCACTTCCACACCCCAAAGCCCGTCTTTCCATCCATACTCGAATGTCATCTGCGAGTGGTCTTCAAAGAAATGTTCGTAGTATGCGGTGACGCTCCAGTCGGCGTCAGGTAGCCAGGAAAGGGAGATATTGTATGCCCCGAGCATGTTGCCCTCCACCGTCACGACCTCCCCGTCGAAATTCTCCGACGTTGTCGACATTGGGAAAAGGGCGTTCAGCCATTGTTTCAGTCCGCTTCCCATTTTCAATTCCTTCCCGTCCTTGAATGATTTGCCACCAAACTGCGTGGCCATCTCAATTCCGACCACGGCCTGTAGCGGGAACTTGGAAGTGTTGCCTCCACGCAGCCATAGCCCTTTTGAATGATAAAGCACGTCTTCCGTTCGTTTTGAGCCGGGGGCTGCCCATGATTTTTGCCAGCCGGAATCGGTAAACATGCCGTAGGAGATATATCCCTTAACTGAAAACCATCCATTGGTGCCCCAAAACGGGGCGTAATCGAATATGCCAAGCCTAAGCTGCGGAATGGGCATGGCGTTGCCGGAATAAAGGAGGTTGCCGGATGAGAGGCGAGGGTCGTTGAATTCCCCCCATATCTCTTTGCTGCCGAGTATCGCTCCGAGAGAGCGATATTTTATCTCGCCGTAGAGCTGATGCACGGAGAAGGGCGCTGTCATGTTCCATCCTGCTGCCAAATCCACCCCCGCGCCCCATGAGAAACGCTTGTCGCGGTCGATGTCCTTAAACACTCCGGCCCTGACGTAGCCATTGTTTTTGGTTGGCGAGCCAAGACCCTGAAGATTGTTCATAAGCCAAAATGGGGTATATTCTCCGCCTGAAAAAGTGGCAACGGTTTCTGCCTCATATCTTATGGAGTCATTGTCGGCTTTTGCCGCCAAATGGCACAATGCCAATATTCCCGACATAAGCGAGGCTATGAGGGAATGCCGAAAATATTTATGCGTGAGGGTAACTGCTTTCAAGATGTTGCTTGTTGTAAAGTTATGTTTTTTGGCGAAGTTGTTTAAACTTTTTCTTTTCAAGATTTCGTCATATTTTCGAGCTGATTTTTAATCGCGAAGAGGGAATTTAGCGGGCTAAATTCCCGATGAACGATTAAAAAGCAGCCGAAAAGATGATGAAGGATTGGAAAGAGCTTTCAAAAAAGGAAAAAGCCTTTATCAACTTCATTTGCGTAAAAAGTTTAAACAACTTCGGCTACAAAATTAATATAAAATCCTTGTTTTCTCAATAAATATGAGTAAAAATCGTTTGATATTTGGAGTCGCTCCTAATAGGATGTTTCCCGTCCCTGGTAGAAGGACAAGCTTTTGAACCCCTTCTCCGGCTTTGCGGGATTACATGGATTCCAAGAATGAATAACCCTCATCGAAACAAGAAAATGCGTTTTGAAGTCAAAGGAAAAATATTGTCGATAGCCGTGCTATTGATTTTGTTGATGTCAGTGGGATGCTCCACGCCCAAAGACGTGGCATATTTTCAGGATGTCAGCCAGACAGTTCTCCCTGTTGAGAAATCACGCCCCATAAGGATAGAGCCATCCAACAGGCTTAGCATTATCGTTAAGTCGAAGGATCCGGAATTGAGCAATCTCTATAATCTTCCGGTCAGCAGCAACCGTCTCGGTGAAGCTGCCGGACAATACAGCTCCGATGGAATGTCGGTCTATACGGTCGATGCCGAAGGTAAGATCGATTTCCCTGTGCTTGGGGATTTGAAGGTTGAGGGGATGACGCGTGGAGAGCTCGCCTCCTTTATCAAAGGGGAGTTGATCGGAAAAGGCCTTGTGAAGGACCCGGTCGTCACGGTCGAGCTTCTCGATGCCTCCTTTTCCGTCATGGGAGAGGTCAACCGCCCCGGCCGTTTCCCCATCGACAAAGACCGTCTCAATATCCTGGAGGCGCTCTCAATAGCAGGCGACCTGACAATCCAGGGGCGCCGCGAGAACATAATCGTGGCTCGTGAGGAAGCCGACGGCGTCCACACCTACAGGCTCGATCTCACCAACATGAACGAGCTTCTCAGCTCCCCGGCCTATTATGTGAAACAGGGCGACGTGGTCTACGTCGAACCCAACGACGTCCGCAAACGTCAGACCACCGTCAACGGCAACAACCTCCTCTCCTGGAGCTTCTGGGTCTCCGTAGCCTCCCTCCTGACCTCCATTGCCGTCCTTATCGTGAAATAATTGTAGGCTGATGGGAAGATTGACAAAATTGCATAAATAGAATTGTATTATATAAGACCGATAAAATGGGTTCGTTATCCGATATCATGACAAAAAAGGAGGATTCAGTAGAATTCTCGTTCAAGGATTTTTTTAGCAAATGTTTTGCGAAATGGCCCTGGTTTGTGGCCTCTTTCGTGGTTTGCGTAGGGATAGCCGTATTGTATATACTCCGTCAGGAGCCCGAATATGAGAGGAGAGAGGAGATTCTGATAAAGGATCAGGATTCAGGTGGCGGCATTGGTGATATCGCTAATGCCTTCTCCTCGTTTGGCCTTGTTTCGACGAGCAGCAGTGTTTATAATGAATTGATTTCGTTGCGCTCGCCTGCCGTAATGTATGAGGTGGCCAAGGGGCTTGATCTTGATATGGACTACAACAAAAGGGGAGGCTTCCACCCCGTCACTCTATATGGGAAAACTCTGCCCGTTAAGGTCATAATGCAGGATGTGGAGGAACAGGGTTCCACCTCATTCCGTATGGCTCTCGACCCCGATGGAGGAATAAGGCTCTGGAAGTTCAAGAAGTATGTCGACGACGACGAGATTAAATTTGATGACGAAATTGAGGTTGACAAAGGTAGCCGGAGCGTGAAGACCCCCATTGGGACAGTGCTGATGGTTGACAACCCGCTTTATTCCGGTAAGAAGCTCGACAAGACTATAGAGATCGACGTCTCCAAAAGCCCGATGCAATCCACGGTGGAGTATTATTGCGACAAACTCAATAGCTCAGTCGTTGACAGGGAGGCGGATGTAATAGGTCTTTCGATAAGGGATGTCAGTGTGCAGCGTGCTGTAGATATTCTCAACAACATCCTGACGGTCTACAACGAGGAGTGGGTGAAAGACAAGAATAAGATCGCTGTGGCAACGTCGGCTTTCATCAACGAGCGTCTGAAGATAATCCAGCAAGAGCTCGGAGACGTGGATACAAGCATAGCCGATTACATGGCTAAGACCGGCACCCCCGACATTGTGGAGTCCACCAAGGCTTCTTATGAGAAGAGCGGAGCTTTGGAAGTGGAGATGCTGACGATAAGCAACACCCTTTCCATATCGGAATATATGAAATCGTATCTTGCGGATGGTTCGAACGCATTCAAGGTGATTCCGGCCAATACGGGTATTGGGAATGTGGCTCTTGAGCAGCAGATTGCTGAATACAACAAGGTGCTGTTGGCGCGGAATAATATTTTGGACAATTCGTCGGCTGCCAATCCATTGGTACAGGACTACGATACGAATCTTGCGTCCATGAGGGAATCTATAATCAGGAGTGTCGACAATCAGGTAAAGGGTTTGAGGCTTCAGCTCTCCAACGTAAGGAAAGAACTTAGAGGCACGGAGGGTAAAATATCCGAAACGCCTACCAAGGCATTGCCGCTGCTGACGGAGGAACGCCAGCAGAAGGTGAAGGAAAGTCTCTATCTGTTCCTTCTCCAGAAGCGTGAGGAAAACGAACTTTCCCAAAAGTTCACAGCCGACAATACGAGAGTGATCACCCCTCCGATGGGTTCGCTGAAGCCTGTCTCTCCCAAGAAGATGATTATTCTGCTTGTGGCTCTTGTGTTCGCTGCCTTGATTCCTTTGGTGGCAGTCTATATAATGTTCACGAGCGACACGAAGGTTAGAAGCAAGAAAGATCTTGAGAATGTAAAGATGCCGTTTGTCGGCGAAATTCCGCAAGTCGGAAAGCGTGGGAGCCTCAAAACAAATGCCGGCAAACGGCATCGTTCTCTCAAAGATGAAAAGGCTCCGATGGCGGTGGTGGAAGAAGGGAAGCGCGACGTTGTCAACGAGGCCTTCCGCGTCATACGCAGCAATCTTGATTTCATGTCAGGCAAGAAACAGGGATCGCATGTTGTGATGATTAGCTCGATCAATCCCGGAAGTGGCAAATCGTTTGTCTCTTATAATCTTGCCTTGAGTTTCGCGATAAGGAAAAAGAGTGTGCTCGTGGTGGATTGCGACCTCCGTCATGGCTCTGCCTCAATGTTTGTTGGAATGCCGAAGAAGGGTATTACGGATTATCTGACATCGCGCGCGGATGATTGGCATAGCCTTGTGGTGCAATCGTCCGCAAATCAGGAATTGGCGATACTTCCTATCGGCAAGATGCCCCCGAATCCGGCCGAATTGCTCGAAGGCAGCCGACTCGGCTCGCTGATAGAGGAGGCAAGGAAAGAATATGATTATGTCTTCCTTGATTGTCCTCCGGTGAATATCGTGGTCGATACGCAGATAGTGGCTCCGTATGCCGACACTACCTTGTTCGTTGTCCGTGCTGGCCTTCTTGAGCGTGCGGCTATAAGCGAGCTCAATGAATTCTATGCGGAGAAGAAATTCAATCATATGGCTCTTATCCTCAACGGCACTGATGCTGCCCATAGCCGTTATTATACATATGGCAACTATCAGAGTTTTGCGGAATAATGGCCTCGTTTGACAGGCTGAGGGGAATTGTCCGGATGAGTTGTAAGTTATATTTAAGGAGATTGTAGCAATGGGAATTTGGCCATTTAAGAAAATAGCATCCTTGAAGGATTCCGGAATGTTTGAGGGGTTCACCGACTGGCATTCCCATATTCTTCCGGGTGTAGACGACGGTATAAAGACGCTTGACGATTCTATCTCTGTTCTTAAGAGATTCGATGAACTTGGGATAAAGAAGGTATGGCTTACCCCGCATATCATGGAGGATTATCCCAATGAAACCGAAGTACTCCGTCAGAAATTTGAGGATCTAAGTAATGCCTGGACCGGAAAGACTGAGCTGAGGCTTGCTTCAGAAAATATGTTGGACGCTCTGTTTGAGGAGCGGCTCGAAAAAAGGGATTTCCTTCCGATAGGGGAGGATGGCAACCATCTTTTGGTGGAGACGTCATATTTCACCCCTCCGTTCAATCTTGAAGGGATTCTCGAAAAGATCTTTTCAGCAGGCTATTTCCCTATTCTTGCTCATCCTGAACGCTATCGTTATATGGAGGAGGAGGATTATAAGCGACTTAGGGATATGGGGCTTAAATTCCAGCTCAATTATGTCTCCCTCGTTGGGGGATATGGGGATACAGCCCAAAAGAAAGCCGAATGGCTTCTTTCCCATGATATGATCGACCTTCTCGGCGGCGACCTTCATCGCCTCGACAGTGTAAATAAATTCCTGGAGCAATCTCCCCGCAAAAAAGACTTCCTCGATAGTCTGAAAGCCCTAACTTCCTCTCCTATCATAAGATCGTAAATATTGCAGCCTGCATATGAGTATGAAACTTGTACGTCTCACTTCTGATACTGATCTTTCCGGATTTGAGTGCGGTGATGATGATTTGAACAAATTTCTTGTAGAGGATGCAAGAATTTTCTCGGCATGCGTGTTGCCACATTTATTATCCTTAGTAATCGTAAAAATATAAGAGCTTGTTTAACATTCATTTTTAAACAAGCTCTTAATGGCGCTTTTAGGCTTAATTGAATATCGAGGCCTTTATTTTGTCGAAAAATTGATGCCTGATTTTGTCAAGATTTATCTCGGTATAGTTGTCTGATTTTAGAAAATTCCTTTCTGCGTTTCTCGTTAAATATTCCTTGTCGATATTATTCAGGACTTTGACGATTTCATCAGGAGATTTTGCAGTAAATAGGCATTCATTAGGAAGAAGTTCGGGAATTGCACCGGCTCTTGTAGCTATGCAGGGTGTTGCCCTGCTCATCGCTTCGACTATGCAGCGTGAAAATCCCTCTGTAAGGCTTGGATGAATGCATACGTCCATGCTGTCCATAAAGGCAAAGATTTCTGAATGTGGCATGATTCCCATGAAATGCACCTGTTCTTCAACGTCCCATCTTTTTGCAACACTGAGAAGATAGTCTTGGCTTCCACCTCCTATGAGATAATAATGGAATCTGGTGTCTCCCATTTGTTTTAGTTTCCCCAACGCTTCAATCACGTATTGCTGACCTTTATATCTTACGTATACTGCGCCGATAGTGCATAATGTGATACGTTCCGACAGGTTGGTCTTTGAAATTTTATTGAGACGGTTTTTAAGAATATAATCGCCGTGATCCGTGATTCTCACGTCTCCGATGCCAATCTGCAGGCCATTTGTAGGATATCTCTTCTGTAAGAACTTTTGTGATACATAGAGAGCATAATCAGATTTTTTCAGCGTGCGTTTTAATGAGAAATACGCAAGTGGTGCTATCGCCTTCCCTTTTGGAGAATGATTCCAAAGCATGTCCCATGTACATCCTACAACGTAAGAAAGATACTTTTTATGGTATCTTTTGGCTGCATTAGCGCCATATTCTGCATTAAGGTCTGGCACGTAGCCTATGATTAGGTCGTTGTTTTGTATTGTTTCGTCAATAAGCCGTTTATATTTATTGGGGACAAAGATATGAGACTTTGATATGAGCCTCACGTTTAATGGCGATATTTCTGAAATCTCTTTATCTATGTTGGTCGCGGCTTTGCCATGGTAGGTTCTGCCTATGATTGAGAGTGGTCCAATGTATAAGAATCTCTTGAGAATGTCGTAGGTATTGGCAGAGACAAGCACTTTGCCGTTCTCCACTCTGACGTATTGGCTTGTTACGACCAACACTCTTATCTCCTTGTCTTCTGTATGCATACTTATGGGATTGTTTTGTTCTATTTTTTTTAATGCTTTGTGATTGCGATGAGAAAGATTATAGGATGCCGAACAAAATTTTTAATTTTAGCCAAAAATCACTGTTGCGCCGGTCAAATGTGTAATCTTTATCTCGCAGCAAATTAAGCATTGAGGAAATTGAACCACGATATGTTGCGAGTTTTATAGCTGCCTCCATAGCTTCGTGGGTCATAAGATTCCCGTGAATGCGGATCATTTCTTTAGCGGCAGTTTCTTTGGGATGTGTTTTCAATGATTTGCCCAATGTCCTTAATCTGCGTTTCCAAATTTGGAGAAAGCTTCTTCTAATACCTACCTGATTGCCGGAATGCTGACGATAAAGTATACGTGATTCTTTGTCAAGAAACATATGTCCACAAAGATTTGCAACTAAATATGCCCATTCGTCGTGAGCCATCTCCATCTTCGGCCTTTCTTTAGTAAAAGCAAGAAGGAGGTTTCTGTTCATGACTTCAGAGCATCCAAGACCAAGATTCCTTATCAGGCATTTCTTGGCGGATGGGGTCAGAGATTCATCACGGCCCAAGCCATGGTTGATGCCATTTTCATAATAATGGAAATTTGAGCAATAGAGCGCGATTCCAGAATCATGGCATTTGATGCAATCTACGGCGCGTGATAGTTTGTCGGGCATCCAGATGTCGTCTTGGTCGGCAAAGGCGAAATAATCGTAATCCCTAAGATTTTGGGCTGCATATTCCGCCAACTCAAAGAAAGACTTTCTCCATCCGATATTATTCCCCTTGATAAGAATAATCAAATCGGGGTATCTTTCGATGTAATCAGAAATGATAGTCAAGGTCTTGTCAGTCGATCCGTCATCCCTTATCAAGAGCTTCATGTCAACGCCCTTTTGATTCAAAATGCTGTCAAGTTGCTCAACGATGAATTTCTCACCGTTGAACGTCGACATCAAAATTGCTATCCTTTTCATTCCCATAGAAATTGTCTAACAGCGTTAGATTGCCGCTTCCGCGCTCAATCATACCACAAAAGTAAGAAAAATTTTGAGAGATTCCTTCATATAAATAATAAAGTTGCTAAAACTTTTTCGCGTTTTCTCAGATTTCCTCAAAATAACATAAAACTCACGACTCCCATTGCTGTCTTTGCACTTCCATCCCCCCATCCTTCCCGTAAAAGCCCATAACAGCCAAATCAGAACAAGATTTTTCAAATCAGAACGAACTTTTATTTTTCAAAAAAGAACAAAATTTTTCAAATCGGAACAGCATATGGCTGACGGTGCAAATTCAGCACCGAGGATTTTACCGGCCCGGCCGAATTCCGCATTGATAATCGCTAAGGGAAACAATGAATCTTCATTCTTATTATATCGTAAATTAAATTATTGATTGTTTGTGTATTAGCTAATAACTTTTGAGAAATTCATTCTTCCATCTATTTTCTCTATCCGGTAGGGTTTTGGGATTGAAAATTGACACGTATGGGAACCAGGTCCGATACATGGAAATGTAATATGGGGTTTGAGAAACTAAAATAATTCCAATAACGGTTGCCTTTACCCAATTTCTAAGGCTGGTGTTGCTGATTAAATTGGCTAATGCGACTGTTACAAACATGGATGTATAGTTCGTGAAGCGAGAGAATATTATAGGAATAGAGAAAAAGCCGATGCAAAATATTATTTGAAGCAATATCATTGGTTCCTCTCTTAATTTTAATTTAGCCACACGATATATAATTAATGCCGTCAAGGGGGGGGCTATTGATTTTATTAATTCCCCAATAATCCAATTCATGTTAAAAGTTTCGCGCATTCTAATATATTGATCAATACGCATTGTTATTGATTTGAATGGTAATATTTCTACCATAAAATCAAAAATAGGCAGTGAGAATAATATGGCGATGCAGCCAATGATATAAATTAAGTTTAACCTCAAATATCTCACCAAAGGGAATACGCATATGATGATGGCAGAATAGTGAAATGAAATGGATAACAATGAAAAAAGATAATATCTTAGCCAACGTTTATTCTCAATATTGCGGTAGTTCAAAAGAAAGATCGCAATTGCCACACTTTCCCGCATGATTTCTGTAGAGAAGTACAGCCACTGCATAACAAAGAAAACGAGTAAACCAATGAATATGTTATTGCAGTACCTTCGTAAAAAAATAAAAATACATCCATTTGTTATGGCAGCCATTAACATTTGAAATACCCAAAAATCCCTGAACAGAGTTTTGCATACCGAACATAGCAATAAATATCCCGGTTCATACCTTTGTTCGGTTATATCGGATAATGATAAGTCGCTGATATCTTTGATGTGCCTGAAACTATACATATAAGATAGGGTATCGACACCGACTTTATATCTAAAACCGAGCATGACAAAAATATAGATCCAAATGACAAGGATATATATTACCTTGATTTTGGTAGGGAAGCGTTTGTTATAATAGCCTCCAATCGCTGCTAATACTACAGGTATGAGATATTCCATTTTTCTTTCGTTCTTATTTCTTTGTCGTTTGGCCGGCTATGTGCTTCTTGATCTGGCGCTCCGTGGAGACCAGCCAAATGACGCAGCTAATTATTTGTGACACTACAATTGCCCAGACCACCCAGATGTTGCCCGCGAATGCAGCTGCAAGTAGCGTGGCAATAACGATTGCGGATTTCACGGTCTCAAGATAAAATATCTTTTTTGTGTCGCCAAGAGTCTTTATGACGTTGCGACAAAGTATCTGTATGGATGCAGGAGGGATGGATATGGCGAGGATTCTGAATATTTCTGTCGTGCTCATCCATTCCTCCCCGAGCACTATCCGGATTATCAATTCGGCAAACACGAGGAAAAGCACCGTCACTAATAAGAGCCCGGCCGACAGGATCCATAGTAGCCGGTGGTAGACATTAAGCACCTTTAACGGATTCTCCATTCTCGCCATCATCGGGAATATCGTCTGGTCCATCATTGTGGTGATGGAATTTTGGCAGAAATTCGTGATTCTCCCTACCTGCGTATAGTAGCCCGTAAATTGCATGGAGGAAATCTTGCCAATGATGTTGGTGGAGATATTGTTGGCGATTGTCCGTATTGTGTCGGAGCCAAGAAGGCTTATGCCAAAAGAGAACTGATAGCGAAATGATTCACGAGAGAAGGTTAGCGACGGTATGAAACGGTTGTATATCTGCATACAGACCACGTGCATCACGGCAAGCACAATTTGCATCCACACCAATGCCCAGTAGCCGTAGCCTTCCATCGCGATCAATATGGCTACTCCCAACGACACTATTCCGCTGACAAGATTGATAATAGCGTAGATCTTATAGTTCAAGTCTCTGAATATCATTATCCGTTGGGTCACTCTGAATGCATGGATGATGATGGTCAGACTGATTATCCGGATTATGTCGGTCAGTGCTTCTTCTGAGTAGAAATCGGCGATAAGCGGGGCCGTGAAATAAAGAAGGAGGAATATCAGGATACTGACAACGAGATTATAATAGAAGAGAGTGGAATAGTCAGCATTCGTGACGGTCGGCTTTTTGAGAAGCGCTCCCCCCATCTCGGAGTCTACCACAATCTGGGCGAAAGCAATGAATATCGTGACGATTCCAATCAACCCGAAATCATCCGGGGTCAGCATCCGGGCAAGAATGACGGTGGATAGGAAGGTGATTCCCGATTGTCCAAGAATCGAGATTCCGCTCCATATGATGTTTCTGATGTTGCTCATGCCTGAAGTTGGTTTGTCTTCTTAAAAGCTTTAAACGGCTCCTTAATCATAACGGCGGAGCAATCTCAATTATTCTAATTGGGAAATGAAGATGTAGAAACTTTTGTAATCATTCGATATTTTTTCGCGACTTGAATGTCTGGAATGAGGGCGGCAGACAATAAACGGCGAAAATAATCGTATTTTATTTGGATGGGATTCCGGATGGGGATTCTATAAACTTGAGGTTTGACTTATGCTGTTGGCTTCCGGATTGAGCGGTATAGAAGCTCCTTTCTCGGAGGCAAACGGTCATTCGTCGGCCTTATTTACAAATCTTTTGGAGAGCTGCGGAGCGGTTCCGCCGGTTGTCCTTTTTTTATCTGACATCGTGAATGAAGAAACTATTATTGGTGATTAATGAGGATAGATTCTTTCTCTCCCACAGAACCCGGATCGCGGAAAAAGCCGCCGAGGAGGGGTGGGATGTCACGCTCGTCGTGAAAGACACCGGAAAAGCCAAGGAAATCGAGCGGATGGGTTTCAAGGTGATTCCCTTGCCTGTCAATCCCACGGGGATGAACATCCGCGAGGAGATGAAGACCCTGAGGTTTCTTTATTCCCTCTACAGGCGCAACCCCGACGCGATAATCCATCAGGTCGGGCTGAAAAACATGTTGTGGGGCGGCATTGCTTCCCGTCTTGCCACGACCAAAGGCGTTGTCTATGCCGTGAGCGGATTGGGAACGTTGTTCGGGGAGCACACCTCCGGGATTCTTTCTAAAGTCTTGTTGAGGATTCTGCGTTTCGGCCTGAGCAAGAGGAATGTCGCTGTCATCTTCCAGAACCACGACGACGAACGGGAGTTTGTCGATTCCGGTGCCGTGAGAGGGAAACACTTTTTTTTCATCAAGGGGTCGGGAGTCGACCTAAAGGAATTTGAATATTGTGCGGAGCCCGACGTTAAGCCTTTGAAGATTGTCTTCACCGGGCGTATGCTTGAGGAAAAGGGAGTGAAAGACCTTGTCAAGGCGGCGGAGATTCTGCGTAAGGACTATGAAGGGAAAATCGAGTTCCTGCTTTGCGGAGGATTGTCTACGAATCCAAGCGCTTTGTCGGAAGAGGATATGCACGCCATGGCCGACGGACGCTACATCAAATGGCTTGGCCATCGCGACGACGTCTGCGACATACTGCGTCAATCCGCCATAATGTGCTTCCCGAGCTACTATAGGGAGGGCGTTCCCAAGTCTTTGTTGGAAGCTTCGGCCATCGGTCGCCCGATTGTGACCACCGATTCCATCGGATGTCGCGACACGGTGGAAGATGGGATAAACGGTTTCCTCGTTCCGACCCACTCTCCTGAGTCAATAGCATCAGCACTGCGGAAGCTTATCGACGACTCTGAGCTTCGCCGGAGAATGGGCGAGGAGTCGAGGAAGATAGCCGAAAGAGACTACGACGTGGAGAAGGTGGCGGCCACCCAACTGAAGATATATGAGTTCCTGCTCAATCATTGATGCCTTCTGTATCGTCGGCTTCTCTTGAGATAAAGCATAAAAAAATCCCGCATCTTCGCGAAGATGCGGGATTTTTTAGATTTGGGCTTGCCTTACTCGGCTTTGCCTTCAGAGCCGAGAACGTTGAGGATTTTGTGCTTGTAAAGCTTCTCCATTTCGTCGCGGGCCGGACCGAGATATTTGCGGGGGTCGAACTCTCCGGGCTTGGTGGCGAGCACCTTGCGCACGGCTGCTGTCATGGCCAGACGGCTGTCGGAGTCGATGTTGATCTTGCATACGTCCATCTTGGCTGCCTTGCGGAGCTCCTCTTCGGGGATGCCGATTGCGTCAGGAAGCTTGCCGCCGTATTCGTTGATCATGTCGACATACTCCTGGGGAACGGAAGATGATCCGTGGAGCACGATGGGGAAGTCGGGAAGTTTTGCCTCCACGGCTTCGAGAACGTCGAATGCCAACGGCGGGGGGACGAGACGACCGGTCTTGGGGTCGCGGGTGCACTGCTCGGGGGTGAACTTGTAAGCGCCGTGAGATGTGCCTATCGAGATTGCAAGGCTGTCGCAGCCCGTGCGGCCTACGAAGTCGATCACCTCCTCGGGGTCGGTGTAGGTGTGGTGGTCGGAGCTTACTTCGTCTTCAACGCCTGCAAGCACGCCGAGCTCTCCCTCTACGGTCACGTCATACTGATGTGCGTAGTCTACGACTTTCTTTGTCAGGGCCACGTTCTCCTCATAGGGAAGATGGCTGCCGTCGATCATGACAGATGAGAAACCATTGTCGATGCAGTCTTTGCAGAGCTCGAAGGAATCACCGTGGTCGAGGTGAAGCACGATTTGGGGCTTCGCCCAGCCGAGGGACTTAGCATACTCCACTGCTCCCTGTGCCATGTAGCGCAGAAGGATGGGGTTGGCGTAGTTGCGGGCGCCTTTCGACACCTGAAGGATAACCGGTGATTTGGTCTCGGCAGCGGCCTTGATGATGGCCTGGAGCTGCTCCATGTTGTTGAAATTGAATGCGGGGATGGCATAGCCGCCATGCACTGCCTTTGCAAACATCTCCTTTGTGTTTACAAGGCCAAGGGTTTTGTAATCTACCATGTTGTGTCTAAACTTTTATGCGCTGAGCGCAATTTGATGCAAAAATACAAAAAAGGATTGTTATACCAAAATCCTGCCCCATTTATTTAGTATTTTTTTCATTTCCCCGCCATTCTATTGTCTTTTGCCCAATTCTTATGAGGGGAAATTTGCAGATTTCGGGGGAGTTGGCTAATTTTGCATTTGATTACGGGTCGTCGGTTCCTTATTTTCCCACTTAGGAATCCCATTATGCCCGAAGCAGACGCGCTATGAAGATATTTGCATCAAACGTTATACGAGAAATAGACAACGCTACCTGCGAAGCCCAAAACCTTAATTCCATCGACCTTATGGAGAGGGCTGCGGGGGCAGTCAGTTGTGAGATTATATCCAGGTTCCTTCCAGGCCAACGAATCGTGGTCGTGGCAGGACCGGGCAACAATGGCGGCGACGCACTTGCCGTTGCCCGTATCCTTTTCGAGCAGGGCTACAGAAAGGTAGAGGTGTTCCTTTTCAATGTCTTCGGCAAGCTCAGCCATGACTGCGACGAGGAACGCAAGAAGCTTATCACTATGGACGGAATCGACTTCACAGAGGTGAAACGCGATTTCTCCCCTCCATATCTCGGGGAGAATGATGTCGTGGTCGACGGCCTCTTTGGTTCCGGACTTCGCCAGCCCTTGCAGGGAGGTTTCGTCATGCTCGCCAGATATATCAATGATTCCGGGGCTTACGTAGTGTCGATCGACCTCCCTTCCGGACTCTTCGGAGAATGGAACGAGAACGTGAGCCATCGCGACATGATTCATGCCGACCTCACTCTGACTTTCCAGACTCCCCGGCTCTCATTCTTCTTCGCTGAAAATGCCGACATTATCGGAGAGTGGAAACTGCTCGACATCGACCTCGATGCCGAAAAAATGAAAGAACTCTCCACGGATTTCATGCTCGTGGAAGCGGGAAGCGTGAGGCCCCTTCTTAAGCCACGACCTAAATTCTCGGGAAAACGCAACTACGGTTCGGTCTTGATGATGGCCGGAAGCATCGGCATGATGGGGGCCGCTGTAATGTCTGCACGTTCCTGTCTCAGGTCGGGGGCCGGACTCGTGACAGTCCACAGTGCGAAAGTCGGGATGCCGGTGCTCCAGACGGCTGTGCCCGAGGCTATGTTCGAGCCCGACAGAAACGAAAATTGCATTTCCGACATGACAATCCATCATAGCCACCAGGCTGTGGCGATCGGCCCGGGCATCGGCACTCAAGACCGCACGATTGATGCTCTTGAAAGCCTCCTTAAGAATTGCAAGTCGCCGCTCGTGCTCGATGCCGACGCCCTGAATTGCATTGCCAAGCGTCCTTCCCTGCTCGAAATTCTACCGGCTCATACAGTCATAACCCCCCACATAGGGGAATTCGACCGCCTCTTCGGCGAGCATCCAAACTCCGAAGAACGCCTGAAAAAGGCTATCGACATGGCTAAGTACTACAACATAATTATCGTGCTCAAAGGCCATTATACAGCCACGGTGCGCCCCACCGGAAGAGTCTATTTCAATTCCACAGGAAATCCGGGCATGGCCACGGCCGGAGCAGGCGACGTGCTGACAGGCGTGATAGCCGCTTTCCTCGCCCAGGGATACCGTCCGGAGCATGCCGCCACTATCGGGGTATTCGTCCATGGAGTGGCCGGAGATATGGCGGCTGCCGAGAATGGGGAATACGGACTCATGGCCGGCGACATCGCCGACTATTGCGGAAAGGCCATCAAGGCTATTATCAACCGTGAAAGAGTCTGACCTCACGAATAAATAAATTAAGGCAGCTGATCCAGACGGCTTGCCATAAAAGATAAAGAGACATATGAATCACATCATAAGAAAAATTGCCGGAATACTGATGCTTTCGGCGCTTGCCCTCCCTACGGAGGCCCAGCAGACTAAAATACTGACCGCCGACAAGCACAATGAATACGGCTTGATTTACTCCCTCCCCAAAACTGCCTTCGACGTGAAAGTGACGGCCATTAGGGAGGTCCGTGAGGCCGGTCCCTACTATCAGTATGCAAAAAAATTCATGGGTACGGATCAGGTCGTGAAGGAGAATGCCGAGGTTTGGACGATTAAGTCGGTGGAATTGAGGCCATATGGAGTGTCTAACCCCGACTCAAGATACCTCATGCAGTTTAAGCCGGGAGCGTTGGGATATATCGGCGTGGCGGAAGACGGAATGCTTCTGTCGATCAATACCGAGCCGGAGGAACCCGCTTCCGAGGCCGAAGGCGAAGAAGCACCCATCGAGGGGGAGATATTGGCCGACAGGGAGTATCTCCAATATGTGGATGAGGATTTCATAGCATCGCAGTCGAAGGCCAAACAGGCGCAGATGCTTGCCGAAAGCCTTATGGAGATACGCGACGCCAAAATCTCGCTTACGAGAGGCACCGCCGAGACGATGCCCACCGACGGAAAGCAGCTTGAGCTTATGCTCAATTCCCTGCGCCATCAGGAAGCCGCTGTCTCTGCGGCCTTCATCGGTAACGTGACGAAAGAGACCGTGGTTCGCCACTTTACGTTCCTCCCCGAGGAGGATGGACGCACCATCCTTTTCCGCATGAGCGACTTCGCCGGATTCGTGGATGCCGATGACTATTCAGGTGAGCCGGTCTATGTTAATGTAGAGGTGACAAACCGAGGCGAACTTCCCTCCGATTCCAAGGGGGAGGCGAAAAAAATGCCTAAGGACGGCGTGGCTTACTGTGTGCCCGGTGCTGCCGAGATTTCCCTCTCCTTAAAGGGGAAGAATCTTTTTGAGAAGGAATATGAGGTGGCACAATTCGGAGTGGTGTTCGGATTGAATCCGTCGTTGTTTTCCGACAAGAAGAAGCCTTCCTATGCCCGCTTTGACGCCGCCACCGGTGCTTTGCTGGAAATAGGGGAAACGAAGGAGGAGCAGTGAGCCCGGCATATCCACAAGACCTTTTTCAGGCCGCTCCGCAGGCCATGACTCTCTTGCAGTTCACCACTGCGATAGGGAATGCCGTCAGGATGTCGCCCTCTCTTCAGGGGGCCTGGGTCGTGGCGGAGTTGAGCGATGTCCGCGTCAATGGCGGCCATTGCTATATGGAGCTGATTGAAAAGAGTGCTTCGGGGCAGACCGTGGCAAAGCTGCGGGCCACGATATGGCAGTCGCGGTTTCAGTATATCCGCCAGAAGTTTTATTCCGCTACGGGTCGCGACGTGATGACCGGGATGAAGGTGATGCTCTATGGAGCTGCCACCCATCATACCCTCTATGGATTGTCGTTTACGGTCAATGACATCGACCCGTCGTACACTCTCGGCGACATGGAGCGTCTCCGAAGGGAAATCCTCGAACGTCTGCATCGCGAAGGCATTCTCGAAAGAAACAAGACGCTGAAGATGCCCGTCGCTCCTCAAAGGAT
This sequence comes from Muribaculaceae bacterium, assembly GCA_009775375.1. GTDB lineage: Bacteria > Bacteroidota > Bacteroidia > Bacteroidales > Muribaculaceae > Lepagella. The sequence goes on along the minus strand of VSPO01000034.1, from coordinate 3,779 downwards.
AGCGGTCATATCAGCCGAAGGAGCGGCCGGCTATGGCGATTTCATCAACCAGCTTGGCGGGAATGCCGATGGTTTCGTGTTCTACCCCCATCTTTTTCATGCCGTGATGCAGGGGGAGAGGACGGCAGGATCCGTCATGGCTGCCCTGGAGTTTATCGAGCAGACAATCGACCTTTGGGATTGTGTCGCAATCGTCAGGGGAGGAGGAGCCACGACCGATCTCAATGGCTTCGACGATTATGCACTCGCCCGCGCAGTGGCCCTGTTCCCGCTTCCGGTGGTTGTCGGCATTGGCCATGAGCGCGACCGCACGGTGCTTGATGAGATAGCCCACACGCGAATGAAGACCCCGACTGCCGTGGCGTCATTTTTCATCGATACCCTACGGGCGGCCTCCGACAGGGTAGCGGGTATGGTGGATTGGATTGCGCGCTACAGCATCGACCGCATTCAAGGCGAGCAGCGGCGGATTTCCAACTGCGAGGCAATGCTCCCGGCTCTTTTGGAGGCGCGGTTGTCCTCTGCCAGGGCATTGCTCGAACGGGAGATGACGAGAATCCCTGTTCTCGTGCAGTCGAGGCTGTCTCATGAGTCGGTCCGTCTTGACAACCTGTCGCGTTTCGTAGCTACGCTTGCTGAGACAAGATCCTCTCAGGCATCAAGAAACCTCGATGCATTGAAAGAGAAAATATCAATGGCTGCGGATGCTGCCGTAAAGAAGGAGACTGTCAGACTGAGCAACCTTTCGGATATGGTTGGGGTGTTAAGTCCATCCAATACGTTGCGCCGTGGCTATTCCATAACCAGGGTCGACGGTAAGGCTGTCTCCGACGCATCCAACTTGAAACCAGGGCAGACGATAGAGACCCAGCTTGATAAAGGCAAGATTATTTCAGTCGTAAAATAAAGAATTCTTTTGTCTCTGTCAGGTCTCAACGTATATCGCCGACAAAAATAATAATTTATGCGTGTGGAGATCAAACACGCTTCTAAAATAAAACTCAAAAGATGGATAAAGAAATGACCTACGGCAAGGCCGTAGCCGAACTTGAAGCGATAGTGGCTAAGATGCAGGCTGACAATTGCGACATCGACAGCCTTGCCGGCTACACCTCACGTGCCCTCGAATTGCTCAAATATTGCAAAGAAAAGCTTCATACTACCGATGAGGAGGTGAAACGCTGCCTCGAGGCCCTCAACTAATATTTCAAACTTGCCGCCAAGAAAGGCAATGCTGATGCAGAAAGAAATAAGATATGGCACAGACAGTCTGCCCTTCTGCATTTATAAACCGCTCCAACGGACTGTGGAGCACAAAAGAAATGATATCAGAAATTCTGTCAGAGCTGCGGTATGCCGCTCAATAATCATAACCACGGCACAAATGCCGATGGCACACCAAATGAGGATTATTGCATTTATTGCTATAAGGACGGCAAGTTTACGCAGGATCTGACGATGGAGCAGATGATTGGCCACTGCGCCAAGAGCCGAGATGCAGTTAACGCTATCATCGTCGAAGATCCGTTCCATATCAACGGCATTGCCGATTATCAGATTGTGGAATTTTCCCCGATAATGTTTGCTGATGAGTCATTGAAGTTAATCTTGTAAGTATGTGTGAGAAATTAATTAACGTATTGAATTATGAAGTATGTGGATGAAATTTTTAAGCCGGCTGATGGCGCAATGGGGTTCCATTGTAACGGAAGCCGGGTTCGGAAGTTCGCCTCAGAGTTTATGAGGCAATGCATTAATTAATTTATCACACATACTTAATGGTTCGTAATTATCTGTAAATCAAAATTATGACATGCACATCTGAATTTATTGAATCTATCTGTAAGGTGCTGTCTCCATTAGGCGAGGTGCGCAGTCGCAAGATGATGGGCGAGTATGTCATATATGTCAATGAGAAGTGCGTAATCACGGCTTGCGACAATATGGCATACATCAAGAAACTTACCTGTATCGCCGACATGATGGCCGATGCCGAGTGTGGCAGCCCTTATAATGGTGCAAAGGAAGCCTATATCCTTGACTTTGCGGATAACCGCAAGGCTCTTAGAATTATAGCGACTCTATGGAATGACCTCCCTTTCCCAAAATCAAAGAAGAAATAACTGATGCCTTACATATCAATAGAGAGCGGCAGACTGACCGCTGAACAAAAGAAGCAGTTGATTGAGCGACTAACTGCAACAGCCTCCGAGATAACCCATATCCCGGAGCAGTTCTTCACCGTCACCATCAAGGAACTTCCTGACGAGAACTTCGGTATCGGTGGCAAGTCAATAGATGAAATCAAACGCAACTATAAGCCATGAGTCTTACTCTCAGACCATATCAGCCAACGGAGGCCAATGTAATCACTACTTGGCCTAAAAGCGAATACCTTATGCGCCAATGGTGTGCTGACAGATATGAGCGTTATCCCGTCACTCCCGATGATATGAACTCTTTTCATCAGCAGTACATTGACGGGCACCGTTCTATAGCTCTGACTATGGTTGATGAAGAAGAGGTAGTAGGATATATAACGTTGCGTATCCCTGCCGATGACCCGACGGAACTGCGTATGGGATTCGTCATTGTTGATGATTCAAAGCGAGGCAGAGGATTGGGAAAATCTCTTGTCAATATGGCGGTTGATTATGCCTTTAAGCAACTTGGAGCAAAAAAAGTGTCACTTGGTGTATTTGAAAACAATACTTCTGCAATACACTGTTATGAGTCAGCAGGATTTCATCGTGCATCAAGACCGGAAACCGAGAGCTACGAATGTCTTGGCGAAACGTGGAATTGTATCGAGATGGAAAGATTTGGATAATAATGAGAGTAATGCAAGATAAGCGGCTTCAGGATATGACACTGGAGGAACTATGGGAATTGTTTCCGATAGTCCTGTCTCCGCATAATCCCCAATGGTCAGTTTGGGCAGGGGAAGAAATGCGGTCGCTGTCATCACTTCTCGTCAAATATCACCCAATCATCAGCCACATCGGCAGCACGGCAATTCCTGACATTCAGGCCAAACCGGTAGTGGATATTCTTGTAGAGATTTCTCCTGACATTGAATGGCAGAGTATAACAGACATATTTGAACGCAATGGCTATATCTGTATGTCGGAATCAGAAACCTGTATTAGCTTTAACAAAGGATATACACCTGCCGGATATACCGACAAGGTGTTCCATGTCCACGTTCATAGGATTGGTGACAATGAGGAAATCCTTTTCCGGGATTATCTTTTGAACCATCTTGACACAGCAAAGGAATACGAAAAACTCAAGTTGTCACTGTTGCCGGAATATCGGAACAATCGCGATGCTTATACCGATGCGAAAACCGAGTTTGTCATAAAGGTACTCGCTTTGGCGAAACAGTCAAAAATCTGGCCTTCAGACACCAATCGTCTTTCCTTTCGCTATTGGCAGGAGGCAGATGCCGAGTCTCTCTATAAATATGCCTCAGATTCAAAAGTAAGCGAAATGGCTCTGTGGCCCAGACACACCTCGGTGGAAATGAGCCGGCAGGTCATCCATGATTTCTTCATGCCTAATGAACATACCTATGCCATGGTGCTGAAAGAGACAGGTGAGCCGATAGGCTGCATAGGGCTTGTCCCTGAAGGCGAAGAACATAATACCACATTGCCGGGTGAGCGCGAGGTCGGATATTGGATAGGTTTTCCGTACTGGGGCAAAGGATTGACCTCGGAAGCATTGAAATCCATGATTGAATTTTGCCGCAATAATATTCGCCTTGACTCACTGCT
>VSPO01000033.1 GCA_009775375.1 Muribaculaceae bacterium | reverse complement strand
TTTTGTTGGAAATCAATAATATGGATATGTTTTACAGCATAAATTTCTAATTCAGATTTTTAACGAACTATTGTTATATAGGTATAAGTCTTTATCCATTTGACAAGGGATTAGATTTCCACCTGTAAAAAAATGACCTGACAACAATGGAGAATCTTGGAAAAATAAACAGCATCCAGCTATATAAACTTTGGAAGAACCTTACCTATGGTATGGTTACGGTCATTGCCATGATGACCTTCAGCAAGCTATTGCCATATTTCCTTTCTCCAGTTGTGGCTCTTGTATGCGCTGCATTCCTGTATACATTTATAGACCAAAGCAGGGTAAAACGCGAGAGCTCCTGCATGATTGTGCCAATGGCTATGCTTTATTCATTGGTGTCGTATGCTTTTGTGACGATTCTAATCAACGTGTTTTATGCGTGGGGATGGAAAGTGATTCCTGAAGAATTTGTGTTCTTCACAGGTCCTTTCATCCCTTCCTTGATAATGAATCCAGTATGTTTCCTGACTTTTCTTATTTTCGTTCTTCGTCAAAGAAAGCTTAAGATTTGCATAGAATGCAAGACTCTTAACGGCAACTCTATAGAGAGAGGGGCGATGGGAGCGATATTGAACCATGAGGCGCATTTCCAGATTAAGAATCTTCTGAAAATGTTTGGGGCATTGTCTGTGCTTGTCTGGGTATATTACCTTATTTTTTATATAAGGATTGGGTTTAATGCCCGTGACTGGTACATGTTTACTTGGATGACTGTTATTGGCTTCGTCATTGATGAATTGTATTTCATATCAAGATACTACAATCTATATCTCGATCTTAAGGAAAACAATGAGATAATCACCCCCGAAGAGTTGCAAGACATGACAGCGAAGACCTATCTCAGGTTTTACGTCATTTGTCAGAACCATATTTATGTGGATGCCCATGCAATTGACCCGAAGACACCATACAAAGAGGTCATCGATACTCCGTTTTTTACAAAGCGTTCGATGAGCGGATTGGCAATCTCGGAGATTAAGAGGATAATCCGGCAAATGACAGGGCATGAAGGCGAGCTGAGATTTTTCTTTGGAAGAAAGACCTCTGAAATGTCAAACCATAGCATTCTGCGTTATTTCTATTTTCTTGACGGGACCCCGGAGGATTACAAGGAAATGAATACCGACGGCGAATGGATGGACTATGAAAAGATAAAATATCTTTATTCCAACAATCCGGGTCGGTTGGCAGATATTTCAGTTGCCGATACTTCAAGACTTGCCACAATTATTCTGACAGAGAAGACATTTGATGAGCGAGGCTACAGGAAATCCAAAATCAAGTTGTATAATCCGAGTTTCAATCTTTTAGATGTCAGGAAATCCAACCTCGATTTTCAAGATGACAAATGGATAAGGATTTCAATGTTTAATTCAGACACTCCTTTCTACGGACTCAAAAGATGGTGGCGAAAGCTTGCCGACAAAAAAAAGAAGAGTAACTCATGGGGATAGACCTGATTACTATAGTAGGACCAACGGCCAGCGGAAAGACAGGACGTGCGGTGGCCCTTGCAAAACATCTGCATTCGGAAATTATTAGTGGAGATTCCCGTCAAGTATATCGCCGGATGGATCTTGGGACGGGAAAAGATCTTGAAGAATATGGCGACGTGTCATATCATCTTATTGACGTATGCAAGGCGGGCGAGAGATATAATCTGCATCGGTTCGTAAGAGATTTCCATAAGGTATATCCTGAGCTTAAAGAGAGAGGGATATTGCCCGTCTTTTGTGGCGGTTCGGGCATGTATGTAGAGACAGTGTTAAGCGGCGTGGTCTTGCCTGATGTTGAGGTAAATGAGCCACTCCGCAATCAACTTCAGGGAAAAACTCTTGATGAGCTGACAGAGATTTTGAAGTCGTATAAGACATTACACAATACGACTGATGTCGATACGGAGAAAAGAGCCATAAGGGCAATAGAAATCGAAGAGTATTATCGGAAAAATCCATCAGAGGCATTAAAAGCAGACCGACGGACAGCAACGCCGCTTAACTCATTAATAATCGGGATGGATATCCCTCGGGAACAGCGACGTCAAAGGATAACATACAGGCTTCGCAAAAGACTGGACGAAGGAATGGTGGATGAAATAAGGAGTCTTATTGCCTCCGGCATAAATCCGGATGACCTGATATACTATGGACTTGAATACAAGTATCTGACGCTTTACGTAATAGGCGAGCTTTCATATGAAGATATGGTGAGCAAGCTTGAGATGGCGATTCATCAATTTGCCAAGCGTCAGATGACGTGGTTCCGGGGAATGGAACGGCGTGGCTTTAAGATAAATTGGTTGCCTTACGATATTCCCGAACAGGATTTTTTTGATAGCGTGGATGAATTGATTGAGAGCTATCGGTCGGCGGATGCCTGTTAATATCTGCTATGGCTTTCCGGGTCTTCTTTTCATAGATGCGACACCGGGGTCGATTATACGGTCGCCAATATTTTTAGCCACTTGGCTTCTAAGCCTTATCAATTCCGCAATATCGGATTGTAATTTTAATTCCTCTTCTGCCATGCCTTTGCCTGCAATCTTACGGAATTCTGAGAAGAGATCGTTGAGCCGAATATCCAGAATGCCGTTTTTCCAGACAGTCAGGGCAGTGGGAATTAAAGAATACAGCTTGTCTTCCTCTCTTTCGGTCTGATGGTCGCGAGAATAGATGTTGCTGAGCTGATGGCGTTCTTGAATGGCTTCAGTCGTTATTTTCCTGACTATATCGTTTTCGTGGCTTGCAAGTTCGCGTGTCGGATAGGTCCTGGAGAATTCAAACAATCTTTCCGTTTCCCATAATGCGATTTTTTCCTCCAGTTTGTTTTCCTCTTTGGTGATTTCGTTGATTGAAAGTTGTTTTCCGGCAATTTCATTGATGCCGTCATTTCTTATTTTGTCTTTTCCCTCTGAAAGGGATTCTCTAAATTCCTCAAGCTTTGTCTTGAAATCTCCGACCATTGATTTCAGCATTTTGAAGACATAGGCATATTCGTCGATTGAGAATTCGATTCCATCAGCCATAAGCTCGTCGTTGACAAACTCAATGACATTTAGATTTGTCTTATTCCCTTGCTCATCGACTCCATCACAAAAATCGATAAAACCATATTTAATGCAGTATTCCAGCACCTTCCATTCGAGCGGACGGAGTTTGCTTTCATTTCTGCGATCTCCGCCATTACCCGAGGCTGAAGAAATGTTGTCGATCTTTTTCTCTAAGGGAGATCCCTGAGGATTCGAACGGAATGGTTCGTCAACAGGTATTGGCCTTTGCGGTTCAATTCTTTCAGATTCAAGGTCTTTATTCAGCTCCCTGAGGTGGCGTTGTTTTCTCAACTGTTGTACGATTGTCTCCCTTGCCTTTGCAGTGGCTGACCCTATCGACTCTTCGCTCACATCGAGAATTCGGCTACATTCCTGAATGTAGACGTCGCGTTTCACCTTGTCGGGTATACATGCCAGGGATTGCACCACGCTTCGGATAGCTTCAATCCTACGCATAGGGTCGTTTTCCGCCTCGTTCATCAGCACCTTGGTCTTGAATCGGATTATGTCGGCTTCATGTTGAGCCACGTAATTCCTGAATTCCTCCGGCGTATGTTTCCTTGCGAAAGAATCGGGATCGTCGCCATCCGGCAAGAGAAGCACTTTTACGTCAAGCTGATGAGAAAGCAGCATATCGATTCCTCGCAGAGAAGCCTTTATTCCGGCAGCATCGCCATCATAAATAAGGGTGACGTTTTTAGTGAAGCGATGGATTAGGGCAATTTGTCCGTCGGTCAGGGCAGTGCCCGACGACGCGACAGCATTCTTCATTCCTGACTGCCACATTCCGATTACGTCGAGATACCCTTCCACGAGAAAACATTTGTCTTCCCTTACGATGGCAGAGCGTGCCTGGTACATCCCGTAAAGCTCATTGCTCTTTTTATAAAGTTCCGATTCCGGCGAATTGATATATTTGGCGAGTCCCCCTTTAAGGTCGCGTCCTCCGAAAGCCACAACTTTTCCTGAGGAGTTAAGAATAGGGAAAATGACTCTTCCGCGAAACCGGTCGTAGTCATATCCATTCTGACTCGTGCCGACAAGCCCCAATGTTTTGAGAGTTTCCATGCTGAAGCCCTTCTTTCGTGCGGCTTCCGTGAAGTCCGTGCCTCGGTCTATGGCATATCCGAGATGGAACTGCCGGATGGCTTCTTCCGTGACCCCACGGCTGAAAAGATACGACAATCCTATGTCGCGTCCGTCGGAAGTCTCCGTAAGATTATGCTCAAAATATTGCATGGCCCATTCGTTGGCAAGGAACATCCCTTCCCTTCGGCTCTGCATCTCGCGTTGTTCGTTGGTCAGTTCTTTCTCCTCAACCTTTATGCCATATTTTTTTGCGAGTTGAAGGAGGGCGTCATGATATGATATGCCCTCCTTCTCCATTATGAAATTGACAGGCGACCCTCCTTTATGGCAAGAGAAGCAATAACAATAGTTTCTTGCCTTATTGACGGAAAAAGAGGGAGTACGTTCGTTGTGAAACGGACATAATCCCATATAATTAGCCCCTCTGCGCACGAGATGCACATAGTCGCTGACCACTTCAACGATGTCGGCAGTGTCTTTTATTTTCTGGACTGTTGCCTTGTCTATCATCGAATAATTGCAAATGTTTTAGAGAGTGTCTGCTTCTGCCATGCGTCGACAGCCTGATTGTCCTCATGCCTGACGCCCCCTTATAAATCCTTTTTTCAGAGAGAGGATTTGAAATCTTCTGAAATCCCTTTCTCATTAGGAGAGGGGGTGTAGAGTTGCTTCAAAAGATTGTGGATTTTTTCGTTCGTGCTCATTCTCGTAGGCACGAGAGGAAGACGGAGCTCGTTTTCAATAAGCCCGAGTTGATTGAGAGTGCATTTTACTCCTGCGGGATTACCATCTACGAAGAGCAGATTAAACAGTTCGTTGAATCTGAAATGGATTGGCATTGCCTCTTGGAAATTGCCTTCAAGACAAAGACGCACCATACGACCGAATTCCATGGGGAAAGCATTGCCTATGACGGAAATAACGCCTACTGCTCCAAGCGTCATCAGGGGGTATGTGATACTGTCGTCGCCTGAAATGACGTCGAAAGATTCAGGTTTGTTTTTGATTATTTCTTCAATTTGGAGGAAATTTCCTGAAGCTTCTTTAATGCCGATGATATTGTCGAATTCCCTTGCAAGCGAAAGGGTGGTGGCGGCCGCCATGTTGACACCTGTACGTCCGGGCACATTATAAAGAATCACCGGGAGTGGAGATGCCTTTGCAATAGCTTCGTAATGACGGAACAGACCCTCCTGCGACGGTTTGTTGTAGAAAGGCACAACGGAAAGAATAGCGTCAAATCCGCTGAAGTCTCCCTCCTTAAGCTCATTCACGACGGCCTGGGTGTTGTTGCCTCCAACGCCAAGAATAAGGGGCACCTTGCCGGCATTGGTTTGAATTATTGTCTTCTTGATTTTGTCTTTCTCTTCGGGGAACAGCGCAGGGGTTTCTCCTGTCGTTCCCAGGACAACGATATAGTCGGCTTGACCTTCAAGGACATATTCCACCATCCTCTGAAGAGCCTCAAAATCTACTGATTTGTCTTTTTTAAATGGAGTCACAAGGGCCACTCCCAGGCCTTTTAGATTAATTTCAGCCATATGGTTGTTGAATTGTTAATGCAAAGTTAATCAAATTCTCTCAAATAATTTGTAAATTTGCTCCTCAAAAATTATTTATCATGACATTAAGGGAAGTTGAACGCAAGGATGCCCGGCGCATAGCATCCATCTACAATTATTACATAACCAATACGACAATCACATTCGAGACAACCGGCGTGTCGGAAGAGGAGATGTGCTTTAGAATATCGCAACTGTCAAAAGAAGGCTTGTATTTTGTCGCTGAAAATGATGACGGAGTGGCCGGATATTGCTATGCACATCCATGGAAGGAGAAGGAGGCTTACAAGAAGACGTATGAAACCACAATATATCTTCATCCTGATTATGTAGGACATGGAATAGGGTCGGCATTGATGGCTCATTTGATTTCAGAATGCAAGAAGAAGGGTGTCCACGTTTTGATAGCGTGTATCACAGAGGGTAATTCAAGCAGCGTATCGCTTCACAAGAAATTAGGATTCAAGAAGGTGTCCGGTTTTACGGAAGTAGGATGGAAATTTGGAGAATGGCTCGGGGTGGAGGATTTTGAGTTGATTCTTTGAGCGCTTGTATGAGGAAGAGGGAGCTCCAAACAAAAATGATACAATTTAGGAGTTCGTCCTTAACAAGATTGTGGCTTAATTGTTAAAAATATGGAAAGAGGACGTAAAATCAATAGTGTGGCCAAATTCAAACACACTAATTGACTTCCAAATTCAAGCATACTATAAACGACTGATATTTATGACAGACAACAATTCCACTATAAAGGAGAACCTACAGAGATTTGGCAAGGATATAATAGCCTACTTTAATGTCGCCGAAGACCTTATCCCCCAAAACGAGGCGGAGCTCAGCATACGGTCGGGGATAAGCTTCAAGGGGAGCCAGCTCCTCGTATTGATATTTGCGATATTCATAGCCTCGCTCGGGCTTAATACGGATAGCGTGCCGGTCATAATCGGAGCCATGCTTATTTCTCCCTTGATGGGCCCGATAATCGGCATGGGGTTGGCAATTGGCATAGCCGACTATACATTGCTGAGGAGGGGATTGAAAAACATATTCATGGCAATGTTAGGTTCAGTGGTTGCATCGGCCATCTATTTCCTTATCTCTCCGCAATATGAGGGGTCGAGCCAATTGCTTGCAAGAACCTCTCCTTCTATCTATGACGTTTTCGTAGCTCTTTTCGGCGGAGCGGCCGGAATCCTAAGCATCGCCTGCAAGAATAAGGGGCAAGTGATGCCCGGCGTAGCTATTGCCACTTCCCTTATGCCCCCTCTTTGTACGGCCGGTTATGGCCTTGCCACTTGGCAGCTGCATTATTTCATGGGAGCATTGTATCTCTTTTTCACCAACACCATCTTTATTCTCTTTGCGACGTGGATTGGAGTGAAACTGATGCATTATAAGAAAATAGTGGTGCAGGACACGGCTAAAAATAAAAGAGTACAGGCCATTGTCTACTCCATTGTCTTCATAACGATAGGCGTAAGCTGTTATCTGACGTATGGCATGATTCGAAAAAGCCTTTTCATCAATGAGGCTACGGCATTTGTGGAAAAGGAGATGGTCTTTCCGAATACGCAGGTGCTGAATCATAAGGAGTATATACAGAATGGGAAGAAATATATAGACGTGACCCTGATCGGGGCAGCCTTGCCGAAGGATTCATTGCAGTTGGCTATGCTCAACAAGCTTGACAGCGTAGGCCTTGGGGGAACGGTGCTGAATATAAAGCAGGGATTTTCGATGTCGGAGAGGAAAGCGGACAAAGACAAGGATTTCGGGCATTTTTATTCTGCGTTGCAGTCTGATATATCCGCCCGACAATCAAAGATAGATTCATTGCAAAACGTGATAAGAGAGCATAATTCCTATTCCGACGAAAGTGTGAGCATTGCTCCGGAAGTGAAAGTCTTGTTCCCCAATATTAAGGATATCGCTATTTCGAGAATGGTGGCCGTATCGACAAAAGCGGATTCCGGGGAAACTGCCGACACCGTGAACATCGTATTCGTCAATGCTCCTCAAGGACTGACATCCACCGACCGTGAGAAACTGACCCAATATGTCAGCGTAAGGTTGGGGGAGAAAAAAGTGAATCTGACTTTGAATCCCGCCAACTTCCCTTGGCCATCGAAGAGATGAAGATTCGAGGAAAATGATATAAGGGCACGCCACTATGGATTTTATAGTGACGTGCCCTGAATATATGCGAAAGTCAAATAAGGGAGCGAGAAAGCGAAGTATAAAGGCGCAAAATTTGTATTTTCCAATACGTTTGGCTAATTTTGCAGTCTGAAAAGCTGTTGTATGATTCCTGGATGGCAAGAAGCTGTGGAATCGAAACTAAAACAGCAATAATTAATGGTTTTCCAATAGTATATGAAGACTAATGTAGGTGTGTTTTTCGGCGGAAGGTCGGTGGAACACGAGATTTCGGTCATTTCAGCCTTGCAGGCAATAAACGCTTTTGACCAAGCGAAATATAACATTATCCCGATCTATATTTCCAAGCAGGGTCGCTGGTTTACAGGACCGTTGACTCTTGATATCCGTAATTATAAGGACATGAAAAGCCTCACGGAGAGAAGCGAGGAAGTATATATGCGTCCGGAATATGGCGATTTCAAGCTTTATCGAGCTAATACAAAAGGGGGATTGTTTTCGAAAAAAGACCCCGTCTATGAGGAATTGCATGTGGCAATCCCCATTCTTCATGGCTCACATGGAGAAGATGGCATGTTTGAAGGCCTTCTTGAGACCATTGGCATACCTTTTGCAGGGTGCGACACGTTGTCGAGCGCAAACGGCATGGATAAAATCACGATGAAGATGATTCTTCGTTCGGAGGATATTCCTGTCGTCGACTATGTGTGGTTCACCGACAAGGAATGGTCGGCTAAGCAAGAAGAGCTACTTGACAAGATCGAGAATAAACTTGGATACCCGGTGATAGTGAAACCTGCCAATCTCGGATCGAGTGTCGGCATAGGGAAAGCTTCCGACAGAAAAAGTCTGATAACCAAGATTGATGAGGCTGAAAAATTCTCTCAGCGTATAATAGTGGAGCATATGATTGAGCATATGATGGAAATCAATTGCTCAGTGCTCGGGGATGCCGACGACCATCAGAGCAGCGTATGTGAAGAGCCGATTTCCAAAGGGGATTTCCTTTCCTACGAGGAAAAATATGGAGGCGGAGCCAAAGCCGGCATGCAGGCCAGCGAAAAGAAGATTCCCGCCGATATCCCTGAGGAGATGAGCGAGGCGATAAGACACATGTCCGGAGAAACATTCAGGGTTCTGTCGTGTCATGGCGTCAGCCGAGTAGACGTTATGGTTGACAAGAAAGACAACAGTATATACGTCAATGAAATCAACACGATTCCGGGAAGCCTCTCGTTCTATCTTTGGGAGGAAAGCGGAATCTCATTCATGCAGCTGATGGACAAACTCGTGGCCTTGGCATTGAAGCGTAAACGTGAGACCGACCGCAAGACCTTCACCTATGATGCCAATATCTTCGCTATGGGAGGCGGTGTCAAAGGAGGCACCAAAGGTTGTAAAGGAGCAAAATTCAAATAATACTTCCCAATAACATAATTTCTGCAATGAGCAAAAAATTCAAAGAATACAGCAAGCAGCTTAATCTTTCGGACATCAATAAAGAGATGCTCCGCACGTGGGATGAGCATTCTCTTTTTGAGGCTTCGATGAAAGAGCGTGAGGGATGCCCCACATTCGTCTTTTTCGAAGGCCCCCCATCCGCCAACGGTATGCCGGGCATTCATCATGTGATGGCCCGCACGATTAAGGATATTGTCTGCCGATATAAGACAATGAGGGGTTTTCACGTGAAACGCAAGGCAGGATGGGACACCCATGGATTGCCCGTTGAGCTTGGCGTGGAAAAAAGCCTCGGCATCACCAAAGAGGATATCGGGAAGAAAATATCCGTGGATGATTATAATGCAGCATGTCGTAGGGAAGTGATGAAATATACAAAGGAATGGACAGATCTTACCCATAAGATGGGTTATTGGGTGGATCTTGAAAATCCATACATCACTTACGATAACAAATATATGGAAAGCGTATGGTGGCTGCTTCGCCAATTATACGACAAAGGATATCTGTTCAAGGGCTATACAATCCAGCCATATTCTCCGGCAGCAGGCACCGGCCTCAGCTCTCATGAGCTTAACCAACCAGGATGTTATCGCGACGTGAAGGACACGACGGCTACGGCTCTGTTCCGAATCATCAATCCAAAGCAGGAGATGGAGGGCTGGGGCAATCCGTGCTTCATGGCCTGGACAACGACTCCCTGGACCTTGCCTTCAAATACGGCGCTATGTGTCGGCCCCAACTTCGATTATGTTGCTATAAGGACCTATAACCCATATACTGCGGAGAAGCTTACCGTGGTCATGGCGGAAGTGCTCGTAAATGCCTACTTCAAGAAGGATGGAGCCGGCAAGAGTCTTGAAGACTATGCTCCGGGCGATAAGATTTTGCCCTATGAGATAGTCGGGAAATGGAAAGGCTCGGAACTCGTGGGAATGAAGTATTCTCAGCTCATGAAGTGGGTGAAACCGGCGGAGAAGCTTGATGACACCAGCGCTGATTATGTCAAGAAGTTTGCCTCGGCTCATCCTGAGAATGTATTCTCTTGTGGCAGCGATCGTTTCGTCGAGATTTCTGAAGAAGCATTCAGGGTGATTCCCGGCGATTACGTCACGACTGAGGATGGCACCGGAATCGTGCATATAGCCCCGACTTTTGGCGCCGATGATGCGAAGGTGGCTAAAGCCGCCGGCATCCCTCCTTTGTTTATGATTAATAAGAGGGGAGAGACAAGGCCCATGGTGGATTTCTCGGGAAAATACTATGAGATGGATGAGCTTGCCCCGGAATTCGTGGATAAGTGCGTTAACACTGACGTATATTCCCATTATGAGGGAAAATACGTCAAGAATGCCTATGATCCGCAATTCAATCATGACGGGAAATATGACGAGAAGGCAGCTTCACAGGCTGAAGACCTCAACATTGAGCTCAGCATGGAAATGAAGAAAGCAGGAGAGGCTTTCAGGATAGAGAAGCACGTCCATAATTATCCCCACTGTTGGCGTACGGACAAGCCTGTCTTGTATTATCCGCTTGACAGCTGGTTCATACGTTCGACAGCTGCAAGAGAGCGATTGATGCAGCTCAATGAGACCATCAAATGGAAGCCGGCCTCGACCGGAAGCGGACGCTTCGGAAAATGGCTTGAAAATCTTCAGGACTGGAATCTTTCGAGAAGCCGTTATTGGGGCACGCCACTTCCTATCTGGCGCTCTGAGGATGGAAAAGAGGAAATCTGCATAGGCAGCTATGAGGAACTATACAATGAAATAGAAAAGGCTGTCGAGGCAGGCGTAATGGCTTCCAATCCTTTAAAGGATAAGGGATTCATTCCGGGCGACTATTCAAAGGCTAACTATGACAAAATCGACCTCCACCGACCCTATGTAGACGAGATAATGCTTGTCTCCTCCACAGGCAAGCCAATGAAGAGGGAACTCGACCTCATCGACGTTTGGTTTGATTCCGGAGCAATGCCATATGCACAGATTCATTATCCATTTGAGAATAAGGATTTGCTCGACAGTAGAGAGGTCTATCCGGCAGATTTCATTGCCGAGGGAGTCGACCAGACGAGAGGATGGTTCTTCACGCTTCATGCCATTGCCACGATGGTCTTTGACTCTGTGGCATATAAGGCGGTGATTTCAAATGGTCTTGTGCTCGACAAGAATGGCAACAAGATGTCTAAACGTCTTGGGAATGCCATTGACCCGTTCAATAACATCGAAAGGTTTGGCAGCGACCCTGTCAGATGGTATATGATTTCCAACTCCTCTCCATGGGACAATCTCAAATACGACGAAAAAGGGGTGGAGGAAGTAAGCCGGAAGCTCTTTGCCACTCTCTACAATACATATAAATTCTTTGCCCTGTATGCCAACGTAGATGGGTTTACAGGCGCAGAATCTCAAGTGGCATCGGATAAGCGTCCGGAAATCGACAGATGGATTCTATCTCTTTTGAATTCGCTCGTAAGAGACGTGACGGATTCTCTTGATGATTATGAGCCGACAAAGGCCGCGCGTGCGATAGATGAGTTTGTCAACGACAACCTCAGCAACTGGTATGTACGCCTTAACCGCAAACGTTTTTGGGCCGGGGAAATGGACGACGATAAGCTTTCGGCTTATCAGACGCTTTATACGTGCTTGAAAACCGTCGCTTTGCTGATGGCTCCATTTGCTCCTTTCTATTCCGACAGGCTTTATGCCGATCTTGTGGAGCCCTCAAAGGAAAAGGAGGGGTATGCGTCAGTACATACGGCAACATTCCCTGTCTCCGACCCGGCGTTGATTGATGCGGATCTGGAGGAAAGAATGAGACTGGCTCAGGAAATCACTTCTAATGTCCTGGCGTTGCGCCGTAAGGTGAACTTGAAGGTGAGACAGCCACTCCAGACGTTGTTGATTCCTGTGGTGGATGCCCAACAGCGTCATGCGGTGGAAGCTCTCGATAGTCTTATAAAATCTGAGGTCAACATAAAGGACCTGAAGATTGTAGACAACGAGGAAAGCGGACTTGTCAAGAAAGTCAAGGCTGATTTCAAAAAGCTTGGCCCGAAATATGGCAAAATCATGAAACAGCTTGGCAAAGCTATCACTGAACTTGACCAAAAGCGTATCGCCCAACTTGAAAAGGAGGGAGAATTAAGATTCCCCGAACTTCCGGGAGAGCCTGTCGTGACTCTTGACGATGTTGAGGTGATACCGGAAGACGTACCCGGATGGCTTGTCGCAAACGACGGGAACATAACCGTGGCTCTTGACATCACCATTACTCCTGAACTTAAGAACGAGGGAATGGCGAGGGAGCTCATCAATCGTATCCAAAACATCCGTAAGGGGAATGACTTCGACATCACGGATAAGGTGATCGTGGAGCTTTCAGACGTTGCGGAGATAAGGGAAGCTGTTGAAGAATTCGGCCAGTATATCGCCGGGCAGGTTCTCGCGAATTCAATATCGCTTGTTGACGGTCTTTCAGGAGACGGAGCCACCGACCTTGAGATCGAGGGAATTAAGGCGTTTGCAAAAGTGACCAGAAAGTGAAAGACTTGACGACGGAAGATATCAAAGCGGTCGCGACATCCTCAAAGGATGTCGTGACCAAAAGAATCTGGTTGGTGGTGGCCATAAGCTTGATTGTGGTTATCGCCGACCAAATCTTTAAGATTTGGGTCAAGACCAATTTTTATCTTGGGGAATCTTTGAGCATCACGAGCTGGTGGGAGCTGAAATTCATAGAGAATAATGGAATGGCTTTTGGCCTTGAACTTTGGAACAAGATGGTGCTGACTCTCGGGCGTATTTTTGCTGTCGGCCTGTTCATATGGTTTGTGGCTAAAATAAGGATGGCCGGGAATCTTCGAAATGGATTTTTTGTGGCCATGGCCTTGATAATAGCAGGAGCGGCAGGCAATATATTTGATTGCGTGTTCTATGGCAAGCTTTTCAATGACCCCATGCCGCCCGGTATTGCCGTGGCTTTTCCTGAAGGTGGTGGATATGCCGGATGGTTTGAGGGTAGAGTGGTCGATATGTTGTATTTCCCGTTGTTTTCATTCTATTGGCCGGATTGGATCCCTTTTATAGGAGGTGATTATTTTGAGTTTTTCCAGTTCATATTCAACATTGCGGATTCCGCCATATGTATAGGAGTGGGAATGCTGATTTTCATCTATTCCAATGATGCCTCCAATGCATTCCATTTCATATCGGAAAACAATGCCGGAAAGAAAGCCGAACAATCAAAGCTGAAATAAATGCGTAAAATTAAAAGAGTTTTCTCCTGCGGTAAAGTATGCCTATTGTCATTGGCATTGCTCCCGGGCATGTCCGGTTGCAGTTCCAGGCCGGAGGGTGCTATTTCTGAAAAGGAGATGGTAAGCCTTATGGCCGATATGCAGCTGGCAGAGGCATATTCCGATGTCAGCCATAATGGGCCGCAATTGGCGGAAGAGAGACAGAAGTTGGCAAAATCCGTGCTTGAAAAGCATGGTGTGACCCAGCAGGAACTCGACTCTACACTTGCTTGGTATGGCAGAAATCTTGATGAGTATTCTGATTTGTTTGCCAAGGTCGACGAGGAATTAAGGAAACGCAAGAAGAGCCTTTTGAAACTCGACGTGGTAGAGGAAATTGATCAGGCAGATATTTTGTGGCCTTATCCTAAAAATGCGCTTGTTTCAAATCTCGGTGACACTGAAGGCTGGATAGTCAGCATTGATAATCCTGCGTTGCAGACGGGCGATATGCTTGAATGGACAATGCACCTCAACAAGGCTACGAGCCTTTCCGGAGTGTTGGGTGTGGATTATTCCGATGGCTCGGCTGAAGCCGTAAGTTCCATGACAGGGCAGGGTAAAAACGTCGGTCTGAAGCTTCAGACCGACACATCCAAAACCGTCAAGAGAATATACGGCACTCTTAGAGTAAAGGAATCGGGCATCATGCCATTGTTTGCCGACAGCATAACTCTCAGAAGGATTTCTTTCGACAGCCTTGAATATAAAAAATACAGGAACCAGAAGAAATATGGCGTGGCTTCCCCTAGGGTTATTAAGACAAAGGAGCAAGAAGATTCTATAAAAAATGCATTGAGAGAGCCAGAAGACTCCATCGTCAGAATCAACATTGCCACGGGCGAAATCAGGAATAGACCCGGGGAGGCATTGAAAAAGGAACTTGAGGCATCGGAACGTGCAGAAATACGGAAGCAAAAATGATGGCAGACATGCATGAGAAAGTCAGGTATCTTGTCAGGACGCTTATCAAAACAGACAGTGAGGGGAATAAGGCTTCTTATTCCCTTGTCTATTTTGAGGGAGAGAGACTTATGGATTGGTGCGGGAATATCAGATATGTCAACGTAAGGATATTTCCGTTTGACAAGGAAAGAGCCGGTTATGTCTTCCGAGAATCACTCATCTATTCAGAATAAAAAATATTTCACGATATGGCAAAGACTAAATTATTGAGAAGCCTGTTGCTATCGATGGCGATTGCCGCAGTCATTGATGGTGGTGCTGTCGAAGGGAAATGGCGCGGGAAGCTTGAGCTTGGACAGACTAAGCTTGACCTGATTTTCAATTTTAAAAGCGAGGGGAATGAAATCTCTAAGTGCACCATGGATGTGCCGATGCAGGGAGCGAACGGGATTCCTGTAGAGGTGGCATATTGCAATGGCGACAGCCTGTCATTGTTGATAAAACAGATCGGGGCATCGTTTTCCGGGATAATTACAGATGATAAAATCACGGGCGAATTCTCTCAAAGAGGTTTTACGTTCCCATTGACGCTGAAGCCGGACACGGATTTAAGCGAAAGGCGTCCTCAGACTCCACGTGCCCCATTCCCTTATACTTCCATTGACACAACTTTTATTGCCAAGGATGGCACCCTTCTTGCGGGGACACTCGTGATTCCAACGACAGCCGACTCCAGGAAGATGCCTGTGGTGGTGATGGTCAGCGGCAGCGGTCCTCAGAATAGGGATGAGGAAATTTTCGAGCACAGACCGTTTGCGGTGATAGCCGACTATCTTGCAAGAAATGGCATTGCTTCGTTAAGATATGACGACAGAGGCATGTTTGAATCGAAAGGAGACTTCTCCTCGTCTGTGTTTGATACATTCAAGGATGACGCTGAGAGTGCCTTGGAGTTTGTCGGAACTTTCCCCCAATTCGGGAATAAAGGAATCATCGGGCATTCCGAAGGTGGAACCATTGCTTTGAAACTTGCGTCGGAGAATCTTCCTGATTTCGTCGTAAGCCTTGCAGGGATGGCTGTCAGCGGCAAGGAATGTATTATGAAGCAAAACGAGAGGTCGCTTGGCCGGCTTGGTATCGATGATATTGAAAAGGAGGAGTCTTTACAGTTAATCTCAGCATGTTTCGATTCCATTATAACCGGGAATAATGGAATCCCATTTGATGTGGATGCCTATATTCGGGAGAACGATCTTGGCGTTCCCCAGCATGTTGTGGCATCAGTGAAGGCAAATCTTAATGCAGGCAACGAGTGGTTTGGCTCGTTGTTGAGACTCAATCCACGAGATTGGCTTGCCGGAATAAAAAAGCCGGTATTGGCTATAAACGGGACTTTGGACACTCAAGTGGATGCTGACTCAAATCTTGCGACGATTAAAGAATACGTCGGTTCTGCCGAAGTCAAATCATACCCCGGCTTGAATCATCTTATGCAGCATGCTTCCACTGGAGAAATAGCTGAGTATGGGGAGATAAAAGAGACGATTTCCCCTGAAGTGCTTCAAGACATAGTTTCATTTATTAAGAGCCTATAATAAAAAAGATTTCAAGCGTTTGCAAGTCAAAACCGGGATTCTTTTTGAAAAGAATCCCGGTTTTGACTTGCAGGATGGCGGAAATTTCGTAATTTTGCAGTCCGTTATGACATACGGATTTGACAACGACAAGTATCTTAAGATACAATCCGAACACATCAGGGAACGCATAGCCCAGTTCGGTAATAAGCTCTATCTTGAGCTTGGAGGGAAATTATTCGATGACCATCATGCAAGCCGCGTGCTGCCGGGATTCCAGCCCGACAGCAAGCTTCGGATGTTTCAGCAACTGAAAGACCAGACTGAAATCGTAATCGTGATCAGTGCGCAGGATATCGAGCGCAATAAAGTGCGCAACGATCTTGGTATCACGTATGATGAGGATGTTTTGCGTCTTCGGCATGAGTTTATGGAACGTGGCTTTATGGTCGGCTCAGTATGCGTCACTCATTATAATGGACAGATAAGTGCCGACAGCTTCAGAAAGCGGCTCGAACGAATGGGAATAACCGTCTATTATCACTATATAATCGAAGGCTATCCGACCAATGTCGACTTGATTGCCTCAGATGAAGGATTCGGCCACAATGATTACATTGCCACGTCGCGCCCGCTTGTGATAGTGACGGCTCCCGGTCCGGGAAGTGGCAAAATGGCGGTCTGCCTCAGTCAGCTTTACAATGAGCAGAAAAGGGGAGTGGAGGCAGGATATGCAAAGTTTGAGACATTCCCTGTCTGGAGTCTTCCTTTGAAGCATCCCGTGAATATTGCATATGAAGCCGCCACGGCGGATCTCAATGATGTCAATATGATTGATCCTTTCCATCTTGAGGCATATGGAAAGACAGCTATAAATTACAACAGAGATATTGAAATTTTTCCGGTGCTTAATACTCTTTTTGAGGGTATTTATGGCAAGAATCCTTATAAATCACCAACCGACATGGGGGTGAACATGGTTGGATTCTGCATAAACGACGACAATGTTTGTGGAGAAGCCTCGAAGAATGAAATCATCAGACGCTATTTCACTGCTCTTAACAAGATGGCAAAGGGCGAGGGCAATGATGCGGAGGTCAACAAAATTTCTCTTCTTTTCAAACAGGCAGGAATCAATCTTTCTTATAGAAAATGTATAAATGCGGGAAGAGAACGGGCCCAGAGAGAGCAGAAGCCATGTTCTGCGCTTGAATTGGCCGACGGGACAATAATCACAGCCGGAACCACCGAACTCCTTGGTCCGAGTTCTGCGATAATTCTCAATGCCATAAAATATCTTGCCGGAATCCCGCATGATGAGAAATTGATTCCCCAGGAGATGATAGAGCCTATACAGCATACTAAGCTGACTTATCTCAAAGGTCATAATCCACGTTTGCATTCAGATGAAGTCCTCGTAGCTCTGTCGGTCTTGAGCACCCATAATCCGAAATGCCGTCTGGCACTTGAGAAACTGTCTGACTTGAATGGCTGCCAGATGCATTCAACTGTGATGCTGGGAGAGGTGGACCATAAGATATTCAATAAGCTTGGTATTGGATTGACTTGCGATCCCGCAAAAAAGTCTTGAGGCTTATTGATGAATCATAGGTCGGTCATTTCCCATTCAAGAGGATCGCGCTCAGAATTTTCAACGACAATATGATGAAATCCATCCTGCTTTTTGGTCAGGATGGATTTCATTATATTTCACAGTTTGGTTAACGATTTATAAATAGGAGAGTTGCCCTTAAACTTGATTGCTATGTCTTGGTCAATAAGACAGAATAAAAAATGAAGCAGAAACGATAAGTAAGATAAAAACCAAACTATAAGAAATGAAGAAAATATTTTTAGCAATCGCAATCGCAGTATCCTCCCTTTCAATGATGGCTCAAGCCGGAAGCGACAAGTCGGTGCAGGATTCATGCTGCAATGTTAACAACATCGAGAATTGCAATCCCGGACAGGCCTGTGCCAATCCCCAAAATTGCAACCAGGCAAATTGCAATGCGAATGAATGCGCTGCCTGTCCCGGCCCACAAAATTGCGACAACCCAAATTATTGTGGTGTTCCCCGCAATAGGGCTTACAATAAAAGGCAATGCAATCTCAGAAACCAACTTGAAGGCCTTGGCCTGACGGACGTTCAGAAGAAAAAGATAGATGAGCTTTTCAAGGCAAACGCTCAGGCAGGCGTATCCTCTAAGAAGGATTATCAAAACGGCAAGAAACTGAATTCAGAGCAGCGCAAGCAACTCAAGAATGATTTCAGGGCAAAAAGAATAGAGGGAAGAAAAAAGATACTTGCCGATATCAAGACTGTCCTGACCCCCGAGCAATACACTGCTTTCCTTGAGAATAATTATCTTGAGGGAGGAAATTCAAACCTGAAGAACAAAAATTTTCATCATGGGAAACGCCATAAGAAGGGACATGGCAATTTTGCCCATAGAAGGGGAGAGCATTGCAATCCTACGAGGTAAAACAAAGGAAACGGAATAAATCCAATCCGGAATAAATGATTAGGCAGGAAATGGCATCACGCCATCTCCTGCCTTTCAGCTTAGTCAAATAGAAAAAAATATCAATTGTTTTCGGGACGGAGATTCCTGACTACCGCTCCTGCACGCCACATCTCGCTTTCACGCAGTGCCTTGAGTTCTTTCTCAAGTCCTTCGCGATAATCCGGCTTTGAATTGGAGTCGATGGAATTCTGTGCTTCCTGTCCGCAAGCTACGCTTGCATATAGCTTTTCTACCACCGGCTTGATGGCATCGTGGAAAGGAGTCATCCAATCGAGTGCACCGCGCTGTGCGGTAGTGGAGCAGTTGGCATACATCCAATCCATTCCTTTTGCTGCGAACAGAGGCATCAGGGATTGAGTGAGTTCCTCCACTGTCTCATTGAATGCTTCCGAGGGAGTATGGCCGTTCTCACGAAGCACTTCATATTGGGCAAGCAGAAGACCCTGGATTGCCCCCATGAGTGAACCACGTTCGCCGGTCAGGTCGCTATATGCTTCACGCTTGAATGTAGTTTCGAAGATATAGCCTGACCCGATTCCGATTGCAAGGGCTAGTGTGCGTTCGAGTGCATGGCCGGTGTAATCCTGCTCGATGGCATAGCTTGAATTTAGGCCACGCCCTTCAAGGAACATAGTCCTTAAGGAAGTGCCCGAGCCTTTGGGTGCGACAAGGATTACGTCTACGTCTTTCGGAGGCACTACTCCCGTGCGGTCGGGCCATGCGATTGCAAAACCATGAGAGAAATAGAGGGCTTTGCCGGGGGTCAGCTTGTCTTTGATTGTCGGCCATACGGAAAGAACGGCAGCATCGGAGAGAAGGCACATGATGATGGAGCCTTTCTCACAGGCTTCCTCAATAGAAAAGAGAGTTTCTCCCGGCACCCAGCCGTCGGCTACTGCTTTGTCATAGGTCTTGCCTTTACGCTGACCCACGATTACGTTGAAACCATTGTCCCTAAGATTGAGACTTTGCCCCGGGCCTTGTACGCCATAACCGATAACGGCTATTGTTTCATCTTTGAGAATTTCGCGTGCTTTTCCCAAGGGAAATTCTTCGCGTGTGATGACAGTTTCTTCGATGTCACCGAATTTGAGTTTTGCCATAATTACAGTAGTATGAAATTGTGAATTTTTATTCTTTGTTGTCTATGGATGCCTTGCGCTTTTCTTGACGTTCGAGATACTCATCGACAAGCTCTTGAGTGGCCTTTGTGACAGCCACTCTCCCCGATCTTACGAATTGGCGCAGGCCAAGCGGCTTGAGCTTGTCGAAGAGTAGCTTTATCTCGCTTGTGTGGCCGGTCTTTTCAAAGATAGTGTATTCAGGCTGAATTTCGAGTACCCTGGCTCCGTTTTGCCTGATAATGTCTTCAATCTTTCCACTTTCGAGCACACTCGATGTCGGCACCTTGAACAGGGCCACTTCCTGAAAAACGATTTCATCATCAGTGTGTAAAAAAGCCTTTATTACTTCGATACGCTTCTCAATCTGTTTGACCACATGCTCCATCATAGGACGTGTGCTTTTACAGGTGATCGTGAACTTATGCACACCCGGAATCGAGCATGCACTGACCGACAGGCTTTCTATGTTGAGACACCTCCGGCTGAATATCATTGAGATCTGATGGAGCAGACTCACTTGGTTCTCTGTAAAAACCGATATGGTGTATAGTTGGTTTTCCATTTTATGAAGTGAGTTTATACGGGTTTGTAGTATTCTGTGGAGTTAAGGAGGATTTCATCCACACCATGCCCTCCTGGAGTCATCGGGAATATCATGCCCATCTCTTCAATATTCACGTTTAGAATATAAGCTCCACGGTGGTTTTTCATCCTTTCGATAGCCTCCGGGAGATTGTCGCGGTGGGCGACGTCTTCTCCCGCTATGCCATAAGCCCTGGCAAGGACCACGAAGTCGGGGTTGATCATAGGCGTGGCGCTATAGCGGCTATTGAAAAAGAGTTCCTGCCATTGGCGTACGTTCCCGAGGAAATTATTATTCAGAAGGATGATTTTCACTCCTACATTATATTCCATTATCATTCCGAGCTCCTCTATCGTCATTTGGAGTCCGCCGTCGCCAGCAAAAAGCACCACCTCTCTCTGAGGTACGGCAATCTTAGCCCCTATTGCGGCTGGCAGTCCGAATCCCATGGTGCCGAGACCTCCTGAAGAGATGCAACTGCGTGGGGACGAGAATTTGAAATAACGAACAGAGAACATCTGGTTTTGTCCGACGTCTGTCACGAGAATTGCATCATTGCCGAAAGCTTCACTCACTCGATCCACCACTTCTCCCATATGCATTTTCCCATCGTCATTGGTCGGATGCAATTCCTGATTCTTCACTCTTTCATTCTCGACTTTTTCATGGCGTAGGAAAGATCCAAGCCATTCCTTATGAGACGTTGCCGCTATAAGAGGTATCAGACGGGATAATGCCGATTTTGCGTTTGCATGGATGTGGACATGACTTCTGACGGTCTTGTCGAATTCACTTGCATCGATATCGATGTGGATTATTTTTGCCTCAGGCGCGTATTTCTTTGTGTCTCCAGTGACCCGGTCGTCAAATCTCATCCCTATGGCGATGATTACGTCGGCTTTGTTCGTATTGATGTTCGGTCCGAGATTTCCATGCATTCCAAGCAATCCCTTATTCAGAGGGTGGGAAGAAGGGAGTGCGGAAAGTCCAAGCATGGTGCATGCCACAGGGATCTCTGCTTTCTCTGCCAATTCAGAGAGTTCATTTTCCGCTCGAGCGATAGTGACACCGTGTCCGGCGAGAATCATGGGGCGTTTGGCTGAGTTAATGATTTCAGCGGCTTCACGCAGTTTATCTTCACTTATTGCGGGGTCCGGATCATAGCTGCGGATAAAATTGCAACGGGTAGGGACATATTCTGACAGTCCTATTTGGGCATCCTTTGAAATGTCGAGCACCACAGGGCCGGGACGACCCGAATTGGCAATATAAAATGCCTTTGCAATAGCAGGGGCAATCTCATCTGCTGTGCGTACTTGAATCGACCATTTAGTGATGGGAAGAGTCACGCTGACTACGTCTGATTCC
Organism: Muribaculaceae bacterium; assembly: GCA_009775375.1. Taxonomy (GTDB): domain Bacteria; phylum Bacteroidota; class Bacteroidia; order Bacteroidales; family Muribaculaceae; genus Lepagella. The sequence goes on along the minus strand of VSPO01000033.1, from coordinate 7,504 downwards.
TGGAATGCATCCTTCCCGAGCAGAGAGGATGGCACTTGGCCGGTTATCGCCACAATGGGCGTGCTGTCCATCAGGGCATCGTTAAGTCCGGTAATCAGGTTCATAGCCCCGGGGCCAGACGTGGCTATGACCACTCCGGTCTTCCCGCTTGCTCTCGCATATCCCTCGGCCGCATGAATGGCTCCTTGCTCATGGCGGGCAAGATAATGGCGTATATGGTCGGAGTGGTCATAAAGGCTATCATAGACAGGCATAATCTGGCCTCCGGGATAGCCGAACACCAAATCGACTCCCTGGTCCATCAATGCCCGCATCAATATTTCACAACCTTTCAGTTTGTCGCTCATATGGATTGTATGAAATTGTAGGTTCGTTCAAATAGTTATATATCACCTCTTACGCCCCCCTTATCGGCACTCTGAACAAGAGACGCATATGCCTTCAAGGCCTTGCTCACAATACGGTCGCGGCCACGAGGACTGAAAGCTTCCTTTCCCAATGCCTCCTCTTCCTTTCTACGCGAAGCGAGTTCGCTTTCAGAAAGGCAGACATTGATTGTTCGGGCAGGAATATCGATCTCTATTATGTCGCCGTCTCTGACCAATGCAATTTCTCCTCCGGCTGCTGCCTCCGGAGAAATATGTCCTATAGATAATCCGGATGTGCCCCCTGAAAAGCGTCCATCAGTGATAAGGGCACATTCTTTTCCAAGATGTTTGCTCTTGATATAGCTGGTCGGGTAAAGCATCTCCTGCATACCCGGCCCTCCCTTGGGCCCTTCATACGTGATGACTACCACATCCCCGCTTTTCACTTGGTCTTTCAGGATTCCGTCTACAGCCTCTTCCTGACTATGGAAAACTTTGGCCGGGCCAGAGAATTTGAAGATGCTTTCATCTACTCCTGCCGTTTTCACCACACACCCGTCTTTGGCGATGTTGCCTTTCAATACGGCAAGGCCTCCGTCTTTGACATAGGCATGGTCGAAATCCCTGATGCATCCATTTTCACGGTCGCAATCGAGCGAGTCGAATCTGCATTCTTGACTTCCCATGACGGTTGTGTGCTTATGTCCTGGAGCTGAGTGCCAAAGATTGTCAGCATCCGAGCAGTATTCTTTACCCTCAATGGCGTATTTTTCTATGGCTTCGCCAAGAGTCATTCCGTCGACACGTTTTACGGATGTGTTTACAAGGCTCTTGTCGGCAAGTTGCTTCATAATGGAAAGAATGCCTCCGGCCCTGTTCACATCTTCAATGTGGTATTTTTTTGTGTTAGGCGCAACCTTGCACAACACCGGTGATTCTCTCGACAGCATGTCGATATCATCCATTTTGAAATCCACTCCTGCTTCGTTGGCTATTGCCAAAAGATGAAGCACTGTATTCGTGCTTCCTCCCATAGCTATGTCAAGGGTCATTGCGTTGAGCATTGCGTCTCTGGTTGCTATGGATCGGGGCAGCACAGAATTGTCGCCGTCTCGATAATATTTATATGTGTTCTCCACTATTAATGCGGCAGCCTTCTTAAACAAGGCTATACGATTGGAATGGGTGGAAAGCACAGTGCCGTTTCCCGGAAGAGCAAGCCCTATTGCCTCATTAAGCGAATTCATGGAGTTTGCCGTAAACATTCCGGAACAAGACCCGCATGTAGGGCAGCCCTCATGTTCAAGCACCTCTATTTCTGAATCCGGCACGGTCTTGTCGGCAGAATCTATCATAATGTCGATGAGGTCAAGTTTGCGTCCGTTGGAATTCCCTGCCTCCATTGGCCCTCCAGAAACGAATACAGTCGGGATATTCAATCTCATGGCGGCCATAAGCATTCCCGGAGTGATTTTGTCGCAGTTGCTGATGCAAATCATGGCGTCGGCTTTATGGGCGTTGACCATGTATTCAACAGAATCGGCTATGAGATCTCGGGATGGGAGGGAATACAACATTCCGTCGTGTCCCATAGCTATTCCGTCGTCGATTGCTATTGTGTTGAATTCAGCTGCGAAACATCCCTGATTCTCAATTTCTTTCTTTACGATTTGTCCTATTTCATGTAGATGTGAATGTCCGGGTACAAATTGGGTGAATGAATTGACAATAGCGATAATGGGTTTCCCCATTTGCTCTTCCTTCATTCCGTTGGCACGCCATAAGGCACGTGCACCCGCCATGCGACGTCCGAACGTGCTGGCGTAACTTCTGAGTTGGTTCACCATAATTAAATTCTTACCTGTAGTGAATGCAAGGCCGGCTTATGAATGCTGCCTGACAAGAGGAGCCGATGGCTGACCGAGAAACAATATATCCGGCAAAGGTATGTAAAAAAAATGAAGATGCAAAAATTATCTCTTAATTTCAGCTTTTTTCGCAGGTTTACATAAGATAAATCCCTGCATTGTTGCATTTTTCAATCTGGTCTTCGGGCCAGATTGATGCCTGCACCTCTCCGATATGTGCTTTTTGAAGGAGAAACATACATAATCTGCTCTGTCCGATTCCTCCTCCTATAGAGTTAGGCAGTTTGCCATCGAGTAGCTTTTTATGGAATGCCAGATTCCCTCTTTCAGTGCATCCCCTGATTTCAAGCTGCCTTCTTAATGATTCTGGACTGACCCGGATTCCCATGGAAGAAATTTCAAAAGAACGCTCCAATATGGAGTCCCAGACAATTATGTCTCCGTTAAGTCCTGAATATCCCTCTTCGTTTTCTGAGATCCAGTCGTCGTAGTCCGGTGCTCTTCCATCGTGGGGCTCACCGTTGCTCAATGGGGCGCCTATTCCTATAATGAAAATAGCCCCGTATTTCTTGGCGGCTGCAGATTCTCTTTCGGAAGAGGTCATGCCCGGATATTCTTTAAGCAGGTCTTCACTGTGGATAAACGTTATCTCCTCCGGAAGTCTGGGCGTGATGTGGGGAAAAGTTTCGTAAACCTTTCGTTCTGTTTCCTTAATGGCTTTATAAATCTTTTTGACTGTATCCTTAAGGTATTCCAAGTTGCGGTCTTCTTCGTGGATTGTCTTCTCCCAATCCCATTGGTCGACATATAGAGAATGAAGGTTGTCGAGCTCCTCGTCAGCCCGGATAGCGTTCATGTCAGTATATATGCCATACCCTGGATCTATCTTATACGCTCCCAATTTCGCTCTTTTCCATTTTGCAAGAGAATGGACCACTTCCGCTTTCCTGTCTCCGAGCGATTTTACAGGGAATGTCACTGCTCGTTCCACGCCGTTTAGATCGTCGTTGAAGCCTGTGCCGGATAGCACGAATAAAGGGGCCGTCACCCTGCGAAGACAGAGGGCTTGAGCAAGTTTCTTTTGAAAACTATGTTTAATCTTCTTTATTGCCAGTTCGGTCGTTTCCGGCAAGAGCTTCTGCGTATAGCTCTGTGGAATAATAAGGCTCATTTATTAATACATTTTGTTAATGGGACTGCAAATTTACAAACAAATTTCCGATTATGCAAAATTAATACTTGTTTTCTGATTTAATTCCATTGTGATGTTGAATCGCAACTTATGCACAATATATAGTTTGGGCTTCTATAATCTGTTGCCGACAGACTATAGCGCGAATGACGGAATGCACAAAAGAGAGGCTGACTACAAATTGTTTTTTTTAGTTTGGACATTGAAATGTGGTTTGTTAAGATAAGGGCACACTATGCAATTGTCATTTCGAGTGTATAAACAATCATTGAAACTTTTAAAATTTCAATTTCTTTTTGTAATTTTGCATCGCCAACGCTCAAAAGGCGATGGAGGAACAGGGGCGAAATTCCCCGACAGACTCGCTACGGTGACGGAAGATTTAGTCTTCCTTACAGTCCGACCTTCCAGGCATGTCTTAAATGTACAAGTAAGTGTTCAGATTACTCCTATACATGTCTTATCCAATCTGAGCGCTGGATTTCGATCCGTGATTCAGTTATGATGGAACCCCATCACGCCATCATCCCAAGTCGAAATCCCGTCCCTCATATTGGCAATCCATGTATAGGAATAATCTGAACACTTACTTAAGGCATATAATCCTTTTTTCTTCGAGAAATGAGAAAATTGATAATTACTCCATCCTATTTGTATTTAATAATCGCTGCGGCTTTTTCAGGCGTGGCGAACGATTGCTATTCTCAGAAAACGGGGAACTTTGTGGCTGACGACACTGTTTCCACGGCCTTGCCGGATGTAGAGGTGAAATCGTCGTCCTCCGAAAGAGCATTGACCTCATCCACTCCCTATCAGAAGATAGATTCTGAGAAAATAAGAGTGGCAGGTATAACTGATATTTCCGACGCTTTGAGAAGGATGTCTGGAGTGAATATCAGGGATTATGGAGGAGCCGGAGGAATGAAGACCGTCTCTATCCGGGGGCTTGGTTCGCAACATACGGCAGTGGTCTATGATGGCGTTTCGCTCAGCGATTGTCAGTCAGGTCAAATCGACTTGTCGAGATATTCCCTCGACAATCTAAGAGCCATATCGTTGTATTCCGGAGATAACGACGACATTTTTATGCCTGCCCGGGCCGCGGCCTCTGCGTCTTCCTTATATATATCATCTTTTGATGGGAATGGCGCATCAGATTTCCAACCTCACCTTAAGGCGCAGATGCGCTTTGGTTCGTTTGGGCTCTATAATCCTTTTGTGAGGTTTTCGAAGGGATTTGGAAAAGGATTTTTCTTTTCAGGAAATGCTGAATTCATACATGCAAAAAATAATTATCCATTCACCTTAGTAAACGGCGACTATGTCACGAGAGAAAAACGGGAAAACTCGAAAATGAATTCGTGGCATGCCGAACTTAATGGGTCGTGGAAGATTGAAGTCGGGAAGACTCTTAGCGGAAAGTTGTATTATTACGACAACGCGCGGTATCTTCCGGGCCCCGTGATCTACTACGTCAACAAAAGCAACGAACATCTTCGTGAGAAAAACTTTTTCGGACAGTTGCAATTCAAGGGGAATATGTCATCGGTATTGTCTTTGCTCGCTCTTGGCAAATTCAATTGGGCCACTTCAAGATATACCGATTTCGGGGGGGAGTATCCCAACGGCAAGCTCGATAATTATTATATCCAAAGAGAAGCATATGCGTCAGGGTGTCTTTTGTATACTCCGCTTCCCGATATTTCTTTGGATTATTCCGCCGACTGGGCTTTAGCGAATTTGTCGTCGAATACAAAAACAGCCATCAGACCATACAGACATTCGATACTTCAGACGCTTTCTGCAAAAATTAATGTTTGGCGGATGACTGTGATGGCCCGTGCACTGTATTCGATATATCTGAATGATGCAAAGGATGGAGTCGCCGGAAAGGACGAACAAAAGTTTTCTCCGATGGTTAGCATGTCGTTAAGGCCAATCGAAGATGTCAGCTTGTTTGTAAGAACCTCTTATAAGAATATATTCAGGCTTCCGACTTTTAGTGAGGCATACTACGACAATTACGGCAGTGTTAACTTAAATCCGGAAACGACGGATTTATTCAATCTGGGATTTACTTATCAGGCTCCTTCGCTTGCGGTTGTCAGCGATTTCACGGCTTCCGTCGACGGATATTTCAATAAGGTTAAAAATAAGATTGTCGCCGTGCCATTCAATATGTTTCTTTGGACGGTCAATAATCTTGGGAAGGTGAATGTCTATGGGCTTGACGCCACGCTGTCGGCAACATTCAACATTGAGAGGAGAAATTCAATTCTGTTGGATTGTTCGTATTCTTATCAGCGTGCGCAAGTCAGAACATCCCCCGATGATAGAGACTGGATGAAGCAAGTGGCATATACCCCGCTCAATTCCGGCTCAGCTTCTATATCATGGCTCAATCCATGGGTCTATGTGACGGCACACGCTACGGGTTGCAGCTCAAGATACACCACAAACTACAACCACCCGGAGACACGCATTCCCGGATATATGGACTTCGGGCTGGCTATATCAAAGAAGATTTCATTTGGCGCTTATTCCATGAGTGCCCGTCTTGACATACTTAACATTCTTGACAGGCAATATGAGATTATCGCTCGTTATCCCATGCCCGGTCGTTCATGGAAATTGACAGTGGATTTTGAAATATAACACCTAAATAAAATATTTAATCATGAAGAAAATTTACATTGCTTTGGCAATCGCTTCATTAAGCCTTGCCATGTCATCGTGCGGCAATGATGACACACCAGATTCGCCGGAAGACGAATTTGCCGGAATGCAGAAAGATGTGTTTGTCCTCAATCAGGGAAATGAGGGAAACAATATTGAGGGAAGCCTCAATATCATTGATTATGCGGATCAGTCTTATGCGAGAAACGTTTTCAAGACCGTCAATAAAAGAAGTCTTGGCGGAACGCCGCAATGTGGCATCGCATATGGGAGCAAGCTCTATATAGGGATGTCGCAGTCAAACACCATTGAGATTATCGATCGCAAGACTTGCGAGAGCATCAAGCAATTACGTCTTGAGGATTCGAAAGATGGACAGAAGCCCAGATCGATGGTGGCGACTAAAGGAAAGGTCTACATATCTATGTATGATGGCTATGTCGCACGTCTCGATACGCTGAGCATGACGATTGACGCTTCTGTGAAGGTCGGCCCAAATCCGGAGACAATCGCGCTTAAGGGCAATATGATCTATGTCCCCAATTCCGACGGCGCGAACTATCCTGATTTTGGCACCACTGCATCCGCTGTCTCGGTCGAGCCCTTCAAAGAGGTGGAAAGATTCGATGTCCCTCTGAATCCTGCAATGTTCTTGTCGAATGGAGATAGGCTGTATCTGCTGTGCCGAGGCAATTATAATGACATCGCTGAAAGTATCTATGAGATAAAGGCAGACAATAGCTACGTGAAGGTGGCGGATGCGACTAAAGCCTCGATAAAAGGCAACACTCTATATCTGATGAACTATCCTTACGGAGGGACACCTGAGTTTTCTAGATACGATATTCCTTCGGCAACTTTCACAAAGATGAATTTTGAAGGAATAAAATCTCCCAGCAATATGGAGGTGGATCCTCTGACGGGCAACATTGTCATATCGAGTTATCCTGAAGGAGGAGGACTCGAAATATATTCTCTTCCCGGCAGTGTCGCCTATTTTAAGAATGACGGCACTCTGATAAAGAGCTTTGACGGGGGAGTGGGCGAGGCCTGCATATTCTTCAACTATAAATAATCAGTCATACTTGATTCTGCAAGGAAATAGACGTAATTCCCAAAATTGCTTCTCCCGTTTTCATGCGGGGGAAGCAATTTTTTTCAGCACTTTAGAATGGGTCACGCTTGACGGAATCTCTTCCAAATAGTGGGTCACGAAAATAAGGGATGATTTATTTCGGGATACTATTGATTCCACTATTGTTTTTACACGTTGTTTTGACAATGAGTCCAGTCCATGAAGAGGCTCATCGAGCACAATCAATTCCGGCTGCTTAATCATAGATAGCGCAACCAGCGCTGTCGCTGATACACATCTCCGCGCCCACGAGACCTGCAGAAAT
>VSPO01000032.1 GCA_009775375.1 Muribaculaceae bacterium | reverse complement strand
TCTATAACATGAGCATCCATATTTTTTTATTTTGCGCAAATATAGCCATTCTTTAATAACAATGACTTTGGATAAAAATTTCATTAAAAAAATGAATTTATTGACGACTGATTAATCAAAGAGATGGCGTGATGGGATTCCATCATAACTGAATCCTGAATTGAAATCCGGCGCACAGATACGCTCTACCCGTTCACTCACAAGCCTGTATTCGTCAACGTTTTCTATACGTCCCCTCTTCAATATGGTTTTTATCTTTTTAATTACTTTCTTGTTCTGATTGTCCAGACTTATCCCAAATTTCAGATATAAAATATGATTCAACTCTTTGTATTGTTTACTGTCTAAATCAAAAGCAGCGTCATTAACATCATTAAACGCACATTTAATGCCCCGGAAATCACATTTTTCATACGCAACCAAGACCTGTATAAATTGCTGCTCTCTCCCCCTGATGGCATATCTTCCACTCACGCCGAAAGCATATTTGTCCAAAGTGGGCTTGCCAAAACCGAAGGCTCTCCATTTATTATGATGATAGTATCTACGCATCATAACTTGATATGGAGTTCCGAAGCCACTGACACGCCCCAGATAGACTTGACCATTGGGATGGTGAAGGATATGTGATTCAATCATTGATAATTCTCCCCGCCAGGGTGTTGCAAATAAGCATATCCGCTGATTGGGCTGCTTGTATAAATTAATATTTTACATTATTCCTTTTCCTTAGTTCATAATCTGTCATCAGCCTATCAAGTCTGTTCATCTCCTCCTCATAGCCGTCCACTCCATTCAAAGCGTCTATCCTGCCTTTAATCAGGTAATATTCTCCATTGGTTTTTATGTGTCCCCTATCAACAATGGCTTTTATTTTCACAAGGTCTTTTTTGTTCTTACCTTCCAGATTGAATCTGAATTTATTTTTTAATATTTTATTTAGATTATTGATATCATCTCTTCTCATACCATAGGCCATTTCATTAAGATCATGAAAAGCATACTTTAAATCTTGCATATCTTGTTTCGTGTAAGCATTCTCAATTTGCCTTTTAAAATCATTTAAGAACGTACACATCATTTCTTTATCGTATGAGATTTCTGTATCTAACATGAAATTCAAGATTTCGATTGTCCAATCTCTAATAAACTTTAGTTCTTCTATTTTTTCTTGTTTACTCATTTTATATAAAATTCACTAAACCATTAGAATGTGAAATAAATCCTCTAATAGCCAATAAAACATAAAGTAAATGTAGCTTTTGCTACAAAATCAAAAGAAGCCAGTATAAGGAGCAATATTGCCAAAATATTTATTTGACCAATAATGATACCATCTTCCTCGAGGATTGTATTTAGATACTCCTCTAATATTGTTGGCTACCCTCGGATGGCTTATTCCTCCATAAAAATCTATCAATTGCTGTTCTCTTCCACGTATAGCTGGATATCCCATTGAGCCGGTAACAGCTCTATCCAAAGTAGGATTAATAAACCCCAAAGCTTTTTTTCATGTCGATAGTATCTGCGCATCATAACTTGATATGGAGTTCCAAAACCGCTGGCACGCCCCAGATAGACCTGACCATTGGGATGGTGAAGGATATACGATTCAATAGTTGATAATTCTCCCTCTCACAGTGTGGATAATAAGCATATCCGATAGTTGCCTGCTTGTCCAGATTAGTCTTTTACATTATTCCTTTTGCTTAGTTCATAATCTGTCATCAGCCGATCAAGTCTGTCCATCTCGTCCTCATGGCCGTCCATTCCATTCAACGCATCTATTCTGCCTTTGATCAGATAATATTCCCCATTGTTTTTTATACAGCCCCTATCAACAATGGCTTTTATTTTCACAAGGTCTTTCTTGTTCTTATCTTCCAGATTGAATCCGAATTTAGATGACAATATCGTATTGATTTCTTTAACATCCTGTGGACTGAACCCCGAGACCCATTCATTCATATCATTGAAGACACATTGAAGACCACGCGAATCTTTTCGTTCATATGCCTTGTCAATAGCCTCAACAAGCTCTGTTATGCTCTCGTCATTTGTTTTTAAAGAAATAAATTCAATAATCGTAAGAATCCAATCTCTAAGAAACTCAATTTTTGTAATATTACTCTTTTTCATTATCATGTTTGTTTATAAGCTCCCTGTATAAGGTGCTATATTGCCAAAATAGCTGTTAGATTTTTGGTGATAATACCTGCCAGCAACATTATATCTGCCAACATCCCTAATAATATTAGCCACTTTCGGACTGCCAATCCCACCATAGAAATCTATCAATTGCTGCTCTCTTCCACGTATGGCAGCATAACCAAATGGTCCTATGGCAGCCTTATCCAACTTGACTTATTAGTCGTTAATCGGCTTATGTTTGGATTCAAAATCTGCAAGAAGACTATTGAGTGCATCAAGTTCCTCTTTTTTCTTATCATCCGCATAGATACGCTCTACCCGTTCACTCACAAGCCTGTATTCGTCAACGTTTTCTATACGTCCTCTCTTTGTTATTGATTTTATTTTGGACAAGGTCTTTCCATTAAAATACTCCAATCCAAATCCAAATTTACCATTCAATATCTCATTCAAGGAATTCTTATTGATCTCATCCAAATCATTTGCATCATCATTAATATCATTAAAAATGCATTTTAGACCTCTAAGATTACGTCTATTATATGCAATTTCAGTCTGGCCAGTGAATTCACTAAGAAAATAAGAAGCTAATTCTTCATTTTCCTTAACTGCAATGTTATAGAGAAATCTTGTTATCTCTAATATCCAATCTCTTAAGAAGAGATATTCATCCGACTTACTCGTTCTTTTCATACGCAATTAAAATGTTAATGTTGCTATTTAACAATGTGTGTATTTACTATTATCTTAAATAAAAATCATATAACCGTATGTGCTTCAAGTTACCAATAACCTGTATAAGGAGCTATGTTACCGAAATACTGATTAGACATGGTATGATAGTATCTTCCCATCGGATTATATTGAGAGACACCTCGAATGGCATTCCCAACTTTTGGATGTCCCAAACCTCCAAAGTAATCTATCAACTGTTGTTCTCTACCCCTGATAGCATGCCGCCCTAATTGGCCATGTGCATATCTATCTAATGTAGGATTAGCAAATCCATCCTTACGTCTTTCATGACCACTATATCTACGCATCATAACTTGATATGGAGTTCCGAAGCCACTGGCACGCCCCAGATATACCTGTCCATTGGGATGGTGAAGGATATACGTGACATATACACGTTGGGTTAAATCGTAAACTGCCGCTCCAGCCAATACCACACTCCCTATTGCATCCCCGAATAATAACGGTCCGTCTGCTGCCGACAAGCTTAGCGCGACGGTTCCAGCGGCCACCCATGGGTCTGCGCCATCGGAGTCTCCCTTGTCCTGCACTCGGTGGAGCCTTTCGTTGAAAAGGAAACTGAAAGCGCCGGTTATCACACCTGTAACAGGATTCAGATAAATTTCGCATAGCCATCAGTATAACCTTCCCAATTGTCATTAATCCATCTCAATACTTCACTTTCAGGATGTTTTGCCACCTGTGAATTCAGATAACACTTGGCAGACTTCTCCCCCAGACGGATATACAAAGCCCTGACCTTGTAGACAACCACGTTTTCATCAAATTCCTTTTCCAGCATACACTCGCAAACCGACAAAGCTTTATCAAGGAAAAACTCCGCCGAATCCTTCTTGTGTTCCTTGTCATTTTTTATTGCCATAAAAAGGAGTCTCTCAAGATTGTTTTCCGGGAGAGTAAGCATTTCCAATTCCTTGTTCTTCCATCCTTCTTCCGTCCTACCTAACGAATTTAGGATAATACTCCGGTTGTAATAACAGAATCTACGGTTGTCTGTCGTCGTGTCTACACTTAGGACACTGTCGGAAAGAGCCAATGCTCTTTGAAATTTGATTGTATCACTCTTCAAGCTCCCTTGTTGTACCAGATCAACCAGTCGGTCTCTCCATGAATCACAATCCGGTTTATTCTGATTGGCCTTGCATCCAATAATTAAAACCACGGCAAAAAGAAGTATCATTAAATTTTTCATAATCCAATTAATTATACTGTAAAAATTGCTTGAATAATAAAGGAATATTCATGTAAAGAATGACATTGAAAATAATCATTTATTGAAAATTTATGATTATACCTAGCCGGTAAAAAAACACCAAATATTGTTGGTCTGTTACATGGGATACGGCCTTCTACGCTGTTTAAAATCCAATTTCCCATTATCGTCAAGTTTACAGGTTGTCATTATCCCCATCGAGTTTTCCCTGACCATATATATAGCCAGCCATATCACATATTATAAAACCGACTATTGCTCCAACATTTTGACTTATAAGTCTGATTTCGATATCTTCACCAAACTCGACCCTTATTATATCATCGGAAAAACCTTTGTCATAGATATCATCTGCAATTGAAATTATACCATCTAATGACCTGGTTTTGTTATTATCAATCGTTCGTGATGTGCAAGCACCGGCGGCATCATACCGATATCGGACGGTCTGACCGGATGTATAGGAGGCATATAGTATTGCCAGAGAAATAGTGACGAGAATTGTTTTCATAATGTAAAAAATCGTTATTGTGATGATATAAAATTTGAAAAATTCAATACTCTGCAAATTTATATCATCACATTATTATTTGCAACTTAATGAATATGTTTGAAAACACTGCTGAGAAGCATCATTTCAGACAACCAATTGCCAGCTTATTGCATATAAAAATTTATAAAACATTGACATAGTCCGTCATGAAGACATCCCATATTTATTTTGCTATCTCACACCAGCTACCTAAAAACACACGGTTTGCTTCCAATAAAGCATAAATCATATTGACAGCCAACCAATTTGCATAGATAATTAATTATCGCTAACTTTGCAGCGTGTTTCATCGGCCTTTTCCCGATTTTATTTATCATGTCAACCAACACTATAGACAATACCCGCAAGGTGACCACGCGCCGCCTTATCGAAATGAAACAGCGTGGCGAAAAGATTTCCATGCTGACAGCCTACGATTTCTCTTCCGCCAAAATCCTCGACGAAGCCGGAATAGACGTGCTTCTCGTGGGCGATTCCGCCTCAAATGTAATGGCCGGAAATATGACCACCCTTCCCATCACCCTCGACCAGATGATCTATCACGCCAAATCCGTGATCAAGGGCACGAAACGCGCACTCGTGGTCTGCGACATGCCCTTCGGCTCGTATCAGGGCAACCCGATCGAAGCCCTCGCTTCTGCCGTGCGCATCATGAAGGAGAGCCACGCGGAAGCGGTCAAGATGGAAGGCGGTTCGGAGATTAAGGAATCGGTGGAGCGTATCCTTAGCGCTGGAATACCCGTCATGGGCCACCTCGGACTGACTCCTCAAAGCATCAATAAATTCGGCACATACAACGTCCGCGCCAAAGAGGAGGCCGAGGCCAGCAAACTTATCGAAGACGCCAAACTCCTCGAAGAGATCGGTTGCTTCGCCGTAGTCCTGGAGAAAATCCCCGCCAAACTCGCTGAAAGAGTGGCCAACGAACTGACGATACCGGTCATCGGCATCGGAGCCGGAAGCGGAGTCGACGGCCAGGTGCTCGTCATGCACGACATGCTCGGCATCAACCAAGGATTCTCCCCACGCTTCCTCCGTCGCTACGCCGATCTGGCAAGCGTCATGACCGACGCCGTGCAACGCTACATCGCCGACGTCAAGTCGTCCGATTTCCCCTCCCCCGAAGAATCCTACTGACCGGGAGCCGCATAATCCATAAAAATGATGGCGAAAGAATTCAAATTCTTTCGCCATCATTTTTATGTCAACTGAAATGTTATTTCGGTTTGGATTCGCAGTAGACGCAGCGATAGCCGCCGGTGTGGTCGTGGGCGGGACGGAAGAGGCTCTCCACGCCGCTTTCCATATTGGAGATGCAGCGTTTGTTGCGGCAGATAAACTTTCCTCTGACGGCATCCTTGGGCACCAACTCCATCGTCTTCGTCGGATCGTCGACCCAGTCGAGAAGCTTGCAGATGAGGGCCATGCGGACAAACTTGCCGTTCTCCACCTGACGGAAATAGGCGGCACGCGGATCGTCGTCCACGTCCGTGCTGATTTCATTGACCCTCGGGAGCGGATGCAGGATGCGCATCTCCAGACGCGCAAGCTTCAGTTTCTCCTTGTCGAGGATAAAGAAATCCTTCACGCGGTCGTATTCATCCTCGTCGAAGAAACGCTCCTTCTGCACGCGGGTCATGTAGAGCACGTCGAGCTCTCCCATCACCTCTTCCATCGTGTCGACCTCCTTGTAGGGCACGCCGTTCATCTCGCAGACCTCCTGCTTCATGTAGTCGGGCAGACGGAGCTGCTGCGGAGCGATAAGCACCACCTTCACCCCGCTGTAGCGCGACAGGGCCTTGATAAGCGAATGGACGGTGCGGCCGAATTTCAGGTCGCCGCAGAATCCGATGGTGATATTGTCGAAACGCCCGATCTCGCGCTTGATTGTCAGCAGGTCGGTCAGGGTCTGCGTGGGATGGCTGTGGCTTCCGTCGCCGGCATTGATGACCGGTATGCGGGAATTCATCGCCGAGACAGTTGCCGCCCCCTCTTCGAAATGGCGCATCGCGATGATGTCGGCAAAACAATTGATGACCTTCGTCGTGTCGGCACAGGTCTCTCCCTTGCTGACCGACGTGTTCTTGGCGTCGGAAAAACCGAGCACATTGCCGCCAAGCTCCATCATGGCAGCCGTGAAACTCAGGCGAGTACGTGTCGACGGCTCATAGAACAGGGTGGCAAGCTTTTTTCCCTTGCAACGTTCGGAATATCTCTCACGGTTGTCTATGATGTCGAGAGCAAGGTCGATAATCTCCTCAAGCTCCTGCTTGGTGAGATCGGTAGGGTCGATGAGATGTTTCATGATTCATAGATTTATTCCCCTATTACGCCTGCATCCAGGATTCGTCGGAGGGATTCGACATGAATTTTTTCAGTTTGAGTTCCTCCAACGGAGATATGTATTTCTGTTCCACTGCCACCTGGCAAAGCGTGTCGAAATTGGAGAGGGAATAGTTGGTCACGTCTGCAGCGGCAAGACGTACGAGACCCTTCTTCATGCCATACGTGAAGATGCTGACCACGCCCAGCACGTCTGCACCCGCCTCGCGAAGGGCTTCCACCACCTCAATGCAGCTTCCGGCCGTAGAGATAAGGTCTTCAATAACGACCACCTTCTGTCCCGGCTCAAGACGACCTTCGATGCGGTTCTGGCGTCCGTGGTCTTTGTTGCCTCCGCGCACGTAGCCCATAGGCATGTCGAGAAGCCACGCGGCAATAGCGGCATGGGCGATGCCGGCAGTGCTGGTTCCCATGAGCACCTCAGCCTCCGGGAATTTCTCCTTCACGGTTTTGGCGATAGCCTCCTCCACCACCTTGCGCGCCTTGGGCGAGGTGAGGATCAGGCGATTGTCGCAGTATATAGGGCTCTTTATGCCGCTTGCCCACGTAAACGGGTCGGCGGGATTCAGAAAGACCGCTTTGATTTCAAGAAGCTCGGAAGCCACTTTTTTTGCTGTATCCATATCGTTGAATTTTTTGAGTTACTATATTAAGGAGTGTTCGGGGAATCCCATATCAAAGAGCAAGAAAATCCTTCACGCAGCGTTCGTAGGCTGCCACGGGATCTTCGGCTGCCGTGATCGGGCGACCCACCACGATATAATCCGATCCGATCTCGCGGGCACGGGCAGGGTCGGTGATGCGCACCTGATCGTCTTTGGCGGCGTCGGCAAAACGAATGCCGGGAGTGACGGTCATGAACTCCTCTCCGCAGGCATCCTTCACGAGCCGTGCCTCCAACGGAGAGCAAACCACACCGTCGAGACCGGCCTCCTTAGCGTTTTGAGCATATTGCGCGATAGTGTCGTTGATGGTGGCATCGATAAGCAACTGTTCACGCATGGCCTTTTCTGAAGTGGAGGTCAGCTGCGTTACTGCTATCAGAAGAGGGCGTGTGCCATCCTCGCGTGTCAATCCTTCAAGGGCTGCACGCATCATCTCCACCGTGCCGGCGGCATGGACATTGACCATATCCACATCCAGATTGGAAAGGACCTTCATGGCTTTCTTCACCGTATTGGGGATGTCGTGAAGCTTGAGGTCAAGGAAAATCTTAAATCCTCTCCGCTTAAGCTCTTTTACTATCTCCGGGCCTGCTGCATAATATAGCTCCATGCCGATTTTCAGGAACGGCTTGCGCTCCACGTCCTTGAATTTGTCGAGAAAAGAGAGGCAGGCATCGGTGGAACCGAAATCGCATGCTATTATCACGTCTTTGGCGTTAGCTTTCATATCTATTGGATTTTTATTCGATTTTATAGCCATAATAACCAATATAACCATTATGGTTATATTGGCTAATTTTTATTTTGCTGCTCCTATTATTTCGGAAAGTGAGGATATGCCGAGTTTCTTCATCTCCACGGGCAATGTCTCGATTATCTCCTTGCAGGCATAGGGGTTGACAAGATTGGCAGCACCGACCTCAACGGCCGTGGCTCCGGCCATCATCATCTCTATGACATCTTTTGCCGTCGATACTCCTCCACACCCTATGACAGGGACTCCACAGGCATTTGCCACCTGCCAGACCATCCTTACTGCCACAGGGAAGACTGCCGGGCCGGAGAAGCCGCCCATACGGTTGGCCACGACCGGACGCCGCGTCATTATGTCTATGCGCATTCCGAGCAACGTGTTGATAAGGCAAAGCCCGTCGGCACCGGCTTCCACCGCCGATCGGCCGATGGAGACGATGTCGGTCACGTTCGGGGTCAGCTTGACGAAAAGCGGCTTGCGGGCCACTTGCTTCACTGCCTTCACCACCTCGGAGATGGAATCGCAGCTCGTGCCGAAGCTCATTCCCCCGCCATGCACGTTGGGACAGCTGACGTTAAGCTCGATTATCTCCACCTGCTCCTGACGGTCGATTTTTTCGCAGCATTCCACGTATTCGTCTATCGAAAAGCCGCTTATATTGGCGATAATCGGCTGATGGAACACGGCTTTAAGCTTCGGAAGCTCCCTCTCTATGACAACGTCTATTCCGGGGTTCTGAAGCCCTACGGAATTAATCATCCCCGAGGGGCATTCAGCGATGCGCGGCAAGGGATTGCCAAATCGTTGGTCGCGTGTCGTGCCCTTGAATGAGATGGAGCCAAGCATGTCGATGTCGTAGTATTCGCTCATTTCATAGCCGAATCCAAAACATCCCGACGCGGGCACTACAGGATTCTGCAATCTTACGCCGCAAAGCGACACGGAAAGATCGCCGGCCATTGACTTCTCTTGATTCTTTACCATATGATCACCTCCTTTCCAAACACCGGACCATCCTTGCATATCCTTTTGGGGCCTTCGGTCGTGGTCAGCGCGCAGCCCATGCAGGCTCCGAAGCCACAACCCATACGGCTCTCAAGGCTCAACTCTCCGGGGATGTCGAGGTTGGCGCACAATGCCTTCAACATCGGCATAGGGCCACAAGCCTGGAAATAATCTCCCTCTATCCCTTTCTCGCGGATAACGTCGGTCACGAAGCCTTTCGTCCCGACCGATCCGTCGACCGTGGCGATATAAGCCTCAACCCCTATTTCCTGAAACCATCTGTCCATACCGAAACTGTCGGCGGCGGTGTTGTAGCCCAGTATCGCCACGGGGTTCTTCCCCTCTCTCTTCAAGGCGCGGGCCAATCCGAGCAGCGGGGCGCATCCTATACCTCCGCCAAGGAGCAGCGGACGGCAGAAATCCCCCACTGTCGTAAAGCCGTTGCCCAAGCCGTTGAGCATGTCGAGCACATCTCCGGGCTTCATGCGGCTCATGGCTTCGGTGCCTTCCCCTACGGTGTCGTAGAGCAGAGTGATTTCGCCCCTCTCATGTGAATAGTCGCAAATCGAGATAGGACGGCGCAGATACTTTCCGGGAATGGCGATGTTGACAAACTGTCCGGGGGACGTGATCGCCCCTGTGTCGCCTCTAAGGGTCATGACCCAGGTCTTGTAGGTCAGCTGCCTGTTGGCGATTATGGTATAGTCATTTCTCAGGTTCAGGTTCATGATTAATCTTCGGCGTCAATTGTTGATACTTTCATGGTGATGTCGTCGAGCACGTCGAGAAGCACCTCTACTGTTTCCAACGAAGTGAACACCGTGATATTGTTGTCGACGGCCGTGCGACGGATATAATATCCATCTTTGTGGGAATGGTCGGCGGCAAGCTCGATGGTGTTGATGACGTAGTTGACGTGGCCTTGCCTCAACGATTTGACGATATCGTCGCTCCCTTCGCTGAGTTTATGGAGCAGACGGGTGCGGATTCCATGCTTGATCAGGAATTCAGCAGTGCCTTTTGTCGCCTCCACGTTGAATCCAAGCTCGTAGAACCTCTTTATCAGCGGAAGGGCACGCTGCTTGTCGCTGTCGCCGATGGTGACGAAGATCGTGCCGTAGTTTGCGACGGTCATTCCCGAGGCCTGGAGCGACTTGTAGAGGGCGCGTTTGAGTGAGCGGTCGTAGCCGATGGCCTCTCCCGTGGACTTCATTTCCGGGGAAAGGTAGGAATCCATGCCGCTGAGCTTGGAGAAGGAGAACGCCGGCGTCTTGACAAACCAACGTTTCTTCTCTTCAGGGTATAGCTCCGTTATGCCCTGCTCGGGGAGGGAATGACCGAGCATCACCATCGTGGCGATATGGGGAAGGGGCACCCCCGTTGCTTTCGAGAGGAATGGGACGGTGCGCGACGAGCGGGGATTGACCTCGATGACGAAGACGTTCTCTTTGCTGTCGCAGATAAATTGGATGTTGTAAAGACCCTTGATGCCTATCTCCTTGCCCAGACGCACTGTATAGTCAAGAATCGTCTTCTTGACTTTGTCGCTCACGCTGAACGTGGGGTAGACGCTGATGGAGTCGCCTGAATGGACGCCGGTGTGCTCCACATGCTCCATTATGCCGGGCACGAAGACGTTCTCACCGTCGCAGACGGCGTCCACCTCAAGCTCCTTGCCCATGATGTATTTGTCGACGAGCACGGGATGCTCCATGTTGATTTCCACAGCCGTCTGAAGGTAATGGCGCAGCATTCCTTCATTGCTGACAATCTGCATCGCACGGCCTCCGAGCACGTAGCTGGGGCGTACAAGCACGGGATAACCGATTTCTGCAGCGGCCTTAACCCCTGCTTCAATGTCGGTCACGGCCACGCCCTGAGGCTGGGGAATCTGAAGTTTCTCCATTATGGCCTCAAAGCATCCGCGGTCTTCCGCGTTGCGGATGGCCTCGGTGTCAGTGCCAATGATCGGGGCGCCAAGACGAGCAAGGGGCTCGGCAAGGTTGATGGCGGTCTGCCCGCCGAGGGATACTATCACCCCTACGGGCTTCTCAAGGTCGAGCACGTTCATGACATCCTCCACGGTCAAGGGGTCGAAATAGAGTTTGTCGCCGGTGGTGTGGTCGGTGGAGACGGTCTCAGGATTGTTGTTGATGATTATGGCCTCATAGCCGGCCTTGCGGATCGACCATATGGCATGCACCGTGGAATAATCGAACTCCACGCCTTGCCCGATGCGGATCGGGCCCGACCCAAGCACGACGATCTTCTTATTGCCGGAGGGGATCGACTCATTTTCCGTCTCATAAGTGGAGTAGAAATAATTCGTCTTCGCATGGAATTCCGAGGCGCAGGAGTCTATCATCTTGAAGGCCGGATATATGCCGTTGACCTTGCGCAGGAGATAGATTTCCGACTCTGTCTTTCCCCAAAGTTGGCCGATATATTTGTCGCTGAAGCCCATGGCCTTGGCATCGCGAAGAGTCTCCACGTCCATCGGCGATTCCTTCACCGTTTTTTCAAAGTCAACGATGTTCTTGATTTTGTCGAGGAAGAACATGTCGATCTTCGTGCGGTTGTAGATATGCCCGGCGTCCACGTCGCGGCGC
Source organism: Muribaculaceae bacterium (assembly GCA_009775375.1). Taxonomy (GTDB): domain Bacteria; phylum Bacteroidota; class Bacteroidia; order Bacteroidales; family Muribaculaceae; genus Lepagella. The sequence goes on along the minus strand of VSPO01000032.1, from coordinate 18,559 downwards.
ATAAGTTCTGCAAGGGCGTAGAGGCGGTCGTCGGTAGCTTTGCGGATATAGTCGAGGATGTCGTCGGTCGGCATCTCATCGAATTTCTTGTGGTAGATATGGCAGACTCCGGTCTCAAGGGATCGCACAGCCTTCAGCAAGCTCTCCTCAAGCGTGCGTCCGATGCTCATAACCTCGCCGGTGGCTTTCATCTGGGTGCCGAGCACGTTTGAGGCGTCAGCAAACTTGTCGAAGGGGAAGCGGGCGATCTTGGTGACCACATAGTCAAGGGCAGGCTCGAAGCTGGCCGGGATATGGCCAAGGTCGATCTCCTCAAGGTTCAGACCGACCGCAATCTTTGCGCTGACCCTTGCGATGGGATAGCCGGAAGCCTTAGAGGCGAGTGCGGATGAGCGCGACACACGTGGGTTGACCTCTATCAGATAATAGTCGAAAGAAAGCGGGTCGAGGGCGAACTGCACGTTGCAACCTCCCTCGATTTTCAGAGCCCGGATAAGCTTGAGCGCGCTGTCGCGGAGAAGCTGATATTCCTTGTTGGTCAACGTCTGCGCCGGAGCTACCACTATGGAGTCGCCGGTGTGCACTCCGACCGGGTCGAGGTTCTCCATAGAGCATATCGCTATGACAGTGTCATTGGCATCTCTCATAACCTCGAATTCTATCTCCTTGAATCCTTTTATGCTCTTCTCGACAAGCACCTGATGCACCGGAGAAAGGTCAAGGGCCGTACGCATAAGTTCCCGTAGCTCCTCCTCATTGTCGGCGAATCCGCCGCCAGTCCCTCCCAAAGTGAAGGCCGGGCGAAGAATCACGGGATAGCCTATCTTTGCGGCGATTTCGGCTGCATGGTCGATGCTGGAAGCCACGTCGCTCGGAAGCACCGGCTCCCCTATGCTCTCGCAAAGCTCTTTGAAGAGTTCACGGTCCTCGGCTTTCTCTATGCTCTCAAACGATGTGCCGAGAATCTCCACGCCGCATTCCTCAAGCACCCCTTTCTTAGCAAGCTGCACGGCCAGGTTGAGGCCCGTCTGTCCGCCAAGTCCGGGCACGATGGCATCGGGGCGTTCGTAGCGCACTATCTTGGCGACGTATTCCAACGTCAGCGGCTCCATATAGACCTTGTGGGCAATATCGGGGTCGGTCATGATCGTGGCGGGATTGGAGTTGACGAGCACCACTTCATAACCCTCCTCTTTGAGGGCTGTGCAGGCTTGGGTGCCGGCATAATCAAATTCGGCTGCTTGTCCGACTACGATGGGGCCGGACCCAATCACCATAACTTTCTTTATATCCTTACGTTTTGGCATTTCTATATGGACTTTATTTCTGAACCGGGGGAATCATTTTTATAAACTTATCGAAGAGATAGATCGTGTCTTGCGGACCGGGAGCGCTTTCGGGATGGAATTGCACTGAAATGACTTTGTCTTCAAGGCATTGCAGACCCTCCACGGAGCCATCGAGAAGATTGACGTGGGTTATCTCAAGCGGAGTGGCGTCTACCGACTCTTTTTTGACGGCATAGCCATGATTCTGAGCCGTGATAAGCACCTGGCCCGTCTGAAGCTCCTTGACGGGATGGTTGCCACCTCTGTGCCCGGGATTTATCTGGCCTATTTCAGCGCCGTAGGCGAGGGCTATCAGCTGATGGCCAAGGCAAATGCCGAACATCGGGACCTTCCCACGCAACTCCCGGATGGTCTGCATCACTTCCGGCACGTCTTCCGGCGACCCGGGACCGTTGGAGATGAGCACGCCGTCGGGCTTGAACGCCATAATCTGTTCGGCCGTAGTGTTCCAGGGCACCACCGTCACATTGCATCCGTGGTTGTTGAGACTGCGCACCATATTGTATTTCATGCCACAGTCGATGGCCACAATGTCATATTTGTAGTTGGCCGTGCGGGCAAACCAACGCTTCTTGCAGCTGACCCTGCTGACAAGGTTTTTCGGACGCGGCACGGCTTCAATCTTGGCCACAGCCTCCTCTACGGGAGTATCAATGTCGGTGATTATCGCCCTTATTCCCTGGGCATCGCGGAGAATGCGCGTCAGCATCCTGGTGTCGAGTCCGCTGATTGCAGGGATGTCGTTTTCATCGAGCACCTCAGCGAGGGTCTTGGTGTATCTGAAATTGGAAGGGGAATTATTGTTCTCCTTTACTATCATCCCCCCTATGGACGGGAACTTGGTCTCATAATCCTCGTCGGTAATGCCGTAGTTGCCGATCAGCGGATAGGTCATGACAATAATCTGGTCGGCATAGGAGGGATCGGACAGAATCTCTTGATACCCCACCATAGAGGTGTTGAATACAAGCTCGCCCACCTTCTCTTTGCCGGAGGCGAAACCGTAGCCGGGGAATTCCCGGCCATCTTCAAGAACAAGTTTTTTCGTGTATGGCTTCATATATCGTTCGCAGTGCGTATTTTTCCATCAAAACCGTTTGAGAGAGGACTATGATTCACTCATCTCCGACGGTCGAAACTAAAAACAAATATTTCCGTTAGAAATTGTCATCACGGGCCAGCCTTGCAGCGTCATTCCGGCATACGGCGTAGCCGTTCCCATCGACTTGAATCGGAAGGGATCAACTTCCATTATTCTTTCCAGGTCGAGAAGCACGAGATTTGCCGTATCGCCTACGGTCAGGCCGTCGGCTCCGGGAAGGCCGAGTATGCGTCTTGGAGTGATTGCCATAGCTTCCACGAGCCTCTCAAAAGAGATCAGTCCGGATTTCACCATCGTAGTATAGACCGCCGCGAAAGCAGTCTCAAGCCCTACGACGCCCATGGCGCTTTTCTCGAGTCCTTTCGACTTCTCCGACTCCGAATGTGGGGCATGGTCGGTGGCGACAACATCGATTGTTCCGTCGATAAGCCCTTCGCGCAGCGCGTCGCGGTCCTCTCGGCTCCTTATAGGGGGATTCATCTTGAATCGACCCTCTTCCTGCAAATCCTCGTCGCAGAAGGTCAGATAATGCGGTCCGGTCTCACACGTCACCTTCACTCCCCTTCTCTTGGCGTCGCGAATCAGGGCCACGCTCTCTTTCGTGGAGATATGGCAGACGTGAAGACGGCATCCGGTCTCTTCGGCAAGACGGATATCGCGCTCCACCTCTCCCCATTCCGATTCGGAGCAGATTCCACGATGCCCGTTGCGTCGGCAATATTCGCCGTCGTGGATATATCCTCTGTTGAGCAGGGCTTCCACCTCGCAATGGGCCGCCAAGATTTTTCCGGTCGGGGCTATCCCTTCCATTGCCTTGCGCATCACGTCCGCATCTTGCACGCCCGTGCCGTCGTCGGAAAATCCTGCCACCCAGGGGGCAAGCATCCGATAGTCCACGAGTTCGCTTCCCATCCGCTTCTTGGTGATTGTGGCGTAGGGAAGCACATCTATGCAGGCGTCAAGGCGGATTATGTCGAGTTGACGCCTGAGGTTTTCCACGTTGTCGGGCGCGGGATTGAGATTTGGCATGGTGCAGACGATAGTGAATCCTCCTGCTGCGGCTGCCATGCTTCCCGTGCGGATGGTCTCCTTGTAGGAATATCCCGGTTCGCGGAAATGCACGTGCATATCGACCAGACCCGGCACGAGGTATTTGCCCGTGCCGTCGATGATTTTTCCATTAAAGGTCTGGAGCATAGGATTGCCGATAGCTGAAATCTTGCGGTCGTGGACAGAGACGTCGGCAACGACAAACTTGCCGTCTATCCAGACATTCGCGCCTGTAATGATGATGTCTTCCATATTGCGTGTTGTATTGTTTTTCCGACAGGCATCAAAAAAAAGGCAACCCAATAAAGAGTTGCCTTCACTATAATGAGGAAATAAATTCTTGGAAAAAGAGGATTGCCGGGAGACTTCGCTTCCGTTGACCGAATCCTGCGATGCTTGCAGCATAACTGATTTCCGACTATTTAAAGATGCCGTCATTTTCCGTTATTTTGCCCGCAAAGTTAACAAAAATTTCCGATTCACGCAAATATCCGAATCTTTTTGCCAAAATTTTTCTCCGTTATTTTTTCAGAAATGATATCTTACGCCAAAGTCGATGCTGACTCTTTGGAAGCCGTTGACCTCGTTGTTTTTTGGTTGATAATCGACTCCCATGAATTTTTGATCTATATTGGCGCTCAACACTGAGACCGTGCCCGTGATGCCGACTTTGGGCGACACCCTGTATTCTGCTCCAAATGAGAGATTGGATCCGAATCCGAAATCTGTATTCCGCCCCACGAGTCTGCCGTTGCTTCCTTTATCTCCTTTAAGTCTGTCTACCATCATTGCAAGTCCAATCCCGACGCCATAATGAAGCACCCATCTTCCCGATCCTAATGGAGTAATACCAACAAACTGAGGTGCAAAATAATGGATCATCATATTCCCCTTATACACCTCTATCTCTATTTTCTTTCCACTTGTGGAATAGCCTTCGTAGAGGAAACCGGCTCCAATTTTCTTGTTGGAAATCCATTCGTAGCCGACCTGCCAGTCAAACCCAAACCTCGCGTCTCCTGAAGTCCATCCATCCTCCATTTTTGTATAGATATGGCTGTAGCCCCCGGCCACGTAGGCATAGTGCCCTGCGACATTGCTAAAATCAGGTTTGGCTTTTGCAACATCTTTCGACGGAGCGACATAGACGTATGCCCCATAGCGGGAATAGCAAGCGACAGACTGAATGCAAAAAGCAATGAGACAATCTTTTTCATGATGACAAGGGTTTTAATGAAAATGAATCAAAGACAGGTCTTCCCGCCTCTTGCTGCAAATTTAAGCATTATTTCGCATCCCACAAAACAATCCATCTAATTTCATCCATTTCGATTCCAAATTTATCATTATTTATTTGCATATAAAGTTTAAATTGACTAACTTTGCAATAGTCATGGTATTGAAAAGTGGATTTCCAAGCACTCCTTCGGTATTGAAAAGTGGATTTTTAAGCACTCCTTCGGTATTGAAAAGTGGCATAGCATCTATTGATGCTTGACATATAAATAATACCTTAAACAATCTTATAAGAGCTTTCCTTGAAATTTCGCGGCCGCAGGAGGTGAGAAATTCCAAGAGCTTTTATCATTTTTGTGGGATAGGAGTCTTGTATCAGCTTTTATGATTATATTTGCGAAACTTTTTACCAACTTATCGACATGAAAACTCTTATCAACCTCTTCGCCGCCATTCTGCTTTTGCCTGGCATCGCCATTGCGAAAAACTCTAATCATGACTACGACATGAACGCACTTCAACCAACCTACGAAAAACTGAAAACCGGTTTCGTCGACCTCCGCAAGCAAGTTGTCAAGGAGCCGCAGGGATTCATAAAATATCCCTATCTGATTCCCGCCGGTTTCTATTCCCAACTTTGGGACTGGGATGCATTCTTCATGGCAAACCACTTCATTTCCAAAGGCCAACCGGAATATATGAAAAACTGGGTGATGACCTTCTCCCAAGGAATCGACAACGACGGCTACGTGGCCGGATGCATGACCAAAGACGGTCCGCGCAACGTCTACAGCGGTCGCTTCGCCATGAAACCCTTCCTCTCGCAAGGAGCCTACCATTACGGCAAAGCAACCGGCGACTGGGAATGGATCCGGCCGATTTACCCATCCCTAAAAAAAGTGATCGATTATAGGAAACGAACTCAATGCGACTCCATCTCCGGCCTTTATTTCTGGGAAATAGCCATGCAAAGCGGAGCTGACAACAATCCGGCCTTGAATTATTTCAAAGACGACACCCGCTCATTCGTAAGCACCGACGCCACTGCTTTTCAATACGGCGAACTTCTTGCACAAGCTGCCATCGCCGACCGTCTCGGCTACGACGATGACGCAAAAAAATATCGCATGGAAGCCTCTGCCCTGAAAAAAGCACTCAACGATGTCTGCTGGAATGAAGAAGACGAATGCTATTACAACGTTGACAGAGAAACGAGAGACCAATATCGTCGCATAGGTTATTCCACGTTCGTCCCACTCATGTATAAAATGGCTCCCGAAGCCAGAGGGAAAGAGATGATTCGACGATATATGCTCTCCGACGAACACATGCGCTCCCCCTATGGATTCAGAAGCCTCTCAAAAAGCGATGTAGACTACAACAATAAGAACATCATAGTGCCCTTCTCCAATTGGCAAGGGCCCGTATGGGGTATTTGTAGCTATATCTATTCAATCGGACTGCACAACTATGGCTTCGACAGCGATGTCGCCTGGATGGCCGACAAAGTGGGCGGACTCATGGCAAAGGACCTTGACGACTTCGGAACAATGCACGAGACATATCATGCAGAAACAGGCGAACCGCTTGCCCCCTCAAATTTCAAGTATCGCACTCCCGACGGGAAGATACAAGGATTCGTAAGTTGGAATCTTTGTATGGAAAATGTCATGGAGGGTCTGCTCCAAGGGAAATGGATGCTTCTCGACATCGAAGGCGCAGATTTCTGATTCTTTTCAAATTGCGCGAAGGCGTGGGTTCTTCTCGTAATGAAAGTAAAGGTAATACAGCATTGTCGCGCCTATGGCTATCAACGGCAATCCCACGACCGACGCGGAGCCATAACCATACTCGGCGTTTATGACCGCTCCGCCAAGCCATGCCGCCACGGCGTTGCCTGCATTGTAGGCTATCTGAATCGATGCCGCGCCAAGCATCTCCCCTCCCTTGGAATAGCCTACGATCGAAGATTGAAGCGGACTGCCCGACCCGAAAAGAATAGCCGTGCCGAGCATCATAAGTATGACCGCCGCCACTTGATAGTGAGAAAAGAAGAAAAACAGCACCAAGACAGGTATGCCTATCAATTCCACCATGGCAGCAAGCGCAGATGGCTTAAACCGGCTGCTGATGGCTCCTACGATGGTGTTTCCAAGGAACATCCCGAGCCCGGCAAGCACCATAAGCCAAGACAGGGAAGCGACCGAGAAACCAGCCACCTCAGTCAGCTGAGGGTCGATGTAGCTATACCAGCAATAGAAGCCTATCTGGCCGAATATCACCCCGCCGAAAATCAGCCAAGGGGGCAAGGTCTTCAAGAAGCGGAACTGGCCCTTGAACCCCATATCCTTGAGTTTGCCGACATCTGGCACGAGCCGACGGATGGCAAAGAAAGTCACCACGCCCGCCAACGACACGAGCAGAAACGCCAGACGCCACGTAAGGGTGTTGGTGATCAGCGTGCCCAACGGCACTCCCACAAGCGTGGCCACGGTCATTCCCCCTATCATAAACGACACGGCGCTGACCTCATGACCGGGCGATGACAGACGCCGGGCCACGATAGCCCCGACTCCGAAATATGCCCCATGGGGCAACCCCGATACAAATCTTGCCCCGAAAAGGCTCCAATAATTGGGAGCGAGGAAAGCCAGCAGATTGCCAATGGCTATTATGGCGGCAAGATACAGCATCAGTCGTTTCAATGCCATACGGCGGCAGAAAAGAAGAGCCGGAGCTCCGAAACATACCCCCGTGGCATACGCGGAGATGAGATGACCCGCGTCGCTTATCGAGACGTGGAGATCCCCGGCTATCTTGCCGAGAATGCCCATCATCAGAAATTCAGATATGCCGAGGGCAAACGTGCCCATAGCCAGCGACACCAATCCTTTTTTACAACTCATAATCTTTTTTATTCTTACCCAACAAAGGCGGATGCTGTAAAAGCATCCGCCCGTGTTCATTCAATCAAAATGTAGTCAACCCCTTGTCAAGCTTTCTTGATATAGTCCACAATCCAAGCCCCTACCTCTTTCGTGCCATACTTGGCCCCGCCTTCCACCTGGATTTCAGGCGTCCGTACATTCGCGTCGAGAGAAGCGTTGACGGCCTCGCGTATCAGTGCTCCCTCCTCTTTCAGGTTGAAGTATTCAAAAAGCATCGCCACAGATAGAATCTGGGCCAACGGATTGGCAATATTCTGTCCTTTTGCCTGCGGCCACGACCCGTGGATAGGCTCGAACACCGGCGTATGCTCTCCCGTGGAGGCAGAGGGAAGCAGGCCCATAGAGCCTGTGATGCAGGAGCCTTCGTCGGTCAGGATGTCGCCAAACGTATTCTCCGTCACCATGACATCAAAGAATTTTGGGTCCTGGATCATCCTCATGGCGGCATTGTCGACAAACATATAATCGGTCGTCACCTCAGGATATTTCTCAGCCACCTCTTTCGCCACCTGACGCCACAGACGGCTCGATGCAAGCACGTTGGCCTTGTCTACCACCGTCAGATGCTTCCTGCGTTGAAGGGCATATTTGTAGGCCACCTCAAGAATACGCTCCACCTCTTTGCGGGTATAGGCGTTGGTGTCGTAGGCCTTGTCGTCGTCCTGGTATTTCTCTCCGAAATACATGCCTCCTGTCAGCTCACGGATGCAAATAAAATCCGCTCCGCGAACGAGCTCATCCTTCAAAGGCGACTTATGGATGAGGCATTCAAACGTCTCCACCGGACGGATGTTGGCGAAAAGACCAAGCTTCTTGCGCATGGCCAGCAGACCTTGTTCGGGACGCACTTTTGCCGTGGGATCATTGTCGAACTTAGGGTCGCCCACCGCCGAGAAAAGCACGGCATCGGCATCCATACATTTCTTGAATGTCTCCTCAGGGAAAGGATCGCCCACCTTGTCGATGGCGTCTGCCCCGCAGATGGCATAGTCATAAGCCACCTTATGGCCGAATTTATCACACACGGCCGACATCACGGCCACACCCTGCTCTGAAATCTCAGGGCCTATTCCGTCGCCCGGAAGGACGGCAATTTTCAAATCCATTGTTATTCTTGGTTTATTTGTTTGTTCTTTTTGTCGTTGTTGGCTATTTCCCCCTCCATGAGGTTGAGCATTTTGACAGTTGCCTTTATGGCGGCTTCCGTCTGGTCGGCGTCAAGGCCACGGGTACGGTATATCCTGTCGTTGTATTCCCAGGTGATGACGGTCTGCACAAGGGCATCGGTGCGTCCTCCCGGAGGGATGGAGACGCTGTAATTGGTCAGGTGAGGGAACCGGCGGCCAAGACGCTCCTTGTAGATAGATTTCAAAGCCTTCATGAAAGCGTCAAACTGTCCGTTGCCGGAAGAGTTCTCCTCATAGACGTTGCCGTTTATCTCAATCTTCAGAGCGGCGGAAGGTTTAAGCCCATAGGCAGTGCTTGCCATGTAGCTCAGAAGCTTCACGTGCTCCTCCTGCATGTTGGTGCGCAATACGTCGGTCACGATAAATGGAAGGTCCTCTTGCGTGACCACCTCCTTTTTGTCGCCCAGCTCGATTATACGTGCCGTGACGGCCTTTGTCTGCTCCGGGGAAAGCTCCAGGCCCAGCTCCTCAAGATTGCGGAGTATGTTGGCCTTGCCACTGTTTTTCCCGAGTGCATACTCCCGTTTTCGTCCGAAACGCTCCGGAAGGAGGTCGTTGCAGTAGAGGTTGGCCTTGTTGTCGCCATCGGCATGCACGCCCGCCACCTGAGTGAAGACGCTGTCGCCCGTGATGGGGCGGTTGGGCGGGATAGGTATTCCCGAATAGCTTGCCACCATATGGCTGACGTCGTTGAGCCGCTCCTCGACGATATTGGTGCGGGCATTAAACTGGTCCTTCAATATAGCCTGCACGCTTGCCAGCGGGGCATTGCCGGCCCTCTCTCCAAGACCGTTGACTGAAGTGTGAATGCCTCGGCATCCACCCAACACTGCCGACAGTACATTCGAGATGGCAAGGTCGTAGTCGTTGTGGGCATGGAAATCGAAATGTATCTCCGGATAAAGCTTCACCATCTTCCGCATGAACAGGAGCAGTTCGAGAGGGTTGAGAATGCCGAGAGTATCAGGCAGCATGAATCGTTTTATTCCGCAGTGGCGCAAAGCGTCCATCATAGAGAAGACATAGTCGGGAGAATGCTTGATTCCATTGCTCCAGTCCTCAAGATAGAGATTGACGCTTATTCCCATGTCGCGGGCATCAGCCACGGCTTTCCGGATGTCGGCGAAATGCTCCTCCGGAGTCTTTTTCAGCTGATTGCGGCAATGGTTTTCCGACCCTTTGGCAAGCAGGTTGATATTGACGCAGCCACAGTCGTTGATCCATTTCAGCGACGTGCCCCCGTCGACGAAGCCGAGTACCTCCACGCGGTGGAGGCATCCTGCTCCGCGGGCCCACTTGCAAATCCTGGTGACGGCGTCCTTCTCCCCATCCGACACTCTTGCGGAGGCCACCTCAATCCTATCCACGTTGAGGTCCTGAAGCAGGGCCCTTGCTATCATCAATTTCTCATGAGGCACGAAACTGACTCCGCTGGTCTGTTCGCCGTCGCGAAGCGTGGTGTCCATGATTTCAATATTAGCGGAATGGCTGTTCATAGACGCGAATCGTGTTTTAGTGACTGTTTTTGCTCTCCCAGGCCTCGATCTTGTCTTTGTTCTCAAGGAGGAAGTCGATATCGTCGAGAGCGTTCATCAGGCAGTATTTCTTGTAGCCGTTGATTTCAAACGTCTCGCTCTTGCCGGTTGCCTTGTTGGTGATGGTCTGCTTGGGGAGGTTGACCTCCACCTCGGTCTTCGGATCTTTTTCTATCGAGGCGAAGAGTTCGGCGAGGAAAGGCTCGGAGACCACGACTGGAAGCACGAAGTTGTTGAGCTCGTTGTTCTTATGAATATCGGCAAAGAAACTGCTGACCACTACCCTGAATCCGTAGCCTGCTATTGCCCAAGCCGCATGTTCGCGACTCGAACCGCTGCCGAAGTTCTTCCCGGCAACGAGAATCTCGCCGGAATAGAGGGGATTGTTGAGCACGAAATCCTCATTGACCGTGCCATCGGGGTTATAACGCCAATCGCGGAACAGGTTTTCGCCGAAGAAGCTCTCCTCGCGCGTCGTAGCCTTCAGGAAACGTGCGGGTATAATCTGGTCGGTGTCGACGTTTTCAAGAGGAAGAGGCACACAAGTGCTTGTTATTATATCAAATTTCTGTTTCATCTTATCTAAATCTAAAATCTATAATCTGACATCTAACCCAAGGTTCTCGGGTCGGTTATCACGCCGGTGACGGCAGCCGCGGCTGCCACGAGGGGACTTGCAAGCACTGTGCGTGCTCCAGGTCCCTGACGTCCCTCGAAATTACGGTTGGACGTGGAGACGGCGAGCTTGCCGGCGGGGATTTTGTCGTCGTTCATTGCCAGACAAGCGGAGCAGCCCGGTTGACGGATCTCAAATCCTGCTTCCTCAAGCACTTTGTCGAGTCCCTCCTCCTTGATTTGCTCGCTGACCATCCATGAGCCGGGCACAAGCCATGCCGTCACTCCTTCAGCTTTCTTTCGTCCCTTCACGATAGAAGCGAAGGCACGGAAATCTTCGATGCGACCATTGGTGCAGGCTCCGAGGAAGACGTAGTCTACGGGCGTACCAAGCAATTTCTGTCCGGGTTCGAAGCCCATGTATTGCAAGCTCTTGAGATAGGATGCCTTTCCTGCCTCCGCGACGGTGTCGAGTTCCGGGATAGATTGTGTAATACCCATTCCCATGCCTGGGTTGGTGCCGTAGGTGACCATCGGCTCTATGTCCTCTGCTTGGAATGTCAATTCCTTGTCGAAGACAGCGTCATCACCGCTTTTGAGAGTCTTCCAGTGTTCCACCGCCTTGTCCCAAGCATCCCCTTTCGGAGCATACTCACGACCCTTGACGTATTCAAACGTCACCTCGTCGGGTGCGATGAATCCACCGCGTGCGCCCATCTCTATCGAAAGGTTGCAAAGCGTAAGACGCCCCTCCATCGAAAGGGCCCTGACAGCCTCGCCTGCGTATTCCACGAAATAGCCGGTTGCCCCGGAAGTGGTCAGCTTCGACATCAGGTATAGAGCCACGTCCTTGGCTGTCACCCCTTTGCCAAGCTTTCCTTCGATATTTATGCGCATTGACTTCGGCTTCTGCTGGAGTATGCACTGCGAGGCAAGCACCATCTCCACCTCCGACGTGCCGATACCGAATGCCACGGCTCCCATCGCGCCGTGGGTCGAGGTATGGGAGTCGCCACAGACTATCGTCATACCGGGCAGTGAAAGTCCACGTTCCGGGCCCACTACGTGGATGATGCCGTTCTTCTTGTTCATCATTCCGAAATGCTCCAGGCCGAATTCCTCGGCATTCTTGGCGAGCGTATCGACTTGAGTCTTGCTGACGGGATCCTCAATTGGCTTGTCCTGGTCGTGGGTCGGGGTGTTATGGTCGGGCATACAGAAGATATTGCCAGGACGCAGGCATTTGAGTCCGCGTTCGCGCATCCCCGCGAAAGCCTGCGGAGACGTCACTTCATGACAGAAAAGCCTGTCGATGTAAAGCTGCTCGGGACCATCATCTACGTGTTGCACCACGTGGCTGTCCCAAATTTTGTCAAAGAGCGTATTAGCCATTTTTTCCTATATTTTTTATGTTCTTTCGTTCTAAAATTTTGTCATAAGCGGGGTTAGGCGAATTTATCAAAAAAGCCTCTCTCACTCCATGGTGGGAAAGGCTTCTTCGTGAAATATCGATAAATCATCAAGCATCGACAAAGCTTCCCACCGACGGATGTCGTAGAATAATGGAGCTAAGTCGAATAATGATGTAAAAATTCATAAAATCTGCTTTTTTAACCGCAATCGGAAGCCAAACTCCTTCAGAAAGAAGCTTGTTTCTCCCAACCGCCTGCAAAATTAGTCATTTTGTTTGACCCAAACAAAAATATATGGCAAAAAAAATCAAAAATCCGCGTCCGGATGGAACTATCATGCCGAATGCAAAAGCTGCGTCACTACTATATAAGGTCTACTCCTCGATAAGGTCGAGCCAATACGCTTTTTTAAGGCCATGCGTATCTGTCATATCGCTATCAGGATCTATATACAATTCTATCTCACTCTCATACCAATAGTCGCATATCATCCAATCCGGTTCATTACCTCGCGGAAACAAATAGCAGCGGGTCCCTGCACTTCCTTGAAGCTCCTTATGGCCACTGATAACGAATTTCGGCTTGCCATTGAGCGGCATTTCTTTACCATACGCCATAAGCCGACACTCCGTTGCCTGCGAATCCTTTTCCCTCACGTCAATACGATAAACCATATCAGAGACCGTATCCAGTAGACACACTTCGGGATACCATCCTTTTGCAAAACCGGAAGGCAAGGTTGCAAGATCCTTTTTAATAAGTTCCTCACGCTGTTTTTTCTCAGCTTTTGAATGATAAGGAATCTGGTAAACATCATCGTCTATCCACAGCCAACTGCCGTCATCAAGAGTATATCCTTTCCAATTGATGCCTCCCCAATCTTCTTTCTTCGAACGGGATACAGCATTGCGTATTTCATCATCAAATATCTGGACGTATCGGCATACCATATCTGCCGAATCAACGATATCATGGAGAGGATAAGCCCTTTCTATCGGATAACGGCACAACGATGCAAACTCAGCAGCATTCCCGTCCTTCACCGACTTTACCAAACGCGCGACCATCCGGCGCATATTCTCCTCATAACTCTCTTCATCCTCTGCCAACTCTTCGACCTCCGACAAAGATGAATCCCTTAGAGACACAGAACTTTGCGCTGCCCGGTTCTCATTCACGCACGACGCACAAACAAGAAACCAGACAACACAACAACATACATATTTACAAATTATCCTCATCTATAACAATACATATAATCGCATTACGGATTCACAACCGCAAATCGTTTCACATTCTTGAATTTACTCCAAGGGAATGGTATCTCTACCTCTTCCGGAACGATAAGCGTTGCCGACTCATATACCGCCTCATCGAAAGCATCCTCAGCGAGAACAGGAAGAACCGGTCCACTGAAGGCAATCTCTTTGATCGCTGTGGAATACTTGAATGCCCCCTCGTGGATTATTTCCAGATTGTCTCCCAAAATCAACGAAGTGGTGTATAGCATAGAAGAGAAATCAAATTCAGCAAATACCCTCCTCCCAACAGAAGTCACCTTATACGTTTTATCATTCGCCTTTACGTCTGATCGAATCATAAGTTCAGCAGGAATCACCGCCTCTTTCGAATGATAGCCCACCGCCGATGCAGTGCCATCCTCATTATTAAGGCTATACACCACATTCTCAACATTCACCTGTGTATAGACAATAGACTCTCCCGCACATCCGGCAGCTACGGCCAAAAGCATGACCGAAAAGATAAGCATCACACAGATGCACAATTTACCGCAAATCGTTTTCATATTTAAGCTTTTAAAAGTTTTCACATCCAGGTTGTCACCACCATTAATCGTCCTCCGTCCACTGGGAAACAACTCCCAATCCGTCGCATTCAGGACAGCATTCCTGAATCCACTTTCCATACTCTTCGGAGTAGTACTTGTCGATGAATTTGGCTCCACCGCATCTACGACATGTCACGTCAACATAATGTCCCATAATTCTGATGTTTAATGGTTAATATCTCATTTCGTGATGCAAAGATAGTATACTCCTTTGCAATTTTGCTTCAAACATCATTCATATCTGACAGACTTCCGAGCTATCCAACCTTATTCGAAATATTTCATCGTTACAGGAAATGAGAATTTATCGATGTCTGGAAGATATACATTCAAATTCTTGACAGGAGACTTATATGAACGAAATTCTCTATTCCTATCAAAATCCTCATCCGTAAAGACAAACTGACCTTTGAGGAAATCATAATTTAGCCTTTCTTTTACAATTTGTAGAATTTCCGGATAAAGATCTGAAAAATGCTGTATCACAGCATTTCGTCTAGATTCATCCAACACCTTCCCATTTTCAAGAAAATAAAATTCAGAAAATTTAGTAGCATACTCCATGGCTACCGACAAATTCCCTGCTTTTCGTGCAATCTCTGAAATATTGAATAGCGAAGCATAGCTTTGTCTTGGGTCAATCTCTAAAGCAAGAGACAAAAACCACTGACTTTGATTCTCTTTATTTAATAAAAATGCTATTTCTGCTAAGTTGCTTAGCAAATAGGATGTTGATCTGGAGTTAGGTGTATTAGCTAAAGACCAATTAATGTTTTTAGAATGCGCCTCCAATTCATGAGGTGTTAACCTCTCATTATTTATAACATCTCTCTGAATACGGGACAATATATCTGCATCATCTGTCATATACTCAGCAAACTTATAGGCAATATGATTTGGGACTCGTTCATATTTACTTATAATATAACGCGCCACAGGTGTTTTACATATAGCCGGCTCTGTTGTAACGTAATCTATTAAATCTTGTTCGTTATTCTTACCACGTAGAATCAGATATGAAGAAACGGCGTCTGGTAAATTCTTAGAAACTGATTTTTTTAAATATTCCATACTTCTTGTAGAATCTCTTTCTACACTTTCTCCTTCCCAATATTTTATAGCCATGATATATTCAGCAGCGGCTGTTTTAATCGTATCTGGCAACAAATTAGATAGTATCGGTAATATTGATTCAACGTCAGTAAGGTCTTCTGCTTTTACTACACATGATAGCCATTTACGATAGAAAGCATCTGTCATAACTCTATCATGGTAATTCACGTGAACTATAGAGTCCGCCTTTTTTAGTAGAAGTCCAGTCTCTGCATAATAATTATGTGCTTGTTTTGAATTATTATCCGCTTGAAAAATTAAAGAAATAGGATCATTCTGATTTAGTGCGTCGTTTGTTAAATCAAGAGAAAAATCTAATTTATCTCCATTATCACGAGCCTTCTTATAATATATCATTGCGTTAGAGTGCAAACCTAATTGAGCATATTTATTTATCAAAAACCTTTGCGCATAAAGATCATTGTAAAGACTATCAGCCCTTTTAGCCGCTTCAATAGATTCTATAACTGAAGGTGCTATACTCCATAAAGTTCTATAATCATCGCTACTTCTCAATCCCGCATTATAAAGGAGTATATGACAATGCAAGGCTTCCTGCCGTGATATATTTTGGCTATATGCAAGACTATCTATAATCACACGAGACTCAACAACTTTCAAAGAATCCCATTTAACATATGGATAATAAAGATAGCTAATCGCCTTGGCGAGGTGATAATATCCGGATTTATTATATTTACTGCTATTAATTAAAGTTATAGCCTTACCGGCATTACCGTTAATTGCAGAAAGATATGCCAATATATCATAACGTTTTGCCATATTCGCATATATTTCAGCATTCTTTGAATCAATAACACCACCTTTACCACGCATCAACATCTGGGTCATCCTAATAGCGCGAACTGAATCTGACGGATTGTTCTGCAATAAATCTGCATAACGATCCCGAGCCAACATATACCACCTCGCTGCCTCTGAATAATTCCCTTCCTCTTCAAGCATATTAGCTCGGACATAAGCAATGTCTTTATTGTTCAGATACTTGTGTGCAAATTCCGACACCGAATTCCACTTATTAACAATCGGTCCAGATGAAGTCGTGAGAATAATTGCAAAAGACAAAACCAAAAGGCCTATAAATATTGCACTTGCATATATTAGTTGCTTATTTCTCTTACGCTTTCTCTCTCTTTCTCTTTTTTCAGCTTCCGCAATTTTTCTTAATCTTTCCTCTTCGATCTTCCTAATTAATTCCTCTTCTTGATTAGATTTTACCTTGTCAAGATTTACATTTATATCTGAAACCTTATTATCTAAATCTGAAATCTTAGATAATATTTTCTCGTCTTGCATGTTCTGAGATTTAAATATCTCATAAATCTCTCCTATTGTTTGATCGGAATGCTCAATCCTTTCTATGACATTATTATATCGAACCTGAGCCTCTTCTGAATTTCTTTTCTCAAATTCGAGATGATTGTTTTGCCAAGATTTTATTTCCTCTAAAAGACCATCTATCTTACCTTTTATCTCGGCATCTGATTCTAAAACGCTACTCAAATCAATTTGAGAAATTACCACAGAAATGAATTTCTTAAGTTCGTCCTGATTCGCATTCATCGTAACAAGAATCTCATCAAATCTCTTTTCAAGAATTGACAACAACTCATCGCTTTTAGATATGACAAATTTCTTAAAGGCTTCCGTATTATTACTATCGACAGGATCCTTCTTTGACAAGAATTCATCGACTATAGCTTTTTTCTCTCCTTTATCCAACATGAGAATCACTCGCAGCTTACTTCTTAAGGCATCATCAAAGATATCGTCTTCTAGTATTTTCTCAATAAGCGCACGATTCTCTGAATCCTCTATCAGACCTGTTGATTTTGCAATTACTGATTTAATTGAGGGATATTCAATATCCTCTGTTGGCATTTTTAGTGTCACAACAGCCCCATCAAAGAGCAGATTTGAATTCAAATCCAACTCTTTACCACATTTAGATTCAATCTCCTCTTTGACAATGACGGACTGTAACCGATACGTTGTATTCTTCTCAAGGACTACATCATAATAACAATAATCCACTCCTCCTTCAGAAATACAATTTTGCGTTTCTTTATCTCGATTAATCACTGATCGACCATCTAACCTTGCTATCAAAAGCTTATGCTGTACCGATTTATCTTTTATGAATTGAAAACGCACATTAATATCTAAGCACTTTTTAACAAGAGCATCAGCTGTATTCAAAGCCTGACCTACAGCAACCAGATCTTCCCCCTCTACTGCGTCACCCGGCGTGATATTCACAATCTTGAAGTAACGCATAAGGAAGAACACTATTGCGATATAATCATATAGAATATATACGAGCCTATTCCAATATTTGTCAGGATTAGTATAAAAAGCATTATGACTCTCCTTATTCCGTTCATCTCTGAGACGTTTCAATATTAATGAAACAGGCTGACACCCGGGCAGCTTCTTGATGCGTCTTGATATAAAATAATCTACATCTCCAAATGTAATGTTTTTTTCATCATCAGACTCCCCCTTAAGTCTAAGATATTTTTTCCTTACCTTTACCTTATTTCCATTTTCATCTACTCTCTCAGATACATAAGAAACGAACTTAGTATATCCCAATTCATAGAGAACATACTGCAAAGCGACATCTACTGACCTTATTCCCTCTTTGTATTTGGAGAATGTAGTAAATTTATTATCTTGATTTACTGATAATCTAACCAGATTATTGAATATCAAAGATACCCCCTCATACTTTTTATCATCCTCATTTAGTATTCTCCCATTTATCTTGGTTACTCCTCTTCCTAAAATAGAGAATACGATACACATAGCATCATAAACCTCTGTTTTAAGATTTTCTGAATCTGAGAGACTCCAATTCACTTTAGTAGCATCGTTATCAAACCAATCGGATCGATCGTTGTAAAAATCACTGCCGAATTTCAGGCCATTACGAATCCATTGCATTATGCTATTGTCCCCTTTTTCAAGATACAATGCAATAAAACGATCCATTAAGGAATACTTCAAATCAAACGGATTGTCCATATTTATTTAGGTTAGTAGATTATTTTCGATAGAATAACATTGAAGTTGTCTAAACTAATTTGATTTGTGAAATTTTTTAAGGAAAATAACGATAAAGGCAAGGAAGTTCCAACCT
>VSPO01000031.1 GCA_009775375.1 Muribaculaceae bacterium | reverse complement strand
GGCGTGAACGACACTAAATTTTTCATTTTCAGACTATGTAATCTTTACGCCTAAACACAGGTTTATTACTATGCGCCCAAATGTATTAATGAGTGAGACAGGTCAATATTGCTGTCACTCATGCTTTTGTGCGATAAGGAAGATGGTCACGGCCAATCCTCTTGCCTTGCGGCTTTCGACACTTGAAAAGAACTACTTCCGACTATACGGCTCCAACAATGCAAAATAATAAAACCGTGCCGAAATTGCCTATAATCCAAATTAAAATACTATATTTGCAAAATAATTCCAAATACAGCACTTGAAATGGTATTAGAAATAGCTCTCACCAACTTTTTCTCGATAAACGAGAAAATAACTCTGGATTTGCAGGCCGCCAACATCCAGACAAAGGAGGCCCGCGCCCTTGCCGACAATACATTTGCGGTCGGTAACGAAAGATTGCTGAAAACGGTTGCCATCTATGGTGCAAACGCTTCCGGCAAGAGTAATATAATCAAGGCTGTCAAGGCGGCTGTGGATATGATACTCGACTCCCACAACTACAATGAGGGCGACAGTTTCGGTTTCAAACCGTATAAGTTCGGAGAAAAAAATGCTCCCAGTGAGTTCTACATACGTTTCATCATTGATGGTATAGAACATGAGTATTCATTCAATTGCACCCGTGATGAGATAATAACTGAAAGCCTGTATTATTATCCGAAGGGCAGACGTGCGCTGATTTTCTCGCGTGACGAGCGGATTGCCGGAAGCAAGAAAGAGAAGTATGAATTTACCAATGTTATCCGCCGCCCGATGGATGTGGCGTCCAATACGTCGCGCAAGACGCTGTTCATATCCCGTGCAAGCCAGATGGACAGGGAAAAGGCGAAAGAGGTATATCGGTGGTTCAATGAGCAGTTGGTGTTTAGTTATCGTGGCAAGACTTCGGTTGCCATTGACCGTTTCCTCGGCGACAACAAGGATACTGTTCTCCGAGTGCTGAAAGCCGCCGACAGCGATATCGTCGAGTTTACATATAAAGACGGTGAACTGACCACATTCCACCGCCGTAACCCGGCATTGCCCTTTGACTTCAACACTGAAGAGTCGGAGGGTACTAAAATCCTGTTCAAAATCATGCTCACGGTCATGGATGTGGTGCGGGGTAACAAGGTGATGTTTCTTGATGAGGTTGAAACAAGCCTGCACACCCGCTTGGTGGGGTATCTTATTGGCCTGTTCCATTCAAGCAAATCGGCGCAGCTGGTATTCACGACCCACAACACACACCTGCTTGACATGACACGCTTCCGCAAGGATCAGATTTTCTTCGTCAACAAGCGTGACGACGGTTCGTCCGACCTGTATTCATTGTTTGACTACAAGGATTTCCGGGAGAAAATGGATCTGGAGAAAGCCTACCTTCAGGGGCGTTTCGATGCCGTGCCGTATATCAACGAATTTTAGAACATCTGACTATGGCACGAAAAGCGAAGCAACCGAGAGGCAAGAAGATGAACCCGGCATTCTTCGTGTTCTGCGAGGGAAAGACGGAGGCGGCATACGTTGACTTGCTGCGTCGCAGTTTCCGCGTGCCGGTGGAAATCATAGCGAGGGTAAGCGACTCCAATATCTCACAGCCATACATTGACAGGTGTAAGCGCGACAGGTTTACAACATCGGAGGATAAGACATTTTTGATGTTCGACCTTGATGTGCCGGGTATGCTGGAGCATTTGCGAAAGATAAAAGACGCCGTGCTACTGCTCTCCAATCCCTGTATCGAATACTGGTTTGTGCTGCATTATAAGGACACCAAAAAGGAGCTGTCATCTGCCAAGTGTCTTGCCATGCTGAAAGGCATAGACGCGGATTATCAGAAAGGCGTATTCTCCACGGCAATGAAAAAGGTCTTGATAGACGCTATTGAAGATGCCGCCAAACGAGCAAAATCCAAAGAGGCATACACCAATCCGTCATCGACAATCCACCTACTAACTGATGAGATAACCGCTGTCAAAAGATAGTCGCAGGAAGCGTTTTCGGCAGAAAACAGCACGCCAAATCAACCGTGAGTAGGCAAAAGCCATTCTCTTATGGAATACATGGATTTGGCATTTTGAACCGTGAGCCGGAAAATTTCTATACCCGTGAGTCCGAAGGTTTTTTAACGCTTTGGCTCTTTGATGATTGGGAATAAAGTATTAACTTTGCATTACCGTATCGTCATAACGGTGAAGAACATTGAAGCAGAGAAGTGAGCCATTAGTGAGTCGGCACTATACTCTTGCTCGCTACTCTTTGATAGCCAGTGCTAACAGATGAAATAACCCCGAAATCTCCGGGGTCACTGAAAAAGGATAGCTTTGACAGCTGTCCTTTTTTTGTTGTGGGAGCAAATGTATTAATGAGTGAGACTGCCATTCAGGTCAATATTGCCGTCACTCGTGCTTTTGTGCCATAAGGAAGATGGTCACGGCAATCCTCTTGCACTGCGGCCTTCGACGCTTGAAAAGAACTTCGAGGAGCTGAAGCAAGACCTTGAGGAAATTTCCCCGACTACAACGACATCA
The DNA here is from genome assembly GCA_009775375.1 of Muribaculaceae bacterium. Lineage (GTDB taxonomy): Bacteria > Bacteroidota > Bacteroidia > Bacteroidales > Muribaculaceae > Lepagella. The sequence continues at coordinate 28,470 of VSPO01000031.1, read as the reverse complement.
ACGAGGACACACGTGCTCAATTGGAAGCCATCAACACCGCCCTTGCCGACTTGCAATCGGAGAAAAAGAAGACTCCTCCGCGCAAGCGCATCGGCTTCGACACGGGATCAAAATAGCCCGATTCTCACAGCTTCCTAACGATTTCACATGGGAAGAAATAAGGCGTTTGCTTATAGAGTTGGAAATTGCTCAGACGGGATCGCTTTGCTCCATTAAGGTGAGGATTTCGAGAGCTTCCGTGACTGTGTCCACTCCCGAAATCAGCATCCGGCGAACTCCGTTCACCTCTCTGATATCACATCTCAAGGGGTCGCGCTGCAAGTATGTCAAGACTCTTCCGAATGCCGGACTTTGATAATATGCCTTGTTGTCATCGCCAACGAAATAAGCCCTCAGCTTCCCCCCTTTCAGGGCAAGGCGCTCGATGCCAAGACGGCGGGCTGCCTGCCTGAGGGGCACTACCTTTATCAACTCCTCCGAAATCCGGGGAATCGGTCCGAAACGGTCGCGGAGATGATTGCGGAACTGTTCGATCTGCTCCGGCCGCTCCATGTTGTCGAGCTGCTGATAGAGGCTGATACGTTCGCTCTCCTGGGGAACATAATCAGGCGGAAGACGAAGTTCCAAGTCGCTCTCTATCGTGCAATCCGCCACGTATTCCTCCTCCTTGCCCCCTGCAAGGTCGTCGAACGAATCGGCAAACTCCTCCGTCTTCAGTTCGAGCACAGATTCCTTCAATATCTTCTGATAGGCCTCATATCCAAGGTCGGCTATGAACCCGCTCTGCTCAGCTCCGAGAAGATTCCCTGCGCCCCTGATGTCGAGATCCTGCATCGCTATATGGATTCCGCTCCCAAGACCGCTGAAATTCTCTATCGCCTGCAGCCTGCGACGGGCCACGGGAGTCAGAGGATTGCCGGGAGGGACAAGCAGATAGCAAAACGCCTTCTTGTTGTTTCTTCCGACCCGGCCACGAAGCTGGTGGAGTTCACTGAGGCCGAAATTCTGCGAATTGTTGATGAGGATTGTGTTGACGTTGGGCATGTCTATGCCGTTTTCCACGATAGTCGTCGATAGCAGCACGTCATAATCATGAGCAGCGAAATCGAGTATCGCTTTCTCCAACTTCTCCGGAGGCATCTGCCCATGGGCCTTCACGATCCTTATTCCCGGCACGAGCCGGAGAAGCGTATTCTCAATTGTGTCGAGATTCTCTATACGGTTGGAGATAAAGAAAATCTGGCCGTTGCGACTCAACTCGAAATTCACTGCCTCCTTTATCACTTCGTCGTCGAACGTAGAGACATTGGTCATGATCGGCTGGCGATTGGAGGGGGGAGTATTAAGCGAGGAAAGATCGCGCGCTCCCATCAGGGAGAACTGCAACGTACGCGGAATCGGGGTGGCGCTCATGGTCAGCGTGTCGACGTTGACTTTAAGCTGCTTGAGCTTCTCTTTTACGGCGACGCCGAATTTCTGCTCCTCGTCGACGATAAGCAAGCCAAGATCCTTAAATTTCACCCCCTTTCCGATGAGTTTATGCGTGCCGATGAGAATGTCTACCTTCCCCTCGGCAAGGTCGGAGAGTATCTGTTTCACTTCCTTGGGTTTCTTGGCCCTGGAGATAAATTCCACCCTGACGGGCAAGTCCTTAAGACGCTCGGAGAATGTGTGGTAGTGCTGCATGGCGAGCACCGTGGTCGGGACAAGCACAGCAGTCTGCTTCGAGTCGGCGGCCGCCTTGAAGGCGGCGCGTATCGCGATTTCCGTCTTTCCGAAACCGACGTCGCCGCATATCAGGCGGTCCATCGGGCGGGCCGATTCCATGTCGGCCTTCACGTCGTGCGTGGCTTTTAGCTGGTCGGGGGTATCCTCATAGATGAAGCTCGCCTCCAGCTCATGCTGGAGATAGGAATCTGGAGAGAATTGAAATCCCTTCTCCTGCCGCCGGGCGGCGTAGAGACGGATAAGGTCGCGGGCGATCTCCTTCATCTTGCTCTTGGTCTTCTCCTTGAGCCTGTTCCAGGCTCCTGAGCCAAGTTTGCTTATCTTCGGGGGCACGCCCTCCTTCCCACGATATTTTGAAAGCTTGTGAAGGGCATGGATGCTGACCAGCACGATGTCGTCGTTCTGGAAAAGGAGCTTTATCATCTCCTGCGGCCTACCGTTGACATCTGTCTTTATCAACCCTCCGAATTTCGCTATTCCATGGTCGATATGCACGATATAGTCGCCCGCCTCTATCTGCTGCAGCTCCTTCAGGCTCAGGGCCAGTTTCCCTCCCCTTGCGCGGTCGCTCTTCAGATTGTATTTGTGATAGCGGTCGAAAATCTGATGGTCGGTGAAGAAGCATATCTTCCCCTCATGATCCACGAATCCTTCATGGATCGTGCGGTCCACCGGAGTAAACGTGATTTTGTCGCCCCGGTCCTCGAATATGGTCTTCAGCCGGTCGTTCTGAAACGGAGTGTCGCTAAGGATAAGGATTTTGTAGCCCTTTTCGAGGAATCCGGTGAAGGAATCGGCTATGAGATTGAAATTTTTGTGATAGATTGTCTGCAAGGAGCAGTCGAAGGTCATTGTCGCGTCGGCCTTTACGCCTGTGGAGCCCTCTGCTGGAGTGCCGAATTCAATGAGCTTCATTTTGTCGAGGCATGAGAAAAATGCAGCCGCGTCCACCACCTTTTCCATTGCTTTCGCGTCTCCCTCTCCCGTCACAGCCACTGCCTCCGACAATGTCTCGCAGCAGACGGCCTCTATCCGGCTCCTCAGCCAGGCCTCCGACTGGCAAAGCAGGATGGTGGACGCATCGGCAAACTCCAGCAGCGACACGCCCTTCTCCTCGCTGTCTCCGGATTCCGCCGGCACGATGGAGACGGACTCCAGCTTGCGCTCGGAAAGCTGCGTCTCCACATTGAAGCTGCGTATGGAGTCTATCTCGTCGTCGAAAAAATCCAGACGGTAGGGCAACTCGCAGGAGAAGGAATAGACATCCAGAATCGAACCTCTGACTGCAAACTGGCCCGGCTCATAGACATAGTCCACCTCCTTGAAACCAAGCTCCCTCAGCCGGATTCTCAAATCACCCATGTCGGCTCTCTTCCCCGCCGTCAGAACAAGGGTGTCGTCGCTCAATTTCTTGCGCGACGGCACTCTCTCGGCCAATGCTTCCGGATACGTGACCACCCACGTAGGATGGCTCTTTCTCCCCCACGCATCGAGGGTCTCCATTCTCAGGATCTGGGAGGGAGGGTCAATCTGCCCGTATTTTATGTCGCGGCGGTAGCCACTCGTGAAAATAGCCACGTTTGCCTCGCCCGCAGCCTGACAAAGGTCGTGATATATATAGCCGGCGGCATCGATGTCGTCGGCTATTATGAGATATGGATTTTTCCTTGGTTTCAAGGCTGCAAAGAGAAGGGCTGCGGCACTGCCGCGCAATCCTTTCAATGCTATGCGGCGTGAGGCCTTGTCGTCGAGCAAGGCTTCGAGAGCCTTGACGCGTGCCGGAGTCGCAAAGAGCCTGTCAGCTTCCTGAAGTTTCACTTACCGAGAATTTTATTTAGTTCTGTGGGATTGGAGAGAATCTCCTCAGCTTTCTTTAGCGCGGGATCGTATTTTAAATCCTGAATCATCTTTCCCTGATCGAAATAATAACGTTGGGCGATTTCAGCTCCGAGATATTCACTGACCTCCTTGCGATGGTTGTCGAGGTCATGGCTGAGATTATGGGTCAGCATGGGCGACAAGGAATCAAGCATGGCTGTGGTCTGAGCGTTGAGGTAGCCCTCCTCTTCGGCGGTCTTGCGCAACTCTTTCAGCATCTCGTCGAGCACCTTGTCGTATTTCAGTTTCGTCGGGTCGATACTCTTCTTGAAATCCTCGTAGATTTCATCGGTCACCTCAAAGTCCCACGCGGCGGGAATCGAAGGATGGGTGTTGCCAAATTTGTTGGCATAGTCGTAAAGCCAATTGTCGCGCACGAGGTTGTAGGTGAGCCGGCTGACTTTGCCCCAATCAATCTCTATGTCGGGCTTGAGTCCACCTCCGTCGCGCACTTCCCTGCCGTGCAGCGTCTTGTAGACGTTGGTCAGCGAATCCGGCGTGCGCGCCACGCTGCCGTCGGGATTCCTGTGGGAATAATCGAGCGCCTGGATAAGGCGGCCGGAGGGAATGTAGTATTTCGCCGTTGTCACTTTCAACAATCCGTCGTAGGGCAATTGCATAGTGCTTTGCACCAATCCCTTGCCGAAGCTCCTCGTCCCGATCAAGACTGCCCTGTCGAGATCCTGGAGAGACCCAGCGGTTATCTCCGATGAGGAAGCCGATCCGCCGTCGATCAAGACGGCAAGAGGGATATCGGGGAAAAGCGGGGTGCGGGTGGTCTTGTAGATTTTCTCCGTGGCGGCTGTCCTTCCCTTCGTGCGAAGCACCTCCGTCCCTTTCGGCACAAAATTGCCTACGATATCCACGGCCTGCTCAAGCAATCCTCCCCCGTTTCCGCGAAGGTCGAGCACGATTTGCTTTACTTTGGGATTTTTCTTGAAGCTCTCAAGAGCCTCGTGGACGTCCCTTCCCGTCTTGTCGATGAATTGGGTGACTCTGATGTAACCGGTGTTGCCGTTGACAACGTCCCAATATGGCACGGAGGGTTCGATCAGCTTACTTCTGACCATTTCAAAAGTCAGTATCGAATCCGCAACGTAAGGACGCAGCACGGTCACTTTTAGCGGGGTTCCCGCCTCTCCCCGAAGCAGCTTTGTCACGGCTTCCGACCCCATGTTGGAAGTATCGACGGAATCCACCCTGATAATCTTGTCTCCGCTGCGAAGCCCGGCCTTGGCGGCGGGATTTCCCGCCATAGGATAAGATATGTATGACGAACTGTCTTTCTGCATTATATACGACCCGATTCCGGCATAATCGTATTCCCCGGTGGTCAGCTTAGTAAGGTCGGCACGCTTGTCGGGATCATAATATTCCGTATATGGGTCGATTGTCGACAACAACGCTCCGATGGCTGCATTGAAAGCCTCATTGGGGCGTATTGTGTCGACGTAGTTCATCTCCAGTTCCTTGACGATGGCGTTGAACGTTGTCAGATTTCGCGCCACGGAAGCGTCATGGCTTTTCGAAGGCTCCACGGCCACTGAAGTGGTCGCTGCTGAGACGGCAAGCCCTACTCCCGCTATGATGGTCTTTATTTTGGTCATGTTTTTTCTGTTATTAACATTTGCATTCCCCCTTAGGTTTAGAAACTGGAGGATAGTCAACCGTGAAATGGAGTCCCCGGCTTTCTTTTCTCTCCCTTGCCTGACGCATTATGAGATATGCCACGTTGATGATGTTGCGCAGCTCGCAAAGCTCCCGGCTCGGCTTGCTGACCTTGAAAAGCTTCTCGGTCTCCTCATAAAGGATGTCCAGACGGTTCCAGGCCCTGTCAAGACGCAGGTCAGAACGCACGATGCCGACGTAATAACCCATAATCTGGTTCACCTCCTTTTCGCTCTGCGTGATGAGCACCATCTCCTCGGGATGTGCCGTCCCCTCGTCGTTCCATTCCGGCACGTCGTTGCGGAAGTCATAACCTTTAATGGCCTCCGTGGCATGGCGGGCGGCGGCGTCGGCATAGACCACCGCCTCTATAAGCGAGTTGCTGGCAAGGCGGTTGCCCCCGTGCAGACCGGTGCAACTGCATTCCCCGACGGCATAAAGCCTCTTAATCGAAGATTCCCCGTTGAGATCCACCTTTATTCCCCCGCATAGATAATGGGCGGCGGGAGCCACGGGAATCATATCCTTGGTGATGTCTATGCCAAGCGACAGACACTTCTCATAGATGTTGGGGAAATGGCGGCGCGTCTCCTCCGGATCTTTGTGGGTTACATCGAGGTAGACGTGGTCGGTGCCATGGAGTTTCATCTCGGAGTCTATCGCCCTGGCCACGATGTCGCGTGGGGCAAGCGACAGGCGGGGATCGTATTTCTGCATGAACTCCTCCCCGTCGATGTTGCGAAGCACTGCCCCATAGCCGCGCATAGCCTCTGTGATGAGGAACGACGGACGGTCGCCGGGATGATAAAGGGCCGTGGGATGAAATTGGATGAATTCCATGTCTTTCACCGTCCCTTTCGCGCGATAGACCATCGCTATGCCGTCGCCTGTGGCTATCAATGGATTGGTAGTGGTGGTGTAGACTGCCCCGACGCCCCCCGTTGCCATCACTGTGACTTTGGCGAGGAATGTGTCGGTCCGGCCGGTCTCCTGATCAAGGACGTAAGCCCCGTAGCAGGTGATGTCGGGGGTCCTGCGGGTCACGATCTTTCCGAGATGATGCTGCGTGATGACCTCAAGGGCGAAATGATTCTCATAGACGTCAATTTGGGGATTGGATTTCACGGCTTCCACCAGGCTGGTCTGTATCTCCGCGCCGGTGTTGTCGGCATGATGCAGGATGCGGAATTCCGAGTGTCCGCCTTCGCGATGAAGGTCGAATGTGCCGTCGTCTTTCTTGTCGAAATTCACTCCCCATCCTATCAGCTCTTTAATTTGCGACGGGGCATTCCTGACAACTTTTTCCACTGCCTCCTGCTCGGAAAGCCAATCGCCCGCCACCATTGTGTCGTTGATATGCTTTTCAAAATCATCCAGCTCAAGGTTGGTGACACTTGCCACGCCGCCCTGTGCAAAATACGTGTTAGCCTCCTCAAGGGTGGTTTTGCAAATAAGAGCCACTCTTCCCGTCTTGGCGGCTTTGAGGGCAAAGCTCATCCCGGCGATGCCGGACCCTATCACGAGATAATCATATCTGTAGACCATATTGCTGTAGTTTATATACTGACGTTGTTCATATTTATTCTTTTGAATCAGGCCGTCGGGGAGAACGGCGGCTCTTATCAAACGGCAAATTTACGAATTTTATTCGGCAATCCAATCTTTTTCAACCATATTGATGGAATATTTTTCAATTTTGCAAATTAGAGTCCCGCTCTTGGAATCACCCCTGCAATCTTTGATGCCTTTTATCCCGACATGTCCGGATTAGTCAATTGTCCTCCGTTTCGTTCATATTCCCGGTTAATGGAATAAACTGACCGTTTTTTGAACGATATGAACGTGTCGTAGCCTGCTTTTTCTACGTTCCCTTTATGATGCCGCCTGCTCCCAAACAATCCGGCCTCTTCATCAAATCAGATTACAATTCCATAAAACTCTATAACAAATGACCTCCAGACAAATCATCAGAACATTTTTGCTCTCCTGCTCCATTGCCGCGGCCGCTTTCTCGCATCCTTCCGAAGCGACGGCCGCCAACCCGACAATCCGTCCGGGCGAGATATGGAAAGACGCGGCAGGCGACACGATCAACGCCCATGGCGGCGGCGTCATTTTCGCCGACGGCAAGTATTACTGGTATGGCGAGCACCGTGCATCAGTCAGACCTAATCCTCAGGAGGGCGTCAACGTTTACTCCTCCCCCAACCTGACCGACTGGACCTATGAGGGCCTCGCTCTGAAAGCTTCCGATCAACCCGGCCATGACATCGAACGCGGCTGCATCTTCGAGCGTCCAAAGGTAATCTACAATAAAAAGACCGGGAAATACGTCATGTACTTCCATCTTGAGCTCAAAGGGAAGGGGTATGGTCCGGCAAGATATGCCGTGGCCGTGAGCGACGCTCCGACCGGGCCATTCAAGTTCCTTAAGTCAGGACGTGTCAACCCGACATTGATGCCGACTAATCTCGCCTACGACAAAGCATCCAAACGTGCCGGCGAAAAGATGGAATGGTGGACGCCCGAATGGCGTTCGGAGATAGGAAACGGAATGTTCACTCTTCGCGACCTCCCCGGCGGACAGATGAGCCGCGACATGACCCTCTTCGTCGACGACAACGGCAAAGCATATCATATCTATTCCTCGGAAGACAACCTGACCCTACACATAGCCGAACTGACCGACGACTATCTCGACCATACGGGACGATACATACGCATATTCCCGGGCGGACACAACGAGGCCCCAGCAGTAATGAAGAAAGACGGTAAGTATTGGATGATTGCCTCCGGCTGCACGGGATGGGCTCCCAACGAGGCCCGGCTTATGACAGCCGACAGCATGTTGGGCGAATGGAAACAACTCCCCAACCCCTGTCGCGGAGAAAACGCCGACAAGACTTTCCTCGGGCAAAGCAACTATATCCTGAAAGTGCCCGGTAAAAAAGACTCATATATCGCCATGTTCGACAAGTGGGACCCCAAGAGCCTCAAAAATTCACGCTATCTTTGGCTTCCCGTGGAATGGGGAGAAGACGGCGTCCCCTATGTTGAATGGAAAGCTGAATGGTCGCCATCCGAATTGTGATGTCGGGATTCCGTCTTGTCCCCCCTGGGGGATTGATGGCCGGCATGAAATATTGACATAAAAACTCCGTTATACACATATAATAAAGAACAATACCAATCATGAACTCAATTTCCAAGTTCCTCGTTGCCTGCGGACTCGTTTCCCTCGCGACAACAGCAACGGCCGCTCCCGACAAGAATGCAAAGGAGGCCGCCGAGGTCAGGGGCATCATCGACAAGGTGAACACCCATTGGCAGAAAACCCATTCTCCGGAAGACTGGTCGTTCTGGCACGTTGCCGCCTACCACACGGGCAACATGGAGGCCTACAAACTGACCGGAAATCCCGACTACCTTGATTATTCGATAGCTTGGGCCGACCACAACGACTGGAAGGGCGCAAAGGGTAACGACCGCTCGAAGTGGAAATACAATTACGGCGAGACCGACGACCACGTGCTCTTCGGCGACTGGCAAATCTGCTTCCAGACGTATGCCGACCTCTACAATATCCTGCCCGACGACAAACGCATACGTCGGGCACGCGAGGTGATGGAATACGAGATGTCTACCCCGCAGAACGACTATTGGTGGTGGGCCGACGGTCTTTACATGGTCATGCCCGTGATGACAAAGCTTTACAAAATCACAGGCAACGAACAGTATCTCAACAAACTTTACGACTATGTGCTCGTCAGCGACAGCATAATGCTCGACGAAGACACGGGACTTTATTTCCGCGACGGCAAATACGTCTATCCCAAGCACAAGAGCGCCAACGGGAAAAAGGATTTCTGGGCTCGTGGCGACGGTTGGGTGCTCGCAGGCCTTGCCAAGGTGCTTGCCGACGTGCCGGCCAACTATAAGCATCGCGATTTCTTTGAGAAGAAATTCGTCAAGATGGCCGATGCCGTAGTGGCATGTCAGCAGCCCGAAGGCTACTGGACCCGCTCTATGCTCGATCCTGAACACGCTCCCGGCCCTGAGACAAGCGGAACGGCTTTCTTCACCTATGGCCTGCTCTGGGGCATCAACAATGGCTACCTCAAAGGGGAGAAGTATCTCGACGCGGCCATGAAGGGTTGGAATTATCTGCGCCACACTGCCTTGCAGAAGGATGGAAGCGTCGGTTATGTGCAGCCTATCGGGGAGAAAGCGATTCCCGGCCAGGTGGTCGACAAGAAATCCACCGCCGACTTTGGAGTCGGGGCTTTCCTGCTCGCAGCTTGTGAATACGTCCGTTTCCTGGAGAAAGAACAGAATGCCGACCGCAAATATTGGTCAGACCTCGCCTATAAGATTGCATATCCCGTGCTCAGCAACATGGCGGAAGGCAACCTTCAGAAGAACATGCTTGTGGAGGTAAGCCCCAATTGGGACGGGAGAAACAAGAAAGTGACCTATATGGAGGCGTTCGGCCGTCTTATGGCCGGCATTGCCCCATGGCTTGCTTTGCCCGACGACGACACGGAGGAGGGAAATATGCGTAAGCAGCTTCGGGAAATGGCCCTTAAGGCTTATGCCCATGCTGTCGATCCCGATAGCCCCGACTATCTCGCCTGGAGCGGCGAGGGCCAGGCTCTGGTCGATGCAGCTTATGTTGCGGAAAGCTTCATCCGTGCCTACGATGCCCTCTGGATGCCGCTCGACGAGAAGACTAAGCAACGCTACATCAAGGAATTCACGGGACTGCGCCGCGTAGACCCCCCCTACACCAACTGGCTGCTCTTCTCCTCCACAATCGAGAGTTTTCTTGCAAAGGCCGGCGCTCCACACGACGAATATCGCATAAACTCAGCCATTCGCAAGACGGAGGAATGGTATACGGGCGACGGATGGTATGCCGACGGCCCTGATTTCGCTTTCGACTACTACAGCAGCTACGTTTTCCATCCCATGTATCTTGAGACTCTCCAGAACATGAAGGACGCGAAATCCTACACGCGCATTCATTACCCCAAATACTACGACCGTGCCTTGAAGCGCACCCAGAAATATGCCATCGTGCTCGAAAGGCTCATATCTCCGGAAGGCACTTTCCCGGTGTTCGGCCGCTCTATCCCCTACCGCATGGCCACCATGCAGCCGCTTGCCCTTATGGCATGGTATGACAAGCTCCCCGCAGGGCTGACACCCGGTCAGGTGCGCGCAGCCTTGACAGCCGTCATGCACAACATGTTCGACGGTAAGGAAAACTTCAACGAGAAAGATTTCCTTACAATCGGATTCGTAGGACGGCAACCCAACGTGGCTGACTGGTACACCAACAACGGATCGCTCTATATGACCTCGCTCGCATTCATGCCTCTTGGCCTCCCGACGACGCATCCATTCTGGACAGACGCCCCACAAGACTGGACGAGCAAGAAGGCGTGGAGCGGGAAGCCATTCCCAAAAGACCACCACTGGGGAGACTCCAACGGACGAATCCGCGACCTTTTCTGAATCATTCATGCCGAAAACTGACCAAAATAGGGTAATATTATCGAATTTTACCCTATTTTTTACTTTTTCTTACCCGACATTTGGACAAGACTGAGTACATTTGCAATGTAAACGTATCATAATATAGCGGCATCTTGATTAAAGGTTGCCGCCAATGTCAAAATCTAAAAAACTAAGACAATGGAAAAAATGTTCTCCCTCGAAGGGAAAGTCGCACTGGTCACAGGTGCGGTCTATGGAATCGGTTTCGCTATCGCAAAGGCTTTTGCCGCAGCCGGAGCAAAAATCATCTATAACGCCAACACTGAGAGTGCTCTCGAAATGGGCGCCGACAATTATAAGGCAGCCGGCATCGACGCCAAGGGATATTTCTGCGACGTGACGGATGAAGAGGGCGTAAAGGCGATGGTCGCTGACATCGAGAAAAACTATGGCACCATCGACATCCTCGTCAACAACGCCGGAATTATCCGCCGCACCCCAATGACGGAGATGGACGTCAAAGACTTCCGTCTTGTCGTTGACATCGACCTCGTGGCTCCATTCATCATGGCCAAGGCCGTGCTTCCCGGCATGATCAAGAAGGGCCATGGCAAAATCATCAACATCTGCTCCATGATGAGTGAGCTCGGACGTGAGACCGTATCTGCTTATGCAGCTGCCAAAGGCGGCCTTAAGATGCTGACACGCAACATCTGCTCCGAATACGGCGAGGCCAACATCCAGTGCAACGGCATCGGCCCCGGCTATATCGCCACTCCCCAGACTGCCCCGCTGCGTGAGCGTCAGCCCGACGGCAGCCGCCATCCTTTTGACCAGTTCATCATCGCCAAGACTCCCGCAGGACGCTGGGGCACGCCCGAAGACCTCATGGGGCCCGCCGTCTTCCTCGCTTCCGACGCTTCCAACTTCGTCAACGGCCACGTGCTCTACGTCGACGGCGGCATTCTCGCCTACATCGGCAAGCAGCCACAGTAAGAAGCTTCCCTATCTATCGCATGAAGACTAATTTAATACTTTCCACAGCTTTCGCGTGCGCCATTGCGGCTCACGCGGAATCTGTGGAGATTTCAGTTTTTAACCCCGCCTCTTTCCCGCGCACGGCGGAAATGGTGGAGGTCGATGAGAGTGCGGTCAAGAATCATCTCGGTTCCCCCTCTTTCATCCTCCGGAATCCCGACGGAAAGGAAATTCCCTGGCAAAAGACCCACAACGGGAAAATCATTTTCCAAGCCGACGTGTTGCCGGGAGATTCCGCCATATACGTAGCGGAATCAGGCGACCCTGCTCCAGTCAAGCCGCTCGTATATGGCCGGCTTTTCCGCGAACGCGCCGACGACATGACTTGGGAAAACGATCGGGGAGCTTTCCGTGCCTATGGGCCTACGCTTCAGAAACGCGGCGAGCGAGCGTTCGGCTACGACATCTGGACAAAATCCGTGCCCGATCTTGTTCTCGAGAAACGCTACCTGCTCAACAACCGTAAGAACATCTCGTTCCATCGCGACCATGGCGACGGAATGGACGTGTATACGGTAGGGCCGACTCTCGGCGGAGGAACCAACGCGCTCCTCGATGCCGATGGAGAAATCATCTATCCCTGGTGCTTCTCCGAGTTCGAAATTCTGGAGCAGGGTCCCTTGCGTTTTCAGATACGCTTGACCTATCCCCCCGTGACTGCCGAAAAAGGTATCCCGGCTGCTGAAGAAAGGATTATAACCCTTGATGCCGGCGACTGGTTCAACCGCTCCGACATCACTTATTACGGGCTCACGACTCCACGTGAAATCGTGGCGGGACAGGTGGTCCATAAGCAGAATCCCGCAGGATATGTCCTCGACAAGGAGAACGCCACCACCGCTTATGCCGACCTGACTGAGAATGCAGAGGCCGGCAACGGCACCATCTTCGTGGGAACTGTGGCTGTCTCCGATGCCGAGCCCGTCTATATCCCTCTGGCAGAGCCGATAGGCGATGCCGTGGGTCATGCCGTGCTCAAAGGGAAAGTCGAGAATGGCAAACCTTTTTCTTATTTCTGGGGATCCGGATGGAGCAAGGGCGGGATGCCTTCCTTGGAAGAATGGCAAAAGGCCCTTACCCATAAGAAAGATTGCATCCGCAATCCTCTCCAAGTGAAAGTCAAGGGACGTTAAAAAAATTCCTGGCTACAAAAGCTAACCAACATTTATCAAACTAATTTAAAGTGGAAGAAGTTTTTAAATACATAATAGGTCTTGGAGCCGCCGTCATGATGCCGGTCATATTCACCATACTTGGCCTTTGCATCGGCATTAAGTTTGGCGACGCTCTGAAATCCGGCCTTAAAGTGGGCGTCGGCTTCATCGGACTTTCGATTGTCACCGCCCTGCTGACCTCCGCCCTCGGCCCGGCCCTTAACACTGTCGTGGAAATCTACGACCTTCAGCTGAAGGTATTCGACATGGGCTGGCCTGCCGCTGCCTCCGTGGCCTACAACACTGCCGTCGGAGCCTTCATTATTCCCGTCTGCCTCGGCGTCAATCTCCTGATGCTCCTGACCAAGACAACCCGCACCGTCAATATCGACCTTTGGAACTATTGGCATTTCGCTTTCATCGGAGCCGTGGTCTTCTTCGCCAGCGACTCTCTGGCCTGGGGATTCTTCGCAGCCATCATCTGCTACATCGTGACCCTTGTCATCGCCGACATGACTGCCCGAAAGTTCCAGACTTTCTACAAGGGCATGGACGGCATATCAATCCCGCAGCCTTTCTGCGCCGGATTCGTGCCGTTCGCTATTGGCGTGAACTGGGTGCTTGACAGAATCCCGGGCATGAACAAACTTGAAATCGATGCTGAGGGGTTGAAAAAGAAATTCGGTGTGCTCGGCGAGCCCCTGTTCCTTGGAGTCATAGTCGGGGTCGGCATTGGCTGCCTGACGTGTAAGTCCTGGGGCGAGATTGTCGACAAGATTCCCTATATCCTCGGCCTTGGCATCAAGATGGGAGCCGTCATGGAATTGATTCCGCGCGTCACGGTGCTCTTCATCGAAGGTCTGAAACCGATCTCCGACGCTACCCGCAGCCTGATTGCCCGCAAGTTTAAGGGGGCCGACGGCCTGAGCATCGGCATGAGCCCGGCTCTTGTAATCGGCCATCCCGCCACTCTCGTGGCTTCGATTCTCCTTATCCCGGTGACGCTTCTGCTTGCCGTGGTGCTTCCCGGCAACCAGTTCCTTCCCCTGGCCTCTCTCGCCGGTATGTTCTATCTGTTCCCCCTCGTTCTTCCTTATACGAAGGGAAATGTAGTCAAGACCTTTATCGTGGGGCTCGTTGTGCTGACCATCGGCCTTTATTTGGTGACGAACATCGCGCCGGCGTTCACTCTGGCTGCCCACGATGTCTTTGAGGCCACAGGCGATGCCGCCGTGGCAATTCCCGCCGGCTTCGAAGGCGGTGCGCTCGATTTCGCCTCAAGTCCGCTCGCTTGGGTCATCTATCAGTGCTCATGCAATCTGAAATGGGTTGGCGCAGGTATCCTGATTGCCATCACCCTTGTCATGACCATCTGGAACCGCATTCTCATCATTCGCAACCAAAAGGCCATGATCGCCAAAAATTCCGACGAACTTCAAAAAACAGAATAACAACAATGAAAAAGATCTTTGCATCTATCCTTATGCTCGGTGCCTGCTTAGCGATGCAGGCGCAGACGAGCTATCAGGTGCTCCACGCCTGCCATCCCGACGACGTGAAACACTATGACAACGAGCAACTGCGCTCCCATTTCCTTATGAACAAGGTGATGGAGGCCGACAAAATCAATATGACCTACACGATGTACGACCGTCTCGTATATGGCGGCGTCATGCCCGTCTCGAAGACTTTGGAGCTTGAGACGATCGACCCCCTGAAGGCTGAGTATTTCCTTGCCCGCCGCGAGCTTGGAGTCATCAACGTTGGTGGCGACGGCATCGTCAATGTCGACGGCAAGGACTATGAGCTTCATTTCAAGGACGCTCTTTATGTAGGCCAAGGCAACAAGAAGGTGACCTTCCGCAGCAAGGACGCCCGGAACCCTGCCAAGTTCTACATCAATTCCACCCGCGCCCACAAGCACTACAAGACCCAGCTGATCTCCATCGACGGACGAAAGGGCACTATCAAGGCCAACAGCTTCGCCGCCGGATCGCTTGCCGAGAGCAACGACCGCGTCATCAACCAGCTCATCGTCAACAACGTGCTTGAAGAGGGTCCCTGTGAGCTCCAGATGGGCCTCACAGAGCTCAAGACAGGCTCCGTATGGAACACTATGCCGGCTCACACCCACGATCGCCGCGTAGAGGCTTATTTCTACTTCAATGTGCCCGAAGGCAACCGCATCTGCCACATCATGGGCGAGCCCAAGGAGAACCGCCTGATCTGGATGAACAACGAGCAGGCCGTGATCTCTCCCGAATGGAGCATCCACTGCGCCGCCGGAACGAGCAACTACATGTTCATCTGGGGCATGGGAGGCGAAAACCTCGACTACACCGACATGGACAAAGTCCCCTACACCGAGATGCAGTAATGATCCGCGACCTCAGTCGCGAGTGAAATCTCCCGATACCGAAAATCCGGATGAATCGCCAACCCGATTCATCCGGATTTGCTTTATTCTTTCTTTAGCCATGTATTTTTCCGCCCACTCCCCAAAAATCCCAAAAAATAAAATTCAACACTGCCATCACATAGCTATCTTTGCACTCCCAACCAGCAAAAACCTCTGCGTACCTCTGCGCCTCTGCGTGAGACAATAACCTCCGCGAAACTCTGCGCCTCCGCGTGAGATAAAACCCGAAATAGCTTATAAGCGTACAGCGGATGTCCGTTAACGGACATCCGCTGTCGCTAGTTATCCCTACATATCAATGAGTTGCATATTTGGCGCGACTTATGTCAGTATCTGCTGCGACTGCTTCGCCATTGTCTTTCCGCCGATGGCAAATGCAGGAAACTAATCTTAAAAAAACAAACTGCAATATGGCAATCATCCAACTAAGCGGCGTCAATAAGATATACCGCACCGACAAAATCGAGACCATGGCCCTCGAAAACGTCAACATATCAATCGAAAAAGGTGAGTTTGTCAGCATCATGGGTCCATCCGGATGCGGAAAATCAACACTCCTCAACATAATCGGACTGCTCGACGAACCCACCTCCGGCACTGTTAAAATAGATGGCACCGAAGCCTCCACATTCACCGACCACTCGCTCTCAAGATTCCGCAACGAAAAACTGGGATTCGTCTTCCAAAGCTTCCACCTCATCTCCTCTCTCGACGTTCTCGACAATGTGGAGCTGCCTCTGCTATATCGCAAAATGAAGGCTGCCGAACGGCGACGCATGGCAAAGGAAGTGCTCGAAAAGGTCGGTCTCCACCATCGCCTCCATCATATGCCCTCCCAGCTATCCGGAGGACAGTGCCAGCGCGTCGCAATTGCCAGGGCAATTGCAGGCAATCCGGAAATTATCCTGGCCGACGAACCCACCGGCAACCTCGATTCCAAGATGGGAGCCGAAGTAATGACGCTCCTCCATCGCCTCAACAAAGAGGAAGGCCATACAATCGTAATGGTGACCCACAATGAGGAACAGGCAAGCATGACCGACCGCGTGATACGCTTTTTCGACGGCCGACAGGTCATCTGATAAAATCTCTCACCCCCCCTATAAAAAATATCTTACGTATGATTTTAGAAATAACCCGGCAGACATTCTCGCAACTCCACTCCCAGCGAATGCTCGCCTCTATTGCCATCTCAGGAACTGCCCTGTCGATTTTCCTGATAATGGTGGTGGTGATGATTCAAGACGTCAAGACTGCCTCCTTTTCCCCCGAGAGTCGCCGCGACCGTTTCCTGCATGCCAACGCGGGAAGCATCACAACCAACCTCGACGACCTTCCGGTTTCCGACAATCTCTACGAAAGCAACGGCTCAATCAGCTATCAGACAGCCATGGAGCAGTTTGGCAAACTCAAGACCCCCGAGGCCGTCACTATCTACAGCACATCCGTGTCGAGCTATGTAGCGTCGCTGCCCGGCCGCCCCTCCACAGGTATCGAGACACGTGCCACCGACGGCAATTTCTGGAAAGTATTCGACTTCACCTTCATCTCAGGCAAACCTTTCACCCAGGCCGATTTTGAGGCCGCCTCACCCCTCGCCGTGCTGAGCGAATCGGCTGCGCGTCGCATATTCGGCTCTGCCGATGTCGCGGGGCAATCGTTTGAGGTCAACCATCTTCCGTATCGCGTTTCAGGGGTAGTGAAAGATGTTTCCACGCTTGCCGACCATGCCTATGCGGCTATGTGGCTGCCGATGACCACTACCTCCGACTTCATCGACACCTGGATGAATGGCTGGATGGGACGCTGTGCCGTCACGATTCTCGCCAAGGATGCCTCTGATTTCGACAAGATACGTTCCGAATATGAGAAACGCGTGGAAGAGATGAACAAGTCAATGCGCTCTGAAGGCTGGAAATTCATCACTCGCAATCGCCCCTATACCCAGGCAAAAGACTCAATCCTTAAGTCGGCGAATATCGAGCCCGACGAGGACGCCGACCGTCGGCAGCGCTGGATTGTCTATCTAATCCTGCTCATCGTGCCGGCAATGAACATGAATGGCATGACCGAGAGCCGTCTGCGTCAAAGAGTGGAGGAAATCGGTGTGCGCAGGGCATTCGGATGCAGCCGTCGGCAACTGTTCCTGCAATTGCTTTGGGAGAATCTTGTAGTGACGGTGGCGGCGGGCGTGATCGGATGGCTGCTGAGCGTGGTGTTCGCCTATATGTGCAGCTCGTTTATCTTTTCAAGCCCCATGTATTCAGCGAGTCCTACAATCGACATATCCGTGTTGCTCAACGTCTCTACATTCCTTTGGGCTCTGCTTTTCTGCTTCGTGCTCAATCTTCTCAGCACCGGCATCCCCTCCTTCCGGGCTTCGCGCACGAACGTGGTCAATGCCCTGAAAGGCCATCAGCAATAACTCCTTCAAATAAGCTTCTACAATTATAATAAGCTTCTACAAAATGAATCAGAAACTAATAAAACAGATAAGAAACGAATGGCGTTCCAACGTATGGCTTGTAGTGGAGCTGACAGTGATAAGCGTTGTGCTTTGGTATGTCGTTGACTATCTTTACGTGACCACCTCAGTCTATAATGAGCCTCGTGGATTCGACATCTCCCATTGCTATCGCATCTCTGTCGGGCAGCTCTCCAAACAGCATCCCGATTTCATCCGCGACCGTAAGCCACGCGACGTCTACAATGATTATGAGGAACTCAGGCGAAGGATAGCGATGAGGCCGGAGGTTGAGGCCGCCGCCCTCTCGATGAACGCCACTCCCTACAACGGCAACAATTCAGGCACTCAGTATCTGGTCGATTCCATATGGTCGCAGGGCTACGTCATTTGCCGTCGCGTGTCGCCGGATTTCCCGAAAGTGTTCAGATGGAAAGGGGCTAAAGGGGAAACCTCCGCCAGACTCGCTGAAATTCTTAATGAGGGCCACGTGCTCGTCAGCGACAATCTCCTCCATTTCAGCACTGAAAATCCACGCCCCATGACAGATTACGTGGGCCGCAGCATCGTGCTCGACGGCGACACGGCCAATCCCGTCATCGTCGGGGCTTCGATTATGCCGGTGAGATATAATGATTATTCCCAGGGACAGATAAACCGTACTGTGGTCAGGGGGATTCCCCGCGATTATTTCAATGTCGGCGCAGAATTTTCCGTCAGGGTAAGGGAGAACATGGACAAGGATTTCATCAACGGGATTCTGTCGGATGCCGACAGGCAGCTGCGTGCCGGGAATATATTCATCACAAACGTAGAGTCGTTTGCCGACATCCGTGACGCCCACCAGCATAGCCAGAGATCTACCACTCGAAATATGATTTTTATAATGGGATTCCTTTTGGTGAATATTTTTCTCGGACTCCTCGGCACATTCTGGTTCCGCACACGACGCCGCACGGGCGACATTGCCATACGAAAAGTCAACGGGGCCACCTCCTCCGACATCTTCATGCTGCTGATCGGAGAGGGTCTCGCCCTGCTGACCGTCGCAACTCCATTGGCCGTCGTCGTCGACATAAACCTTTCCCACGCGGAGCTGAGCCAATATTATCATGGCGAATATCTTCGATGGGGACGGCTGCTCCTTTGCGCAGGAATAACCTACGTGCTGATGGCGCTGATGATATCCTTGGGCATATCCATTCCTGCTTGGAGGGCTATGAAGACAGATCCCGCCTTTGCTCTTCGCGATGAATAGCGGCGATAGCGTGGATGGCTTGAAAAGCGGCGATAGCTCGTATGGCTTATATGGCAACGATTGTGTATTGTTGAAAGTTTTTGATTAACTTTGGGTCATGATATTGGTAGTAGACGACGATAACGCGATAAGGGTGTCGCTCTCAATGCTTCTTCGCAGCGAGGGATATGAGGTGAAAACGGCGGCCTCTCCGGCAGAGGCTGTCGCCGTGGTGCGTGGCGTGAAGCCTGAGCTCGTGCTCCTTGACATGAATTTCTCCCATTCCACGTCGGGCGACGAAGGGCTGACGCTTCTCAGGCAGATAAAGGTGTTTCAGCCCGAGACGCCCGTCATTCTCATGACGGCATGGGGCAGCATACCTTTGGCCGTAGAGGGGATAAAAGCGGGGGCCACCGACTTCATAACCAAACCCTGGGACAATCGCCTCCTCTCCCAAAGGGTGGAGACAGTCATGACTCTTTCAGGCTGCGGCCGTGGCGATGCCAAGGGATTCGATCGTTCCCGCATAATCGGCGACAGTCCGGCCATTAGGAATGTGCTCGACACGGTGGAGAGGATTGCCCCGACAAATGCGCCGGTGTTGATCATGGGTGAGAACGGCACGGGTAAGGAGCTCGTGGCGGAGGCAATCCACATCAACAGCCGCCGCTGCGACCATCCTTTCGTGAAGGTGAATCTCGGCGGGATTTCCCGCTCCTTGTTCGAAAGCGAAATGTTCGGACATAAAAAAGGGGCTTTCACCGGAGCCATGGCCGACCGCGAAGGCCGCTTCTCCCTGGCCGACAAGGGCACGATCTTCCTTGACGAAATCGGCGAGCTCGACCTTAATTCCCAAGTGAAACTGCTTCGCGTGCTTCAGGAGCATACGTTTGAGGTGCTGGGAGATAGTCGTCCCAAAAGAGTCGACATCCGTGTGGTCTGCGCCACGAATGCCGACCTCGGGGAAATGGTGGCGGAGGGCACGTTTCGTGAGGACCTTTTCTATAGGATAAACCTCATCACGGTCACTCTCCCTCCGCTTCACGACCGTCCGGCCGACATACCCGCTCTTGTGCATCATTTCGCCGCCGGGTTCTGTAAGGAAAACGGTATGCGCGTTCCGCGCATATCACGCGGGGCGCTCTCATATCTGGCGCGCCTCCCCTATCCTGGCAACATTCGTGAGCTACGCAATCTCGTGGAGCGGGCTTTGCTTTTAGGCAATGGCGATACGCTCGACGAATGCGACTTCTCAAATGCGGCCTCGCTATCCACGGCCAATATGCCACAGCTGCCCTCCGACGCAAGTCTGGGGGAAATCGAGGTCACTGCCATAAAGGCAGCCCTGAGTAGATTCGAGGGAAATGTCTCAATGGCGGCGGCCTGCCTGGGCATATCGAGACAGGCGCTCTACCGGCGGATGAAAAAATACGGGATAGGGATATGAGACGCTATTGGCTATTCATCAGCATCTCCGTCTGGCTGCTGACGGCCTCCGTGGCATTGGTATGCCTCACGGAAAGCATACATGGGCCGGCGTTTTATATTGCCGAAGGAATCGTGGCTCTCTGCCTGTTGCTTCTTTATCTGTTCTACGTCCGTCTTGTCAGGCCGCTCAATTCCATAGCAAGAGGGATAGACCTCATCTATGC
The DNA here is from genome assembly GCA_009775375.1 of Muribaculaceae bacterium. Classification (GTDB taxonomy): domain Bacteria; phylum Bacteroidota; class Bacteroidia; order Bacteroidales; family Muribaculaceae; genus Lepagella. Next base: position 7,733 of record VSPO01000031.1, on the reverse strand, counting down.
CGACGACCTGAGCAGCAGTCTTAGGCCTGTCGGCCATCATGAGGCCGACAGAATCCTTTTTATGTTCAACGACATGATGGCCAGACTGAAGGACGAGGAACTGCGGCTTCGCGAGCAGAATCATTTCCTCGACCTCCTGGTAGACTCCTCCCCTATGGGGATAGTGATTCTGGGCCACGACGGAAGAATACGGCGGGCCAACAAGGCCGCCGTAAAATTTTTGGGAACGCCTCCGGGGAGAAACATGGTTGGCTGTAGAATCGGGGATTTGGGAGGGCCTCTTGCCGAAGCCCTCTCTGCTCTGCCGGATGGCGTCGAAGAGACGGTGAGGCTTGGAGATGCGAGAATCTACCACTGCTCCCGGATGCATTTCATGGATAAGGGACTGGCCCATCCCTTCCTGCTTATCGACCATCTGACGCAGGAGGTGGTCAATGCCGAGAAGAGGGCCTACGGCAAGGTGATACGGATGATGTCGCATGAAGTCAACAATTCAATGGGAGGAGTCTCCTCCATCCTCGATTCTCTAAGGCGTGCCGCCACCGACCGCGACACAGCCGAAGCGCTCGACGTATGCCTGTCGCGCTGCCGTGCCATGAGCACGTTTATCACGGCATATGCCGATATCGTGAAAATCCCTGACGCTAAGTTGACTTCCGTCTGCCTCAATCGGTTTGTCGGCGAGTCGGTCAGCATTCTGGAGTCGCTCTGCATTCCTTTCGGGGTGCGGCTGAGGTTCGTTCCCGCCGATCGTCCTGTGGAGGTGATGCTTGATCAGGTGCTGATGGAGCAAGTGCTTATCAACATGGTGAAAAACTCCGTCGAGAGCATCGGCGGGGATGGAGAAATCGAGATATCCGTGACCGGGCTGCCGAAGGGATTCATCGTTGCAGACAACGGAAGGGGCATTTCCCCGGGAACGCAACAAAATCTCTTCACCCCCTTCTTCTCAACCAAGGAGGATGGCAGAGGCCTGGGGCTGCTTCTCGTGGGAGACGTGCTTGGCAAACATGGCTGCGATTTCTCCTTGCGTACGGATCCCGACGGAATAACCCGCTTCTCCGTAGCGTTTCCTGATACAGCCTGACCAAATTTTTGGAGCGAGTTCCTATGCCGGGCAGACCGCTACCGGGGCAAGACGACGGTCGGCCACAGCTTTGACTGAGCCGGAAAGGGAATTGACGAAAGAATGAAGATAATGCAGCAGCTGCAGATAGCTGTAGGATTGCGATCCTTCGGCATAATCCTCTTTTGTCATAGTCCTTGTATGCTCGGCTATGGTATGCTCAATAAAATCCTTGTCTTTGCTGATATTTTGTCCGAGGAGTATATGGCAACTCTCCCCTGTCATGGCCTTGTCGGATTCGGCAAGCAGGCGTCCGAGGCTTTCCCGGATGCTGTCTATCTCACATCGGGCTGCCAAAGACAACCCATTTCCGCTTCCTGTCACGATACGCCGCGAGGTCTCCGCTATTTTGTCAGCAGCACTGACCATGTAGCTTCGATAGGCGGCGTCTTTTCCGTCGGGATTGCATGTTTTTTCATCATGCCGGCGCGACTCTCGCTCAAGACCGTCGAAATACTCCCGACCGAGACGATGGTTGCGGCAGACGGCAATCTCGTCGCCGGTGGAGAGGCATTCCAGGGCCTTGTCTATTACAAGTCCGCATGATTCCACGGTCTTCAGGGTGAAAGCATCCTCCGCAGGGATTCCCTCTTTGAGATGGATTGGAGCCTTCCTCTTTCTTTTGAATAGGAAAGTGGCTACTAAAATCATTATTATTGTCAAAATTGAAAATACGCTGATGTCCATATCTATACTATGTTTTGTTTTTACAAAATTACAGACAGGATATTACATATTCATGCCAAAAATATTACAAAAACATTAAATGTCTGTGTGTTAACATTTATAAATATTTTTTCTTCCCTTTTCAGCAATATAATCTTCGGCATGGGTGACATTGTCGGTCATTTAGTAATCGTAAAAAAATAAGTTGATAAAAAATTTATGAAGGATTTTCGTGGGATTTATAATTCATCTTGCTGGCGCATACCGGGGTATGTAACTAAAAGATAAAATATAAATCACCGGAAAGACGAATAAATTTTTACCAAGTTATTTTTTGAAGATTACTTACTTGCATATGACGCCGTGATTCATTAATTTTGTGAATCCTCCGACCTCGACGAATTGAAGTTGTTTATAAATATTAACCAATTGACAACATGAAACACACCATCCTACTCTCAGCAGTGGTCGGCTTAGCCTCGCTGACGATGCCCGGCGGCAAGGCTATGGCAAGTGATGTCGCGACTACCGACAAGAAGGTGCACAATCCTTATGAGATGGCACAGCGGTTCGCCGGATCCAAGCTTTCCAACATGCTGTTCTCCACCACCGTCGACCCCCATTGGTTTAAGTCGGGAAACAAGTTCTGGTATTCCTACAAGACCGGCCAGGGCACGCGCTGGTATGTCGTGGATCCCTCCGCAGGAACGAAAAAAACCCTCTTCGACCACGACCGAATGGCCTCACAGCTGACGGAAATCGTAAAAGACCCCTTCATCGCGGCCTCTTTGCCAATCTCAAAGCTTGAGGTGGCCGACGACGGACATACGTTCACGTTTGAAGTGAAATCATCGCAAGACGCCAAACCTTATACCGACGATAAGGGGAAGGAAGTGAAGCCGGAGAAGGGGGAAAAGGAGATTTTCTATTTCTCCTACGACATGAACAACGGCCGGCTCACCCATCTCAAAGACAAACGCAAGGAGACTAAGGAACTCGACTGGGCCTCCGTTTCCCCCGACGGCAAGACAGTGGTCTATGCCAAGGATCTCAACCTCTACCGAATGAGCCGTGAAGACTACGAAAAGCTCAAGAAGAACGAGAAAGACTCTACCATCACGGAGATACAGATCACGACCGACGGAGTCAAGGATTTCGGCTACGGACAGCCCTACAGCCTGCTCAATACCGACACGCTCTGCAACGGCAAGCGTAAAGCCGTATGGGGACTCTGGTCGCCCGACTCACGCCATTTCGCCACGCTTCTCTCCGACGACCGCAAGGTGAAGGAGCTTTGGGTAATCAATTCCGTCGCAGAGCCGCGCCCGACCCTCGAAACATATAAATACCAAATGCCCGGGGAGATGGAAGCCCCTGAAGAACATCTCTATCTCTTCGACATGGCCGACAATTCGCGCAAGGAGATAAAGACCGACCGCTTCAAAAACCAGTCGCTATCCCTTGCCTACCGTCCGCGCCAGCATCGCCAGCGGCATATGTATGACGTGCCGGCCGTATGGCTCGGCGACGATTCCCGTTTCTTCGTGACCCGCTCAAGCCGCGACCTACATCGAATCGACATCTGCTCCTACACCGTCGGGCAGGATTCCATCGTCCCCATCATCGAGGAGAGGATGAACACGTATCAGGAGGTGCGTCCGCTTTCGGCCATCGCCAACGGCAAGGAACTCGTGCAATGGAGCGAGCGCGACGGCTGGGCCCATCTCTATCTCTACGACGACAAAGGCAACCTCAAACGCAAGCTGACCGACGGTCCTTGGCACGTCCACCACATCCTGAAAGTAGACGAGCCTCGCCGTATGGTCTATTTTACGGCCATGGGGCGCGAAAAGGATGAAAACCCCTACTACCAGCACCTCTACGGCGTCAGCCTCGACGGAGGCCCCGTGAAAAGGCTTGACAAGGGGGATAATTATTTCCACATGCCGGTCGTAGACGACGACGCCCGTTTCTTCGTCAACAATTATTCCCGAGTGGACACAGTCCCGGAGACAGCCCTGTTCGACATCAACGGCCGGAAGGTCATGAATCTCGAACGCTCCGACTTCTCTCAGCTCTTCGCCAACGGCTATAAGTTCCCGGAGACCTTCACGGTGAAGGCGGCCGACGGAGTGACCGACCTCTACGGCGTGATGTACAAGCCTTTCGATTTCGATCCGGAGAAATCATATCCCATAATCGATTATGTCTATCCCGGTCCGCAAGTGGAGGCCACTAACTATCCCTTCACCCGTATGTCGGTGCGCACCGACCGTCTCGCACAGGCCGGATTCGTGGTGATCACCGTCGGCAACCGTGGCGGACACCCCGACCGCTCGAAATGGTATCATAATTATGGCTACGGCAATCTCCGCGACTATGGCCTCGCCGACCAGAAGGCGGCCATCGAGCAGCTTGCGGCACGTCATAAGTATATCGACGTGAACCGTGTCGGCATCCACGGCCATTCGGGCGGGGGATTCATGTCGACCGCAGCAATGCTCAAGTATCCCGACTTCTTCAAGGTGGCGGTGTCGTGTGCCGGCAACCACGACAACCGTATCTACAACCGCTGGTGGAGCGAAACCCATCATGGCGTCAAGGAGAAGGTGACGGAAAAGGGCGACACGACTTTCGTCTATGAAATTCGTACGAATCCTGAGATTGCCCACAATCTAAAGGGACATCTGATGCTCGTGCATGGCGACATCGACAACAACGTCCATCCCGGCAACACCATCCGCGTGGCCAACGCGCTCATCAACGCCAACAAGCGTTTCGACATGATGGTGCTCCCGACTCAGCGCCATTCCTTCGGCCACATGGACGAATATTTCTACTGGCGACTCGTAGACTATTTCTCCGACTACTTCCTCCGTGGCCGCGAAACTCCGGTAGACATCCCCGCAAGATAAAATTCACTACAAAAAAAAAGACGCGTCCTACGGTAGGACGCGTCTTTTTTAGCACTTTGCATACAGTTTCACCTCAATCAAGCAACCCGGGACATGCTATTTTAGCGAGATTATAATTCATATCATTGTCTGTGGTAATCACGAAGAGTTCATCAGGATTGTCAGGAGATAGTTCCATGGCAATTATGCCAAGATCGCACTTATATCTGCGCAAGGGAACGCCATGCCAATCCCATACAATAAATATTCATAATCAATAACTTGGATTATTTTCAAACGCAGTATAACCACAAACACATTTACCCATTGCAGACATACACATTCCCTTGTTGCCTGCGTCATACACACGGAAACATACCACACAACTTGCCCGACAGTTGATCAACACCGATGGTTGACAATTCAAATAGGCTACACCTCTGTCAGGATAGGATGGCGGTGGAGCGGGGATTGAATTTTTCAGTCCAACAATCCGCGACAAATGAATTTAACAAGGTAAAAATTTCCTTCCTTGTCGTATACCTGAGCAAAAATCTCATCAGGATTGTCGGGCGACAATTTCATATTGCTGATTGTCACTCCCGTAGCATACCGTTTAAGGGGGGTGCCATCCCAATCCCAGACGGTTATGTCAGTTGATCCGAATTCGTCTGGCTTGCCGTTTAGGCACGCAATGATTCTTGAATCAGTCGCCTCCAAAGCTGAAAATCCCCTGACACAGGAATCAGCGAGCTGTGGGAACCGGCCTTCATTCCTTAGCTTCAAAGGGGCAAAGCATTGGGAACGTCTTAACTTTGGCTCATATCCCGACACATCAAAAATCTCCATATAACATCCTCTCCAGGTTGTTGCCACAAGCATCCGACCATCAGGAGAGCTTTCAATCCACGACCGGGAATAGTTTTCTGCCAAATCCGGATTATCGTCAACAGGCGTCGCCACATAAGGTTGCCCATGTCCCAAACTATCGGCAAGCAAGAAAGCCCATCTTCTGCAGGTCTCGTCTTCTCCGACAAGCGTCAATATAAGGTCTTTCCCGGAGGGAAAGAATTTTCTTGAGATGACGGGATATGGAAGATTATTACTCGGTGTTTCATCTGAAAGGAATTTGAAATTTTCAGCATAGGCTTTTATTTTGCCGACCATGGCATCATAAATGACCCATTTACCATCACGCCTGGTTATTCTCTCTGCACTAACGATATCCGCCGGACCCTCTCCCCGATCAATATAGCTACCCAACGGATTGCCGTTTTTCCTGTCATACAAATGTATCCATTTATTATCAAGATGGCCAAGAGCGACGATTGCAGTGTCGGTCAGGACAAGACTCTCAATACGGGGAAGAATAAGGTCATCACCTCCGAGTGTAATCATTTTCGCCCTTTCATTCACCGGAAACTCGGGGATAGAAACTTTCTTTTTGCTATCGCATGAAATAATCAAAAAGCTGATAATAAAAACGAATATATTTATTTTCGAAGCCTTCATCTATTTAGGTATTTAGGTCTGAAGTGCGTACTGCCACATTTGCATCTTCCGATGGCATCCGTACAGCTGCCGTAAATTCCAGGAGCCTGATACTTTCTAAAGCATTTCTGGCAAATGGCAATACATTGATCCATCATAGATCCATTGTATTGCACTAAAACACTGTAATCAGGACCGGGATCCACTGATGGCTGCGGTGCGGGGATTGAGTCTCCTCCCGGCGGACGCTGCTGTGCGTTGGCCTGAGGCTGGATGTCGGTGACGGCCAACCCGGCGAACAGGATGGCTGTCACGGAAATGATTGAAATGATTCTCTTTTTCATAATATTTTAATTACTTGTTTCTTATCACATTGATACAGAAGTATTTATCCTCACCGTCATCTCAATCAAGGAGTCCGGGACAGTTTATCTTGACAAGAGATATGTCATAATCAGACTTATGTACCAAAGCATATATATCATCAGAGGCAAGAGGGGATAAACATAATGCCATTATTCTACCGATAAATCCATATCTTCGCAGAGGTTTGCCATTCCAGTCCCAAACTGCAATATCGGTGTTCGACTCATGAGATGTGCTGCCATTATAAGCCGCCACTATACGTTTGTCAGTAGCCGTCATTGCCATAATACCTTTTATATTGTCCTCTTTATATTCGACAAGGACATTTTCCCCCATCTTCTTTGTATTGATGTCATAGGGATGAAACAGTTTTATGGCTATTGGTTTTATATTGAGATCCGCCACATCGAAAATTTCCATTATAAGCCCCTCCCTCGATGCGAACGCCACCTTAGTCGCGTCGGGAGAAAAAGTGAAATTCACCCTATTATAAGTGCTGGCTTTCTCTGATTCAGGATCGTTATCCAAAGGAGATTCTGTATATACGTCGCCATGCTTGCCATCCTTTAGCATCATAAGACCGAGAGGAGCATGTTCTTGGACAAACACCTGCATCAGCCTCTTCCCATCCGGCATAAGATGAATAACCCTTGGCGCATACGTTTCCATCCCTTGTGTATAACTCCGACTCACCGAGATACATTTCCAATCTTTGTCAAAACGCTTTTCAGCAGATGTAAAAAGGTCCAAGGCAGTAACTCCGATACTGTCCGTAATAAAATTACCAACATACACCATATCGTCAGGTCCCTGTCCTTTATTAATATGGCTACCCTTAAATTTGCCTGTCCGGATATCATAGACATGCATCAGCTTTCCGTCAAGTTCACCGGCTATTAGTATCACTGAGTCAACGGCTTCGATTTTACGGCTGACAGGTAAAATATCATCCGCTGTGCTCAAAGTTGCGACCTTGGCATCCAGTTTAGCGGGGAATATCGGGGCAGTGAATTTTTGAGTGGTGGAGCAGCCGACAAATATCAAAGACATGGCCACGACACCAATAAATTTCATATTCATATTGTAGTCGAAAAAAATTTCTTAATTTTATATTGAAGTTGTCTAAACTTATTTCGATATGTTAATGATACAGTAAAATAATTAAAATACAGCGCATTCCGCAAAGGACG
>VSPO01000030.1 GCA_009775375.1 Muribaculaceae bacterium | reverse complement strand
ATTGCATCTGCGGTTTTCATGCCACAAATTTAACACTTTTCTCAAAATTCATGCACCGGGTTTTCGGCTTGAGCCGACATATCTTCCTCTTTGAAGGAATAAGCTAATGAAACATAGAAGAGCGCGTTCCTTAAAATCACCGCCCTACGGCTCCGAAATTTTAAGGAAGCGCTCTTATACAACTTCAATCGTCAGTAAGTCAACGATAAAATAATCGGGGAATGGACTTTGGTCCATTCCCCGATTATTTTATCGTTGACTTTTTCAGCTGTCTGAATTATTTGGCAGTTTTTCTTGTGGACCTCTTGGCAGCCGGTTTGGCGGCAGTCTTTCTTGTTGCTTTTTTGGGAGCTTCCACGTCCTCTTTTTCCGAGATTTCCAATACTTCCTCTTTCGGGGCATTGGTAGAGTCGTCGGCGTTAAGGATGTTGTTGCGCAGTGTCTTCACCTCCTTATTGAGCTCGTTGATTTCAGCGGCTTGGTTGCGGATGGTCAGAAGAAGCGAGTTGAGTTCCTCATTGTCGATATCTTCAGGATACTGCTCTTCTACGCGCACAAGGAAGTCGGCGAGAACATTCATATAGTTGGTGAACGCAGCGAACGGGCTGTCATATGGGCTGAAAGCTGCATGGCTTGCGCCGTCGGCAAGGTTCTTCGTGCTCATGTAATAGAAATGGTCGCTGCTTTGGAGATATTCCCAATCTTGTTTCAGTCGGCGGTCCTGGCAGAGGTTTACGCGTTCTGCCACGGCGTAAAGCTTCCCGAGGGCCTCGTTCTGCAGTTCGTTGCCTTTCCATGCGGATACGTCGCGGACCTCGTCGATGTCTGAGATGGGGAATGGCACGGAAATCATGTCTACCGGTTTTAGCTTGGCAACAGTTTCAGAAGGGGTCGTGAAGGAAACTCCTCTTTCCTTTGCGAATCTTGGAAGAGCCTTCATGAAGTCGAAGATGCCGGTGTTGGCCGGAAGGAAAGATCCGAAGGTGTCCATGCTCATATATAGGTTGACCACTTGCTCATTATCAGGAAGCGAAGCGAGCCAGTCGGCATATTTGTCGGCGGTCAGGGGATACTCAGCCCATGCGGTGTTGTTGAAGTTGCGGGAGATGTCTTCAGCAAGCTTGTCGTTGGTCAGCAGAAGTTTCAGCTGGGGAGCGGATGCGGCCTGATATACATAGTTGGGAGATTTCCAACCGAGAATGTGCTTCGCTCCCTCCGTGAGGCATGTTGAGAATCCCATGCTTGCTACGAGGGCGGCTATATCGTCGTCATAGATAAGCTCAGTGTTGGCGAATATTTTCGGGCGCACTCCGAACTCACGGAAAATGAGATCGTCGTGATCCTTGACTTCGCGGATAAACTCTTCAGGGTCTTCGAGAGATGCGAGACTGTGGGAATACGTCCCGGAAAGAAACTCTACGCATCCTGTCTCGGCAAGCTTCTTGAGGAGGTCGATATATTCCGGCACGTATAGCTGAAACTGTTCGATAGCCGTTCCGGAGATAGAGATAGAGCATTTAAATTCCCGGTTGCTGTCGTTGATTATCTGGAGGAGAGTCTCGGCCATAGGGATGTAGCTTGTCTGGGCAAGGCGGCTGATGATTTCATCGTTGGCGAAATCATCGTAGTAGTAATGGTCGTTGCCTATGTCGAAAAATCTGTAGCGTTTCAGGCGGAAAGGCTGATGTATCTTAAAATAGAAACAAACTGATTTCATGATTTATCTGATTAATATTAATTCGTTGTGAAATAGGAGGAAATCATTTTCGAGACTCAATGACCCTGTTGTAGATGTCGATCACCTTTTTGCCGGCTTTTTCCCACGTTATTCCGTGGATTTCTTCAATCCCCCGGTCGCGGAGGGTGTCGTAGAGGGCTTTGTTGGTGATGATGGAGTGCATGGCGTCAGCCATAGCGTCGACATCCCAATAGTCGGTCTTGATGACATTGTTGAGAATCTCGGCACATCCGCTCTGTTTTGAGATGATTGACGGGACGCCCATTTCCATGGCTTCGAGAGGGGAAATGCCAAAAGGCTCGGAGACGGAAGGCATCACATATACGTCGGAATCCCGGAACATCTGATACACCTCCTTGCCACGAAGGAATCCGGTGAAGTGGAATCTGTCGGCTATATTGCGTTTTGCCGCCAGACGGATCATGTCTTTCTCCATGTCTCCTCCGCCTGCCATGACAAACCTGACGTTTTTGTTTTTCCTCAACACCTTGGCAGCAGCTTCGACAAAATACTCGGGACCTTTCTGCATCGTGATTCTGCCAAGGAAAGTTATGACTTTGTCTTTTGTCTCTTTCCTCTGGAGATTGAGCAATTCGTCGTCAAGAGGAATCACGGCGTTGTGGACGGTGGTCACTTTTGCGGGGTCGATGCCATATTTCTCGATGACCGTACGGCGTGTGAGGTCGGAGACGGTGCAGATATGGTCGGCATTGTTCATGCCGTCTTTTTCGATAGCGAACACAGTCGGGTTTGGCTTACCTCTCGACCGGTCGAACTCAGAGGCGTGAACGTGGATGACGAGAGGCTTCCCGGTCACGTTTTTTGCATGGATTCCGGCAGGATATGTCAGCCAGTCGTGGGCATGGATTATGTCGAAGTCAACGGTGCGGGCAATCACGCCTGCCACGATAGAATAATTGTTGATTTCCTCTACGAGATTGTCGGGGTATCTGCCGGAAAACTCAATGCAGCCAAGATCGTTGAGATGCATATAGTTGAAGTCGGCATAAATATGGTCGCGGAGGTCGAAATAGGTCTGCGGATCCATGACCTTTCCTATTCTCGATTCGACATAGTCCCAAGAGACGTCGCGCCATGCTATAGGGGTATTGCTTGCTCCTATGATTTTAGCGAAGCCGCGTTCCTCATCGCCCCAAGGTTTTGGGATGACGAACGTGATGTCCATATTTCCATTAGCATGCATGCCTTTTGTCAGGCCGTAGCTTGCAGTGCCGAGACCGCCGAGGATATGCGGAGGGAATTCCCATCCGAACATTAAAGCCTTCATTTCGATTCTTCGGTTTCTAAGGTTTGTAGTTTATTGAATTCTTTCACGTTTTTGAGCGTGCGGAGAATCTCTCCGACGTTCTTGGCGGTGCTGACGGCTCCACGTCCCGTGAAGGGAGGATTGGCATCATACATCTCAGAGAGCGATCCTATGCAGCCTTCCGTCATCTCGTCTTCATATCCGATCAGCATCCTTTCGATGAATCCGACTCCGCTGAGCCCGAACACCTTGAAGTAGGCATCGGCATAGAATCCGAACAGCCATGGCCTTGCAGGGCCTTGATGCACGGTGTATTCCCTTTGGATGGGGTCGCCGACATAGATGGGATGGTAGGCATAACTCTTCGGGCTCAGCGAACGGAGGCCTTTGGGAGTCAGCAGCTCACGTGTCACCAGGTCGAGCACTTTCTTACGCTGGCGACGGTCGAGCGGAGAATATTCAAGACCGATAGCGATTGCCATATTCGGACGGACTTCGAGATCGGTGTATGTGCCGTTGACGTAATCGTAGAGATAGCCGTAGTCGTTAAGGAATGTCGACAAGAAGGATTCTTTCACGGTCTCTGCGAGGGCGTTGATGTCGTCGATATAATCCTGCATGGCTGCGTCGCCGTCGTAGAGGGATATCGCGAATCTAAGGGCATTATACCACAGCGCGTTGAATTCCAGAATATATCCCGTGCGCGGAATGATTGGGCGGCCATTGAGGGAGGCCGACATCCAAGTGACGGGAGAGTCAGAACCGTTGGACGACACAAGTCCGTTGGGATTAAAATACAGGTTGGGCACTTTCCCATTGCGGATTTTGTCGATAATCCATCTGACCACTTCTCCGTATTTCTCGCGGCATTCCTTGGTGGAAGTCGAGCGTCGATATTGTTGAAGAGCCCAGACTGTCCACAAAGGGATGTCGGGGAGGTCGATCTCTCCGATAGTCTTGTCTTTTTTCCCTGTATCAAGGAAGCTGCTCAATCCGCGCAAGAAGCTTTCCATAATGGCCTCATAGTCCTCCTTATGGTCGATTGCAAGCGTACATCCCGGAAGCGCCATCAATTCATCGCGGGCGCGGACGTTATACCATGGATAACCCGCCATGATATACATTCCGTATTTATTCTTGAGATAGAATTGCTTGGCAGAGTTCTTAAGGCAATTATAGAAGCTTGTGCGGCATGTGCGTGTGGTCAGTTCCTTTTCATATGTCTCTACAAAATGATCGGGGTCTGCCTCTTCAGTGGAAGCCGAGAAGATGATTGATTCCCCTTTCTTAATCGGCAACTGGAAATATCCGGGCACCCACAGGTCTTCTTTGTAAGGGATTCCTCTGTCCTTGTCCTTGTAATATTCAACTCCTTTGTACCAGTGGCCGTCGTTGACCCATTCCGGCTGCTTGGAGAATTGCATGAAAAGGTTGGGGTAGCCTTGGTATAGACAAGTGGAGATGCCGTTTCTGACCGGTTCGACAGCTGTGTTTATGGCTCCGTTTTCCATGCAAAGGTCGTTGGCATTACGGAATGCGAGGAACGGCCTGAATTGAAGCGTCGAGTCGGAATGTGCCTCAAGAAGGGTGTATTTGATAAGGATACGGTTTTCGTGGGAAATGAACACTTTTTCCTTTGTCAAAATAACGCCACCGACTCTATACGTCACGGTTGGGACTGATTCGCAATCAAATTGGCGGATATATTTATGGCCGTTAGGCGCAAACACACCGTCTCCATATTGATGAAGACCGAGATTGAAGGGGGCTCCGTGCTGAATCACAGTCTCGTCGAGCGACGAAAGGAGCACGTGTGCCTTGTCGTCCATCTCCGGAATTGGGATTACGAGCAACCCATGTTGCTTACGGGTGTTGCATCCCACTATCGTGGTGCAATGGTAAGCCCCTGATTTGTTGGTCCGGAGTATCTCCTTGGGGAGACTTTGTTCCAGATTAATCATCAGGCTTTTGTCGAATTTCAGATAGCTCATTGGATAATATCTGTATTGTAAGGTTAATTTTGAGTCATGGAGTTATGGAGGGGAGTCTGTTGGGTGTGAGGAGGTTCGTAGATTGTCAAGGTAATAAATATCGCCTCGGAGAAATTGAATCACAGCTGAAACGGATAAGTCCGGTTGTAATTTGCTACAAAGATATACTTTTGTCTTCTAAAAAGCAAAAGAATTGTGATAAAAATAAATTAGTGTATCGAAATTTTTCAAAAAGATGTTTCAAAACATGTTTTTAGAGCTATTTATCTTCGGATATTGAACACTTATGGCATATGCGGCGCAAGATTCCGAAATGCAGTGGCAGTCTTATTGAAATGTCATGCTTGTGGAGCTCTCCTAACGAGGCGGTGTCCACGGGAATCGTCAATCGTAGTTGGAGACGGGGCTGTCGTTTGAATCGTCGGTCTTAATGAATGGCTCGGATTCGGCATTGACTGTAGCTTCCTTATCGGCATCGACCGGGAGGACGATGTCTCTGATTAGCTGATCGCGCATGCAGTCATAACTCTTGTTGAGCCAGGAGTCTATTTTGTCGAGTATCTGACGATATATTATAGAGAAACGGGGGATGAAATCATGGTCGCCCACTGCATCGAGGCGTTGCAGAAGTTCCCCCACGGTCAGACTGTCGGTCTCGGATGCCGGAGCCACCCCGACTTTGTCGTCAGGCAACATAACGTAGTTAATCAGTTTCGCTTTATAGAGCTCTTCGCAAATGTTGGTGGTGACTCTAATGGGGATGTCGTAGTAGAAGCTCAGTTGGGAGCGAGTCAGGGGAGTCTTGCCTTCACGGAATCGTCCGACTATGGCGGCAGACAAGATGATAGTGACTTTCCTGGAATAATTCTCCGACATCTTGCTGAGGTTGCCGAGAAAATTATAGCTGAGCACGTTTTGCAGCGAATAGGTCAATACGCAGCCAAAAAGAAGGATCAGCCAAGAAAACTGCAGCCATATGAGTAGCAAGGGAAGGAAGGCGAAAGATCCGTATATGGCATTGTATTTGGAGACATATATCTGTCCGTTGACAAAAAGAAGCTGCAGAATCTGGAATATAATCGCGCACACTGCCCCGGAAATGGCTGCATATTGAAATTTGACCTTCGTATTCGGAATCAAGAAATAGGAAAGCGTGAACGCTACCCATGCAAGAAAAACGGGGAGAGCTTCGAGAGCGATGTTGACGAGCGGGGAAAGAAATGAGAAATAGATGTTGTTTTGCACGGTGGCCGACATGAAGATGGAGACACCGGAGGAACATATCATCAAGATTGGCACCATCAGGCAAATGGCGATGTAATCGGTCACCTTTTGATACATCGAGCGGTCACGCTTAACGTCCCAAATAGTGTTGAAGGCTTCTTCAATATTGGAAAGAAGGGATATGAGAGTCCAAAGCAGGAAGATTATGCCGATGCCGACAAAGATGCCCTGTGAGGCCTCGGCAAGATAAGAGTCTACAAATTTCAAGGCGAATTGGATTCCCTCTTTTTGGGCGGGAAAGCTTTTGTAGAGTTCATCTTCGAGAAGATTCTGGAAACCGAATCCCCGGCCAATGGCGAAAAGAAGCGCAAGGGCCGGGACGATAGCGAGCACAGTGGAGTAGGTCAGCGACATTGACTTGTCTTGAAGGTCGCGGTCGAAAAACGACCTTACTGAAAGATTGACCACCTTCAACGTCCTGATTCCTGCGGAATCGCGTGTCTCTTTCCAGACTCCTGTCCAGCTGTAGTTGGCAATGTAGCGCAACTTGTTGATGAATCTCGATATGAATGTTTCTTTCTGTTTGTCCATATTTATTTAATGAAATTAAAGGGTGGATTGTTCAGGTCCGGTATAGAAAGAAGCGGCGAAGACCGAAAGCCTTCGCCGCTAAGAGAGCAGGAATGATATAAGCCGGGTTATGTGCCGGCAATGCCGGTGTCTGTCATTTATCTACGCTGCGCGGTTGCCCGCGGGCTGAAGCAGCCTACCCCCCGGCAATGGACGAGCAGCCCTTTGCTGCCGGTGTATTTGGCCTTGCAACACATGGGATGTGCGGCCTCCCATGTCGCCATGGGAGCCGGTGGGCTCTTACCCCACCTTTTCACCCTTACCTCTCCCTCAGATGGGTAGAGGCGGTCGTTTTCTGTCACTTATCCCCGGCGTCGCCGCCGGCTTCCCGTTAGGAAACATGCCGCTCTTTGTTGCCCGGACTTTCCTCTTGACTGTCAACTCCTCGTCACGATTCATTGCAGGCAAGCGACAGACCTCATTCCTGCGTTAATTCTTTCCACCTTGATTTGACAAATCCCACGATAAAATCAATCGCGTCTTCCTCAGAAATGATAGAGGAGTCGATTGTCAGATGATAGTTGGATGCCTTTCCCCATTGCCTGCCTGTAAAGTAATTGTAGTATTGCTCCCGGTCATGGTCGTGTTTGCGTGCCATTTCAGCGGCTGAGTCACTGTTGGCGCAATCTGAACGCATGACAATCCTGGCCACACGTTTTTCAATTGGGGAGTGGATAAAGACGCTGATGAGAGCAGCCCGGTTTCTCAAGACATGGTCGGCTGTCCTTCCGACTATTACACACGGGCCTTTGTCACAGATTCTCCTAATGACGTCGCTCTGCACAGTGTAAAGCTTTTCCCCGCAAATGGAAGTGGCATGGAAATTGTCTCCTATTCCATACGTTGCCTGAAGGAGCGAACGAAAAGGAGACGGCTTCTTCTCGTCGGCTGCGGCGAATATCTCAGGGGCGAACCCGAGGCTTTCAGCCGCTTTCGAGAGCAAAGCCTTGTCGTAGTATGGTATGCCGAGACGCTTGGCGATCCCTTTCCCTATCTTGCGTCCTCCGCTGCCGAATTGGCGGCCGATGACTATCACCGCACCGGGCGGAAAATGGATGGAATTGGCTTCTTGACTCATTTTTTATCGTGTTTTGCATTGCAAAATTAATAAAACATAGCTAAAACTGAAAAATTCATCTGCTTTATTTTATCAGTTTGTGGAAATTTATTTATTTTTGCGGTGTGAAATTTAATGAATGATGAATCATATATTGAAAAATCTTGAAAATGACCCCGACGGAATGGCGACGTATGAATACATCGTCAACAACTTCGAGACGTGTCTTGAGTTGATGCCGGAGTTGGTGGAGAATCTCATCAGGGTCGACCTGACGGGACAATTCCTTGCCAGCAGTGCTCGCTTCTTGTCGGCTGTCGATGGCGAAAAATTTTCGCCATGGATATCTCCTCTTATAGAGGGAGCAATAGCCAAAGATCGTGAACGCCGCTACATCGGTTCGCTTTTGGAGGCCATTTGGGGCCCTGACTACAAGCAACGTGCCTCCGAGCTTAAAGCTTCCGACGATAATTTCCGCAGGATCTACAAACGTATCTATCCTGCTGAAGCATCTGATTCGGCGAAACATAATATCTGACAATGAAAAGATTTGTGACCGCACTCGCGTCGCTGACGCTGGGGATAGCGGGAGTATTATCCCAAAACAATATGGAAGAAATCAAACCCATAGCCCAGGATGAAGCATTGGTGGAGCTTAAGACCACTATGGGCGATATCGTTGTGGAACTATACAACGACACGCCGTTGCACCGTGACAATTTCTTGAAGCTCGTAGGAGAAGGGTTCTACGATGGTGTTTTATTCCATCGGGTGATAGATTCGTTTATGGTGCAGACCGGCGATCCGGGTTCAAAGAATGCTCCGGCAGGGAAGCGACTTGGCTCAGGCGGACCCGACTATACTATAGCAGCCGAGATAGAATATCCCAAACATTACCATAAGAAAGGAGCCTTGGCCGCTGCACGTACAGGGGATGCCATGAATCCTGAAAGACGTTCTTCCGGCTCTCAGTTTTATATCGTCACCGGACGCACTGCCTCCGAAAGGCAGCTTGAGGCTTCGGATATGAAAAGAATCAACGGGAAGATGGAGAAAACTTTCCAGCAGCTTGCCATGCAGCACATGGATTCGATTCAGGCCATGAGGAAGGCAGGCGACGACAATGGATTGGAAGCGCTACGGCAGCAACTCATCCGGGAAACAGAGGCTATAGTGAAGCCTGAGCCTATGCCGGCTCACGTAAAGGCAGATTATATCGAAAAAGGAGGGACGCCTCATCTTGATGGGGAATACACTGTCTTCGGGGAAGTGGTCAAAGGGCTTGAAGTGGTCGATAAGATTCAGAAAGTTGCCACGGATGAGGCCGACCGCCCGACGGAGGACGTGAAAATCATATCAGCCAAAGTTATATCCTCTCCAAAATAGAATAAAAAAACATTGAAGTTTACCCAACTTCAAAAATTAGGGAAGCCAAAAATTGTAATTTCAAAAATAAATTTATAATTTTGAGGCTTCAAATATGCAACCATGACGAGACTCGCACGGATATTTGCCAAATGGCTACGCCATGCAGTCTTTAAAAACAACTATCAGCATGAATGAGCTTGATAAGCTGTCGCCCGGTGCGGACGACCTTAACCTCGAAGTAGCGGCAGAAACCGCTGCAATGTCAACCGCTGCTACTTCTGCCACGGGAAATGCAGAATGTGACAATACTTGTGTAGAAACCACCTCTCCCTCGGCAGATATCGCGGAAGCGGCCGATGCTGCGGAGGCAGATGAGTGTGCTGTGGAGTCATCTCCGGCAGAAGATCTTGCCAAAGTGGCCGACGAGATCACTGAAAAGCCGGAAGAGAATGTGGTGTCGGAAAAGAACTACCACTCAATGTCTAAACAGGAGATGATTGAAGCTCTCAGGGAGATTGTTTCTTCAGGAGATATGGAGGCTCACAAAGAGGTGGCGGCAGTCAAGCAAGCTTTCTATTCGCTGCTTAATAAGGAGGCAATGAATGCCGCCAAGGCATTCGTGGAAGAAGGGAATCCTGCTGATCAATTCTCTGCCCCCGTGGATGAAGATGAGGTGAAGATTAAGGCCTTGCTTGCGGAATTTCGTGAAAAGAGATCAGCGTATCTTGAGGAAAAGGAGGAAGAACGCAAAAAAAATCTTGAAGAAAAAAGCCGAATAGTGGCCGAGCTTAAGGCAATAGCCGAAGATATCGACAATATAAATCTCCATTTCCCTAAATTCCAACAGCTCCAACAAGACTTCAAGGCTGTGGGCGAAGTGCCGGCCGGCTCGGAAAATGAAATCTGGAGAAGCTATCAGTCAAGCGTGGAGCAATTCTACGATCGCCTTAAAATGAACAAGGAGTTGAGGGATCTTGATTTTAAGAAGAATCTTGAAATCAAACAGCTTCTTGTCGAGAAAGCTCGCCAGCTGACCACTCTTCCCGATCCTATAGAGGCTTTTAGAAAGCTTCAGGATTTGCACGACCAGTGGAGGGAGATAGGCCCTGTCGCAAAAGAGGTCAGGGAGGATATCTGGAATGAGTTCAAAGAGGCGTCAGCCATGATAAATAAGCGTCATCAGGATTATTTCCAGAGCCGTAAGGCAGAAGAAACTGACAACGAGATTGCAAAGACAGCATTATGCGAAAAGGTGGAGGCAGTGGATCTTGCCGCTTTGAAAACTTTCGCGGAGTGGGATGCCAAGACCAAGGAGATTCTTGAAATCCAAAAAGCGTATAAGGAGATAGGATTTGCTCCAAGAAAGAGCAATGGAGTGCTCTTCAGTCGCTTCCGCAAGGCTTGCGACGCATTCTTCACGACTAAAGCGGAATATTTCAAGAAGACGAAAGATGAATTCCGCGACAATCTTGCCAAGAAAGAGGCTTTATGCGAAAAGGCAGAGGCATTGCTGCCCAGGGCTGAAGAAAAGGAAGCCTATGATGAATTGCAGGAGCTTCAGAAGGAATGGCGTACGGTTGGAGTGGTGCGTCGCAAGCAAGGCGATGAGGTATGGAAACGCTTTTGCGCGGCCATTGACGCATTTCATGATGCACGCAAAAAGCACTTCGGAGCTCAGAGAAGCGCGGAAAATGAGAATCTGAAAGCCAAGCAGGCCATCATAGCCCGGCTGAAGGCTATCTCCACTGATGCAGAACGCAAAGACGTCATCGAGTCAATCCGCCAGCTTCAGAATGAATGGCAGCAGACAGGTTTCGTACCCTTCAAGCATAAGGATGCCGTCAATGCTGAATACAGAGCGGAATTAAGCCGCTTGTTTGGAGCTTTCGACCTTAGGGAATCACGCCAGCGAATGAGGAGATTCGAAGGAGAATTGAAGAAAATGGACGGCGATGAAAGCCGCATTTCTCGCGAGCGCGAGCGTCTCGTCAGGGCCATTGAATCGCGCCAGTCGGAAATAAAGACTATTGAGAACAACCTTGGATTCTTCAAATTCTCAAGCGGAGGCAATATGGTCAAGGAGTATGAGCGTAAGATTGCAAAAATAAAGGAGGACATAGCCCAGATTCAGGATAAAATAAATCTTCTTGACGCTCAGGAAAAGCAAAGCAATCAATAAGCCGGAGTATTTCAATAGAGTGCTTCCGAACTTGGATAACGAAAGATGTCTCAAATGACAGAAACAACATCAACACCCTCTCCCCAGATTGGCAACAATGGGGAGAGGGAACTTATTCTGATTAAAATATCCGGAGCAGACCAGCGCGGAGTGACATCAGCATTGACTGAAATACTCGCCAGATATGATGCCGCCATTCTCGATATTGGTCAGGCAGACATACATCACACCCTTTCCCTGGGCATTCTTTTCAAGACCGATAGCCGCAGCAGCGGCGAGATTCTGAAAGAGTTATTGTTCAAGACAAGCGACTTGAAGGTGCAGGTGGAATTCAATATCATTTCAGAGGAGGAATACAACCAGTGGGTCGGGATGCAGGGTAAAAACCGCTACATCATTACCATACTGGGGCGTAAGATCACTGCGAGACAGATCTCCGAGACAAGCCGGATAATAAGCAGACAGGGCTTGAATATCGACTCCATTTCGCGCCTGACAGGAAGAATGCCTCTCGATGAAGACCAACAGCCTGCAACGAAAGCCTGCATTGAGTTTTCAGTGCGCGGCACTCCCGACAATCTATTGAAAATGCAGAGTGATTTCATGCATCTTTCCCAGGAGCTTGATTTTGATATTTCTTTGCAGGAAGACACCATCTACAGAAGATGCAGGCGACTGATCTGTTTTGACATGGACTCTACATTGATCAAGACAGAAGTGATCGACGAGCTTGCCGACAGGGCAGGCGTGGGAGAGGAAGTCAGGGCGATAACGGAATCTGCGATGAGAGGAGAAATCGATTTCCAGGAAAGTTTCAAGCGGAGAGTGGCATTGCTTAAAGGTCTTGACGTAGGAGTAATGAAGGAGATAGCCGAGTCCCTTCCAATTACTGAAGGAGTGGAACGTCTTATGAAAGTGTTGAAGCGGTCAGGCTACAAGACGGCTATTCTTTCCGGCGGGTTCACTTATTTCGGAAATTATCTCAAGCAGAAGTATAATTTCGATTATGTCTATGCCAACGAACTTGAAGTCGGCCCCGACGGAAAACTGACCGGAAGATACGTGGGCGATATCGTTGACGGGCGCAGAAAGAAAGAGCTTTTGCGCCTTCTCGCTCAGGTGGAGAATATCAACATAGCGCAGACCATTGCCGTGGGGGATGGTGCCAATGACCTTCCGATGCTTTCCGAAGCAGGACTGGGTATAGCATTCCATGCCAAGCCAAAGGTGAAGGAAGAAGCCCGACAAAGCATATCCACCATAGGAATAGATGGAGTCTTATATTTTCTCGGGTTTAAGGATTCCTACATCTCCAGTGGCATTTCCTCAGAGCCCAACTAAGAACGCGCTCTAAATTTAATGAATTCGCTCTAAACAAAAACAGTCAGAAATCATTATAAAGGTAGGTGAACTTCCGTTGTTGCACGGAGTTCTCCTGCCTTTTTTATTCAACACCCTACCTCCCAAGTCGACAAAAAGCAAGATTGTCCTTGAGGGCTAAAAACTTAAACCATGATATCCGCACATATAAAGGCTGTCATTGCCTTGTCTGTTATTTTGATTTTTTCATCAATCCATTGCCATTCCAAAGAGAAAGTCGGCCTTGTCTTGAGCGGCGGAGGAGCGAAAGGCATAGCCCATGTCGGAGTGATAAAGGCGCTTGAGGAGAATGGCATACCTGTGGATTATGTAGCCGGAACGTCGATGGGAGCCATTGTCGGCAGTCTTTACAGCTGTGCATGGTCGCCGGAGGAAATGATGGCGATGTTCACGTCGAAGGATTTCGCTGATTGGAGTTCCGGTGTTATCCCGCCTGGCAGGGAATATTATTTTAATAAGTCGGATCCTACCCCGAAATGGCTGTCGCTGAATTTCAATCCTAAAGACACCACCGACATGCTTGCGCAGATATTGCCGTCGCATCTGATCAGTCCGATTCCGATGAACATAGAGTTTCTTCGCATCTTCTCTCCCTATACCGAGCAAAGCGGCGGAGACTTCAATAAGCTTATGGTGCCGTTCAGATGCGTTTGTAGCGATGTCTACCATAAGCATAAGATAGTGTGCAAAGACGGGTCGCTTGGGGATGCGGTCAGAGCCTCTATGAGCTTTCCTCTTGTCTTCAAACCAATAGAGATGGATGGGGTGCTTGTGTATGATGGAGGAATCTATGATAATTTCCCTGTAGATGTGATGGTCGAAGATTTTAATCCAGATTTCATTATAGGTGTATCGGTTTCTTCTCCCGACTCAAAGCCCATACAAGGTGATGTCTATAGCCAGCTTGAGGACATGATAATCCAGAATAACAGCTATACCGTCCCGGCGGAAAGGGGGGTCAAGATACAAGTGCCGGTGCTTGATTTCGGCGTGCTTGATTTCGGCCAGGCCAAAGAGATTTATTCGATAGGATATAAGACAGGGCTTTCGATGGTGGATTCAATAAAAAAGAGAATCTCTGTGCGTGAAAATCCCGATTCGCTGGCCGCTCGTCGCAGGGCATTTTCGAAGGCGACTCCACAAGTGACATTCGACTCCATTACCGTGACCGGAGCCCGTCCTAACCAGGCTCGTTATCTACGCTATCTATTCGAAGGCCGTCGTGACGATGCGGTGATGACTATGGACATGGTGGAGGATTCTTATTATAGGGCTGTGACCGACGGGAAGCTGACCGATTTGCTCCCTCAGGCCAGATTCAATAGTGATGGCAACAATATGCTTCTCCTGAAGACGACAGTGAAAAATCCATGGGAAATAGGGGTCGGGGGATGGATATCATCCTCCACCAACAGTATGCTGTACATAGGAGCAGGTTATCACACTCTGAGCTTCAACAGCCTTGACATAGACTTGGGAGCTTGGGTAGGTCAATCCTATTATGCCGCGCAGCTAAGCGCAAAGTTTGCACTTCGCACGGAGCTGCCGTCGTATATGCAGCTTGAAGGGGTGGTCAGCCGCCAGAAATATTATGATTCAGAGTTATTGTTTTATCAGACTTCCACGCCGTCGTTCATCACTGATGTGCAGGGTTATTTCCGAGCCAGGTATTGCAGAGCATTGGGTCATCTTGCAAAGGGATATGCAAGCCTTGCCTACGGCTGGGAACGCGATGATTATTTCCCCGACAATGCAGGGGATTTTGCAAATGTGAATAAAGACAGAAGCGACTATAAGATAGCTGTTGTCAAGGCCGGGGTGGAGTATAATACGCTCAACGACCCGATGTATCCAAGTTCCGGGAAACAATGGCTTGCAGATATCACTCTTGCCCATGAAGACAATGAATTCATTCCCGGAGAGAATCATTCAGGTTCAATCATTCGTAAGGGACATTTCAGTGGGTCGGCGGAGTTGCTTTGGCGTCATTTCTTTCCGATTCATCGTAAATTCAAGATTGGAGGATATTTTAATGGCTTGTTCACTATCCAGAATCTATATCAGAATTATACGGCCACTATGGTGCATGCGGCGGCTTTCGAACCGACACCATCCACACGTAATTACTTTAATGTGGCGTTCCGAAGCGACAATTATGGCGCAATAGGGATTATCCCTATATGGACACCATATTCCCGTGCCCAGCTCAGGGGAGATTTTTATGCATATTGTCCGTTACGCCACGTGGTAGCCGACGCTAAAGGCATGGCTGTGTTCGATGGGTGGTTACGCAAGCCCCAATTCATAGGAGAGATGTCGGCGGTCTATAATTTCCCATTCGCGAGTTTGTCAATCTACGTCAATTATCTCTCATCGCCGGCCCACAACTGGAATTTCGGCATAAATTTCGGACTGTTTTTTCAGGCTCCTAAATTATTGCGTTGACGGGCATCGGGTATTATCATGGCTTATAGCTGATAAGAATATCAGTGGTGGCGGTCATTTTACTATCAAATTTTCAAAACCGGGTGATGTCCAGTATGTGGAATCCGCCATAATGAGAAGCCCCTCTAATTCCAATGTGCGAAGAATTTCTTTGGCCTTTACGCTGCCTGCAGCCAGGCAGGCTGTCGCTACGGCGTCAGCCTCCATTGCAGATGGTGCGATAATGGTGGCGCTGGCCACGTCCGTCGCAACAGGCCTTCCGGTGACGGGCGACAGAGTGTGGCCGAATTTGCTGCCATTCTCTTTGCGGAAGTTCCTGTAATTGCCCGATGTGGCAATGCCGGCGTTGGTGACTTCTATTATTGTCTGCGAGTCATGTCTCTCTGAGGAATCGGTCTCAATTGGTTTGTCGATTGATATTTTCCATAATCTTCCTTTAGGCCCGCGTCCTCCTGTGGCTATTTCTCCTCCTATCTCCACAAGATAATCCTTCACTCCATTGCGAATCAACATCTCGGCAACTTGGTCACATCCATAACCCTTTGCTATGGCTGAAAAATTGAATTGAGTGCGTCGGTCGTTTTTGACGATATATTTTCCGGAAAGGGAGGTCTTGGAGATGCCTACGAAAGACAATATGCTGTCGATTGCCGTTGTGTCGGCTGATGCAGTGTGTCCCGGTCCGAATCCCCATGCCGATATTAAAGGGGAAAGGGTGGGGTCGAACATCCCTTTTGATGCCTCATTGATAATTCTCGATTCTGAGTATACTTTCAGCAAATGGTGGTCGGCAAGAATCGAATCTCCTGAATTAAGTTTCGATACGAGGGAATTTTCATCGAAGACATTCAGACTTTTGCCAACGTCATTAAGCACAGCGAGGATGGAGTCTTTCAATTCGGGAGCTCCCTTGTATGTGATGTGAAAGGTGGTGTTCCAGATCATGCCTTCCTCTTTGATATAAGAATCCGGCAAGCAGGATTGAGCCATCAGCATAATAAGCGAGGCCAACAGATATTTGATGAGTGTGCTTTTTGTCAAATGTTTCATTAAAAATTAATTTTAGGAAGTGAAATTCAAATACACTCTAAAAAATTGAAATGAATGCGAAAAAATCATGGCAAAGTTAGCTAAAATCAATTAAAATGACTACTTTTGGGCGATGAAATTAGCTGAAAGATAATGGAAATTATTGTTGTGGATTATAAATCATCAAAAGATGACGCTTTTGCATAACGATACGACGTTATTCTTTCATGCATTTCTCAGTTTCCATATATTCCAAGGATGCTGAAGCCTAAGAATTAGTCCGGCATCTTAGAATTATTACCTTTTATCTAAAACATATAGTTATGAATGAATCATTTTTGTTTCTTGCAGAGGGCTTTGAGGAACTTGAAGCTATGACTGCCGTAGACGTGCTTCGCAGAGCCGGGATGAAAGTTAAGACGGTCTCCATAACGTCTGCTCTTCAGGTGACCGGAGCACATGGCGTCACATTGAATTGTGATGTCTTGTATGACAATACTCTTTTCTCCTCTCCGGAATGGCTCATACTTCCGGGCGGTATGCCGGGAGCCGTCAATCTATATGAATTCGCTCCATTGCAGGGGCTGCTTAAGCGTCAAGCTGAGTCAGAAAATGGAAGGATAGCCGCCATATGCGCTGCGCCCGGAGTCGTGCTTGGGCAACTTGGGCTGCTAAAGGGAAGAAAAGCGACATGCTATCCGGGGTTTGAATCATATATGAAAGGGGCAGAACCAACAGGTACGCCTGTGACTTCAGATGAAAAATTCGTGCTTGGTAATGGCCCCGCAAATGCTTTGCCTTGGGCATTAAGTATCGTAAAGGCGGCCAAGGGACTTGAAGCTGCCAAGAACGTGGCGGAAGGAATGCTCTATCACTCAAAAGATGAGAGCGAAATAGAAAATTATTTCGGATAGACCGTAGATTGACAGGATTTTAGAGTTTGTTTAACATTCATTTTTTTAACAAGCTCTTATAGCAAAATCCCTCTATTCGTCATTTTTTTTAGAAACCATCAGGGCACACGTGTGCCCTGATGGTTTCTAAAAAAATCTATACTCAATTCATAACGACATCCAATGGGCGATTCTTATTTCACGATTAAACAAAAAGGGGAAGGACAGTTACGGGAGAAAATGAGCAGATTCCTGGCCTTTGCACATAAAATTGCATCCGCCGAGGAAGCTAAGTCCATAGTGAAGGCCTACCAAAATGAATATCATGACTCTCGCCACGTCTGCTGGGCCTACATGCTTGGCGCCGACCGGCAAGAATGGCAGCTTAACGACAATGGAGAACCTTCAGGGACAGCCGGCAAACCAATATTGGGGCAAATCAACAGCCGGCAATTGACGGATGTAGTGGTCGTCGTGGTCAGATATTTCGGAGGTATTAAACTTGGCACGCCGGGATTGATTTCTGCGTATCGTGAGGCGGCGAGTCTTGCGCTCGACGATGCTGGCATAGAGGAGATGCATAAGCAGCAGACCGTTGAAGTGACGTTCCCATACATGGCAGCTGATGGAGTGATGAGGATCGTTAAAAGCTACGATATCGAAGTTTTAGAGCGCAAGTTCGACAACACATGCTCCATGACTTTGCGGATGAGGGAAGATGATTTTGAAGAAATAACCGGAAAAATAGGTGGCGTAAGCGGCACGTCTCTACGCAATATTGACTGATCCTTCTATAGTAGGTAAATATTGAGTATTTGTGATTGAAATTTCCATAAAGGTTGTGATAAAGCTTTAAAAACATGCAAAACCAAAACAAAATTGGGTAAAAAAGAGGGAAAATAGTGAGCAACCTTTTAAAGAATGAAAAAAAATTACGATATTTGCACCGTCAAACGGGAAAAGCTGTCGGATGCAAAATGTTGGCAGCCATATCTTGACGTTTAGACGAATAAAACCAAAAATTTTTATAGACAAAATGACAAAAGCAGAAATAGTAAATGAGATTTCACGAGCCACCGGTCTTGAGAAAGCTGTAGTGCTTTCTACAGTCGAAGGATTTATGGATGTCGTGAAAGAATCTATGGCGAATGGCCATAATGTTTACCTTCGTGGCTTTGGCAGTTTTATCATAAAGACAAGAAAGGAGAAAACTGCCCGCAACATCACTCAGAACACAAGTATCAAAGTGCCTGAGCACAATATCCCGGCCTTCAAGCCTTGTAAGTCATTCCTTGAGGAAGTGAAATGACGGATATTTCCCCGGAAATCAACAACCAAATATATAAACAACAATAATATTAACCACTATGCCAAGCGGAAAGAAAAGAAAAGGCCACAAGATGGCCACGCACAAACGCAAAAAAAGACTGAGAAAGAATCGTCATAAGAAGAAATAATTGCCCCGACGGCAACGCCGTGGATTTATTTCCGTTTCGACGGTTGACAATGAACAAACGGAAAATGGGTGAAGGCCTTTCTTCACCCATAAGTTTGTTCTTTTTTTGTATCAGTCGGCTCGAAGTTTAGATCGACAAAAGCCGACAACGACCTTTATTAAACCAAATGAAAAGCGAATTAGTAGTAGACGTTCAGCAAAAAGAAATCTCGATAGCGCTGCTTGAGGATTCCCGTCTCGTCTCTTTGCAGAAGGAAAGCCGCAACATTGCATATGCTGTGGGCGATCTGTATCTTGCCAAAGTCAAGAAGATTATGCCGGGACTTAACGCTGCCTTTCTTGATGTGGGCTACGAAAAAGATGCTTTTCTTCATTATCTCGACCTTGGGCCACAGTTCAGCACCTACAATGCTTTCTTGCAGGAGGCTATGGCCGACAAGAAGAAAATTCCCAACATATCCAAGTTCAAGCTTGAGCCGGATATCCCCAAACAGGGCACTATCCAGAACGTACTTCAACCCGGTCAGCAACTCGTAGTGCAGATCGCTAAAGAGCCGATTTCGTCGAAAGGTCCGAGATTGACCACTGAAATCTCTTTTACGGGACGCTTTATGGTGCTCATGCCTTTTGGCGACAAGATATCAATTTCACAGAAAATCAAATCCACTGAAGAGAAAATCAGGTTGCGTCAGCTCATAGGGAGCATAAAGCCGAAAGGATTCAGTGTGATTGTCCGCACTTCGGCTGAAAACAAAAGGGTGGCCGAGCTCAACAATGAGATGCGTACGCTCGTAAAATGCTGGGAGGAGGCTATTGCCAAAATGCAGCGGAGCCAGCCTCCGATGCTTATTTATGAGGAAGACTCAAGGGCGGTCAGCGTCATAAGGGATATTTTCAGCCCGAATTTTGAAAATATCTACGTAAATGAGGTAGAGACGTTCATTCAGATTCAGAATTATGTGGCATTGATTTCTCCGGAGAACAAAGACATCGTGAAGCTCTATGGCAAGGATGTGCCGATTTTCGATCACTTCAACATCACCCGTCAGATAAAGAGCTCTTTTGGAAAGACTGTCTCGTTCAAGAGCGGTGCATACATCATAATCGAGCATACGGAGGCGCTGCATGTGATAGATGTCAATTCCGGCAACCGAAGCAAGGCAAGTCCTGATCAGGAATCTAACGCTCTTGATGTCAATCTTAAGGCTGCGGATGAGATCGCAAGGCAGCTTCGTCTTAGGGACATGGGAGGAATCATCGTGATTGATTTCATTGACATGAACAAGGCTGAGCATCGTCAGGCTCTCTTCGACCATATGAGGGAGGTCATGGCGAATGACAGGGCTCGCCACAATATCCTGCCCCTTAGTAAGTTTGGATTGATGCAAATCACTCGTCAGCGAGTGCGCCCGGCTCTCGACATCACTACCAGTGAAACCTGTCCATCATGTTTTGGCAAGGGGGAGATTCAGGCATCGCTTTTATTCACCGACAAGCTCGGAGAGAAACTTGAATATCTTGTCGAGAATCTGAAGGTGAGGAAATTCAACTTATATGTCCATCCTTACGTGGAGGCATATATTAAGAAGGGGATGTTTTCCCTTTATGGGAAATGGCGTCGCAAATTCGGACGTAGTTTCAAAGTGACTGCCGATGAATCGCTGGCTTATTTGCAATACAGGGTGATCGACGACTCCGGGAAGGAGATTGATCTTAAGGAGGAAAGTGATTTGAGCAGCAACCAATCGAAGACCCACGCCCGACAGAAAAATGGAGAAATAGAAGAAAAGGAATCTTGATTTTATAGTCGCAAGATTATCATCAAATCCGACGCATCGGATCTGAAATCGTTAAAAGAAACCGGACATCAGCCAACGCGATGCCCGGTTTCTCAATTTTCTATGTTTTGGATTTTGAGGATGCAGGAATCTCATCTGGATCCTGCAGGAAGATGCTCAAGCCAATATTTTGCCATAGTCTTGCGAAGATGAAGGGTTGTGCCTTCTCCTTCAAAAATGCCATGGCTTCTGTTGGGATAGCTCATCAGGCTGAATGTCTTCCCGTTTTTCACCAATTCGTTGATAAGCATCTCGCAATTTTGATAATGCACGTTGTCGTCGCCCGTCCCATGGATAAGCAGCAACTCTCCCTCCAGCCCGGAAGCATAAGATATAGGGCTTCCTTTTTTGTATCCCTCGGGATTGTTTTGGGGAGTATCCATATATCTTTCTTGATAGATGGTGTCGTAAGTGCGCTGGTCGGCCACAAATGCGATGGCTATCCCGGTTTTGAACACATCGGGATACCGAAACATGCAGTTGAGAGTCTGGCTCCCACCTCCGCTCCAGCCGGTTATGCCGATTCTCTCTTCATCAATGAATGGGAATTGTCTTGCGAGATCGCGGATGCCATTTGCCTGGTCTTCTGAAGCGAAAGTGCCGACTTCTCCGTAGATGCATTTTCTCCAATCACGTCCGCGAGGGGTATTGGCTCCACGGTTTTCTATGCTGACGATAATATATCCGAGATTCGCCATGTATTGATTCCATAAATCGCCGTTCCCCCATACGTCTTGCACCGTGGCGCTTGCCGGTTCGCCATAGACCTCCACTATGACAGGATATTTCTTTGCGGGGTCGAAATCTTTGGGTTTGATCATCCAAGCGTCGAGCAACAGCTCCCCGGATTTTACCTTGACAAACTCTTTTGGATTCAAGCCTAATTGAGAGTATCTTTTTGCCGTGGCCTCGTTATCTTCGATTGTCCTGACCGATTTATGTCCGGGGAAAGACACCATGTCCACTTTAGAAGGAGTGGAGGCATTGCTGAACGTATGCACCGCCCATTTTCCGGTTGGCGACATGTTATAGCGGTGTTGTCCGTCTTGACTTTCTGGGCTGACCCTTTCTGATTCTCCCTCTCCGGAAAGAGGAGCGCTGTAGAGATAACGTTGGGTAAAATTATCAGGAGATGCGATGAAATAGACGAGTCCCTTTTTTAAGTCTGTGCCTACCGGCTCGATGTAATCAAATTCGCCCGGAGTGATTTTTTTCATTAGTTTGCCATCGCGACACACTCTGTAAAGCTGGCGCCACCCGTCGCGCTCGCTTTCCCACGTAAACCATTTGTTGTCGTCCAGCCATGTCACATTGTCGTTTGTCTCCACCCATGCATTCGGGTCGCTGTCGGTGAAAATATGCTTTGGTTTTGTTTCTCCGATGGTGCAGACCCAGACTTTGTTGGTGTTCTGTTGCCGGTTCATCTGCTGGATAAAGAGATCGTTGCTCTCCGGGATGAACTCCATTCTGGGAATATAATTTTCCCGCATATCTCCTGGGATTTCCACCCATTTCGTGTCTCCGCCCCTTGATGAGACATATCCGACTCTGACGGCGGAATTCCTTGAGCCTGCCTTGGGATAAGGGAAATGGATAATCCTCGGATATATGGAGTCAGTATAGTTTATCATGTCGAAGAATCCTGTGCCGTCGGTGTCGGAGTTCCAGAATGCTATGGTTTCTCCGTCGGGACTCCACCTGAAACCATCACGACAAGCGAATTCCTCTTCATAGACCCAATCAAACGTGCCGTTGATGATTTTGTCGTTCCCGTCATGGGTCAGCTGGATTATCTCTCCTGTATTTGTGTCCTCCACGTAGAGGTTGTTGCAGGAAACATACGCTACTCTGCTCCCATCCGGTGAGAATTTGGCAAACATAAGCGAAGCCTCCGGAAGTCCCTTGCCAAGTTGATGTAAATTTCCGCTTTTAAGGTCGAGCACCCAATAGTCGCCTCGTGTGTCGTAGCGCCATACGCGTCTCGTATTGTTGTAGACAAGCAGCTTGTTGTTGTCATTGCTCCAAGATATGCTTCTGATGGGGATATGCTTCCCTGATTGCTTATCAATAAACATGGATGAAGGGACAATGACTTCACGTTTGTTGTCTTTTGCGCGGTATGCCACCACGTCCTTTCCCTCATTATTGGAGTCCGGCTCAATACGGGAATATCTCTCCCCGTCTTTAAGCCATGTCATTGTGCCTGCCCCTTTGGTCTGAAGAATAGAGCCATTGACCACATCCTCAAGGAGCAACTTGTCTGACATCGCTGCCGTGGTCTTGGCGAATGGATCGGAATCCGTTTCGGTCCTGTTTTCCCATGGCATAATCTGTTGTCCGTAAGCCGGGACGGTCAGGAATGCCGCAATGAATCCGGAAGCTATGACATGCTTTGTTTTCATTAGATAATCGTTTATGATTGTTTGTGATTTGTTTGTCTTGGAGAGTCAGGAATAAAAACACCATCCCTCTCAATCTGATGCAAATATACAAAAAGCAGCATCAAACTCAAAATATATAGAAGTATATTTTGAGTTTGGCAATGAGTTTTGTATCTTTGCAATGAAGATGGCAGAATTAAAGAAATATCCGGTCGGGATGCAGACTTTCCAAAAGATTGTGGAAGGCGGCTACCTTTACGTTGACAAGACTGCGTTGATGCATCGTCTGGTCAATGAATATAATTACGTATTTCTCAGCCGACCTCGACGTTTTGGGAAAAGCCTGCTGCTGTCTACCATGGAATCATATTTCGAGGGGAAACGAGAGCTGTTCGAGGGTCTCGACATCAGTCGTCTGGAAAAAGAATGGGAATCCTATCCGGTGTTTCGCGCTGATTTGAGCAGCGAAAGCTATGATCATCCCGACAAACTTAGGGACAGACTTGAGCTTTTAGCCACAGAATGGTGTAATGTTTATGGATTCGAGGAAATGGAGACAACTCCTGCCGCTAAGTTCAGGGGCGTGATTCGACGTGCTTACGAGCAGACGGGTCGCAAGGTGGTGGTTCTGATAGACGAATACGACAAGCCTATCCTGGAGAGCCTTCACGACGAAGGCCTCAACGCGAGAATGCGCGACAGCCTGCGAGGATTCTACAGCGTGCTCAAGGAGAGCGACCGGTATATCCGTTTTGCCATGCTCACGGGAGTCACAAAAATAGGTCATGTCTCGGTCTTTTCCGGATTGAACAACCTTCGCGACATATCCCTGTCGCCCGACTATAATGAGATATGCGGAATCAGCGAACTTGAGTTCCGTCGTGATTTTGCAGACTCGATATCCGCATTCAGCCATCGCAGGAGTATTTCAGAGGAAGAGGCCTGGAATCAGTTCAGGATAAACTACGACGGGTATTGTTTCAGCGAGAGCGGCCAGCGACTCTACAACCCCTACAGCGTATTGAGCGCGCTTGACGAGGGAAAGCTGCGTCATTATTGGTTTCAGACGGGGACCCCGTCTTTTCTTGCACGTCTCTTCAAGCGATACAGCTATCCTCTATGGGAACTTGAGGGCACATGGCGAAGTGGCAATGAGCTTAGCGACATGACTCTCTCCGGGCGCAATCTGGCTGTGCTTCTTTATCAATCTGGTTATCTCACGATAAAGGGTTACGATGAAAGGCATGACAGATATCAACTTGGATTTCCCAATCTTGAAGTTAGCGAGGGATTCTGGAATTCCCTCTACAAATATTATATCTTCAGAGACGACTACAGTCCCCACTACACGTTGAGGCGTTTCAAGGGGAGCGTGACGGAAGGAAACGCGAAAGATTTCATGGACTGCCTGTGCAGCCTTGTGTCGTCACTTTCCCCTGGAACGGAACTGCGAAGGGAGATTCATTTTCAGAACGTAGTGGAGATAATCTTCAAGATGCTTGGATTTGAGGTCCACACGGAGGTTCGATCATCGCATGGCAGGGCAGACATGATTGTGCAGACCTCCGGCTACGTCTATATCTTTGAGTTCAAAGTCAATTCCAGCTCCGAGTCCGCACTCAATCAGATCCACGCCAAGGGCTATGCCGACCCATACGTGGGCGACGGTCGCAAGGTGATTCTTATCGGAGCTTCCTTCTCCACGGCAACCTCCACTATTGATGATTACCGCATTGAATATCCATAAGTAATTAGATTGTTGTTTTCGAAAACTACTTAGTGACTCCTTCGAAAATTTTAAGGGAACACGTATATGTAGAGTCACGCGGCCGGGACTTTGCGATATATTTACATGGGAATACTTACCAGCTTTAATTGTTCCGGATGCGATTTTAATGTCATTTCGCAGAATGATTTAGAAAAAAATGTTAATTTTGCGATTACTTAATTGAATCGAACAATTACAAACATGACCATGAGAACGAAATTCTGTTCAGTTATAAAAGCAGCGGTGCTGACTTTTATAGTTTTATGTGCCATCCCGTCTTACGGTGAGGATGGAGTGATGGTGCTTGGTTCTGACCTTGACAAGCGAAGTTTCAAAAAAAATTGGATTATCGAATCTGAGAGCCCCGATTATAAGGTCAGCTTCTTGGGCGATACTGTGGAGATTAAGGCTCCTAAGGGATTGACCTTATGGCGTAATCAGAAACTTAAGGCTCCCCTGACCATTGAATACGACGCGATGGTGGTAGTAGAGAATGCTGATGACAGATTGAGCGACCTTAATTGTTTCTGGATGGCTTCCGATCCGTCGTCACCCGATAATTTTTGGAAGAATTCCAAGGGTAGAGGCAAATTCCTGAATTGCTACGGAATGAGGCTATATTATTTGGGCTACGGAGGGAATGGCAATTCCACAACTCGGTTTCGTAGGTATGATGGCGATGCGAGAGGAATTGAAGACGCTGCCTATCGCCCTAAAATCATTAAGGAATATACCGAGAAATCTCATTTATTGGAAGCCAACAAATGGTATCACGTTAAAATAACGAGCGACGGATTCCGCACACAATACTTTATCAATGGAGAGCGACTCGTGGATTATCGTGATCCTGAGGGATTGACAGAAGGATACTTTGGCTTCCGCACAACGTTGTCGCGCATACGCTTTGCCAATTTCAGATGTGAAGAGATAAACGTTGCCCGAATGCCGGTGCCTTTGCATTGGATTGGAGATGCTCCTAAAGGGAAGAAGCCGGTGGTGTTTGGTGTGCCATTCGATGAGAATGTCCTTTCCCGAGATGGCAGAATGGCTTTGATCTCATCTTCCGACGGAGAGATTCCTTCCGACCAATGGCCTATGGCATTCTGGCCCGACGGTTCTGTGAAATGGCTTGGTATGGCTGCCACAATCCCGGCTAATTCAGGGATTTTGACCCTAAATCCAATTGAAAAGAAAAGGAAAGGGATTGCAGGAGTCCCAGATTTAAAAGTGATCAGTCACGCTTCAGGGATAGTCGTTTCGGGTAATGGCGTTTCAACATATATATCAAATTCAGGGGAAAATCTTATTGACAGTATTGTAGACAATGGTGTAAAGGTTTCCGGAAATTGCACATTGCTTGCCTCCACCGTCTCCCAGCCATATACGGAGGGTCTTCTCTCCCAGACGTTCTCGAATTTTAAAGGGAAAGTTTCTAAAGTTGAGGTAGAAAAAGAGGGCCCCAACAGAGTTTGTGTGCGTTTCGATGGAAAATATTTTGGAAAAGGGAAGGAAGAAGGTTGGCTTCCCTTCGTGGTGCGTCTTTATTTCTTCGGAAATACTTCAGAAATGAGGATGACGCATACCTTTATTTACGACGGCGACCAGCATAAGGACTTTATAAAAAGCCTTGGAATAAGATTTGGAGTCCCGATGAAAGATGAATTGTATAATCGTCACGTAGCATTCTCTTGTTCCGACGGGGGAGTCTGGAGTGAGCCCGTGCAGCCTCTTGTTGGCCGTAGAATAGCAAATATATCCAACGATACATCTTCAGTGTCGGTCCAGAAGCGACAGATGGAGGGCGTTCAGCTTCCATCTAAAGATAAGTTTGATGAAAAGAGCCGCAAGCATCTTGAAAATTGGGCTTCTTGGAATACGTATCGACTCTCTCAATTGTCGCCTGACGCATTTTCTATCAGAAAGCGGGCTAACGACGACAATTCGTGGGTTGGGACATTCTCAGGGACGAGAAGCGCCGGATTCGTATATGCAGGAGATGTAGCGGGTGGTCTTGCTGTGGGATTGGAAGACTTCTGGCAGGCTTATCCATCTACATTGGAAGTGACCGATGCAACAAAGTCAGAGGCCAATCTCACGGTGTGGCTTTGGAGTCCGGAAAGTGAGCCTATGGATCTCCGTCACTACGACAATAAGGCCCACGATTTGGATTCAAGCTATGAGGATGTGCAAGAGGGGATGAGCACTCCATATGGCATTGCCCGCACATCATCGCTCGTAATTATCCCGACTGACGGATATAAAGGGAAGGAAGAATTCGCACGAATGGCTGCTGATTTTGTCAGTGGTGGAGTGCTGCTTCCGACCCCGAAATATCTCCACGACCGACGGGCCTTTGGAGTATGGTCGTTGCCGGATTCATCAAATGAAAAAAGAGCGGCGATTGAAAAGAGAATCACAGACTATATGGATTTCTATGCCGATGCTATCGACAAAAGCAAATGGTATGGATTCTGGAATTACGGCGATGTCATGCATGCTTATGATTTCAACAGGCATGATTGGATGTATGATGTCGGGGGGTATGCTTGGGACAACACTGAGCTCGGCACGCCGATGTGGCTTTGGTATAATTTTTTGCGCAGCGGCGATCCTCGCTCCTGGAGAATGGCAAAGGCCATGACCCGCCATAATGGGGATGTAGATGTATATCATATCGGACCAAATGCCGGTTTGGGAACACGCCACAATGTCAGCCATTGGGGATGTGGAGCGAAAGAGGGCCGGATAAGTCAGGCGGCATGGAATCGCTTCCTGTATTATCTCACGGCTGATGACCGAGCCGGCGATCTGATGACAGAGGTGAAAGATGCCGACCAGATGCTCTATACGCTCGATCCCATGCGTCTTGCCCAGCCTCGTGGCAAATATCCCTGCACGGCTCCTGCCAGACTTCGTTTTGGTCCCGACTGGCTTTCCTATGCGGGAAATTGGCTTACAGAATGGGAAAGAACCGGCAATACGAAATATCGCGACAAGATTCTCAATGGCATGAAGAGTATCGTTGCTTTGCCACAAAAACTTTTCCAGGGGCCGCTTGCCCTCGGATATGATCCTGCTACAGGCATAATTACCACGGAAGCAGACACCACACTTCGCACTACCAACCATCTGATGACAATCATGGGCGGTTTTGAAATCAACAATGAGATGATGAGGATGACTGACGTGGAGGGATGGGAAGCTGCTTGGCGCGATCATGCCGACCGATATAAGGAGATGGCACAGGAACTCAGCCACAATAGATTCAGGGTTTCCAGGCTTGCCGCGTATGCTGCGTTCATGAATCAGGATGAGAAGAAAGCAGCTGAGACATGGCATGATCTTCTGACCCGTAAAGAGCATAAAGTGGCGGAACCTTTCAGAATGTATAAGGTGGAGCCACCCCTTGTGCCCTCTGAGAAATTGGAAATATTTCCGATTAGCACGAATGATGCGGCATTATGGAGTCTCGATGCAATATATATGCAAGAGGTGATACCACAGGATTGACGTGAGTCCCCCGAGTTTTAAGGGACGCGTTCCTTATAAAATAGAGCAAAAAAATCATCCGGTTCTGATGTAGCTGGATGATTTTTTATTGTATGTGATTTTTAATCAGGGCCTTGGATTATATGCTCTAAAGCGTGGTAAGAAAGTCAGCGACTATGAAAGTGGATCCCCCTATGAATATTACGTCGTTTTTGCAGGATTCTTGTTTTGCAGCCATATATGCTGAAGCGACATCCGGGAATGTCTTCCCGTCGAGACCTGCCTCTAAGAATAGCTCTTTAAGCTTGTCAGCGTGAAGAGCTCTTGGTATTGAAGCGTTGGTAATGTAGTATTCCGCATCCTTGGGAAGAAGCGTCAGAATCTTGTCGATTGCTTTGTCGGCCACAAAACCGATTAGGATTCTCAACGTCCCGTTGCCCTTTTCTTTCATTAAATTTCTCAGCTGATCCATGTTGAAGGAAATCCCGGCTATATTATGCCCTGTATCGGCAATTGTCAGCGGAGATTTATCTACGACAGTCCATCTTCCCTTTAGTCCTGTGAACTCTTCTACATGGCATATCCCCGATTTGATGCTTTCATCAGAAATCTTGATTCCGGTTGCGCGCAAGGTCTCTACGGCTTGAACCGCCGTTTCGAGATTTTTCACTTGATAGTCGCCGGAAAGTGGGGAATGGAGCTGTTGTCCGTCTTTAGTGGAGAAATCCCAGCCTCCATATTCTCCTTTTCTGATATTTTCTATTAGCGGATTGTCGGCAGCGAAGACAATGTCGCACCCGACTTCTTTTGCCCTACTCTCGAATACTTCCCGAATCTCTCCTTCTGCTTCCCCGATGACGACAGGAATCCCTGATTTCATAATTCCGGCTTTTTCATTGGCTATCTCCGGCAAGGTGTCGCCGAGGAATTGGTTATGGTCGTATGATATGTTGGTGATTACGCAAGCTTCCGGAGTTATGATATTGGTTGAGTCGAGACGTCCGCCCATTCCTACTTCGATGACCGCATAGTCCACTTCTTCTTTGGCAAACCAGTCGAAAGCCATCATCATGGTTAGTTCGAAGAAAGAGGGATGTCCGTCATAGCCTTGACTCTTCCATCTCTCCACGAACTCCACTACCTTTCTTTTGGGAATCATTTGGCCGTTGATTCTCATTCGTTCGCGGAAATCCACGAGATGGGGAGAAGTATAAAGACCTGTCTTATATCCTTGGGACTGGAGTATGGCGGCAAGCATGTGCGACGTGCTCCCTTTCCCGTTTGTCCCTCCGACATGAATTGATTTAAATTTAGTGTGTGGACGGCAGAAATGGTTGTCGAGCGCTATGCTTGTTTCGAGCCCCGGTTTGTAGGCAGCCGCGCCTATTCTTGAGAACATGGGAAGTTGGCTGAAAAGGAATTGCAGGGCCTCTTGATATTCCTTTTCCAATGAGTTGGATTCGAAGTCTGTATTAAAGTCCATATATCAGATAACCGGCAATGCCGGCCAATATTATGATGAAGATAGGGTGTATTTTGATTTTCTTTTCTCCTCTTTTTACAGGGAAATATGCAAGACAGAATGCAAGGGCGCATATTAGGATATTGACCCACAGTTGCCACTGGATTCCATTGGGATTGAAATTGGCTGAGTTCATGAGCAGAATGGCAGCCGAAGCAATCAGCCCTACCACTACAGGGCGAAGTCCTGAGAAAATTGCCTTTATTGCCCCGCTCTCGCTATGTCGGCGAATGAAGTGGGAACTGTATAAGACGAGGAAGAAGCTTGGCACGGATACGGCCAATGTGGCAAGGCAAGAACCAAGCAGTCCCCAGAAAATCCCTTGAAAAGCGGGATTTATACTCCCCGGGGCAACGAAGCCGATGTATGTTGCCGAGTTGATTCCGATTGGTCCGGGAGTCATTTGTGAGATTGCCACTATGTCGGTGAACATGGTTTCTGAAATCCATCCCGGCTCAACCACGATTTTCTGCACCAGTGACAGCATTGCATATCCTCCTCCGAATCCGAAGATTCCGATTTTAAGATATGCCCATATTAGTTGGAAATAGATCTGCATTGTTAAGTATGAAGTATGAAGTATGAGGTATAAAGTGTTGACGGTCAGGGGCGCTTCTTTCTTTGGGGAAGCCACCAGAAAAGGAATCCGCCAAGTCCGCCAAGCACGATGTATAGGATAGGAGAGGAGACTGTCCCCATGTCGAGTGAAATCATCAAAGCCACTACGAAAGGAATCCACACCGTCTGCAGCTTTAGTTTGGCAGCTTTGGCAGATGAGATCACAGGGGCTATGATCAGGGCTACGACCGCAGGACGTATTCCCATGAAAATAGCCGACAGCGTATGGTTGTTTTTAATTGTCTCGGGAGTGAGGAATATGGCTATGGCGAGGATAATAAGGAAAGAGGGGAGGGTAGTGCCTAAGGCTGAAACAACACTTCCTTTCCCTCCTCTGATTTTGTCGCCGACGGCAGTGGCGATATTGACGGCAAAAATGCCCGGAAGGGATTGAGAAATGGCAAGAAGGTCAAGGAAGTCATCTCGCTCTATCCAGTGATGTTTGTCTACGATTTCGCGTTCGATAATGGAAATCATCGCCCATCCTCCTCCGAAAGTGAAGGCCCCGATTTTGAAGAAAGTGGAAAACAGGCTCCAATAAGAACTCTTTGTCGGATCCTCTTTAATCACGTCTTGGTTATCTGTCATAGTTATTAGTGGATTTTGTAGTATGGACATAGTCTTCTATAGACTTTGCCCGAAAGGTACGTATTTAAAACGATGTCGGATGTTGGATATTTTGATCGCTTGATTATTTAGAGTATGTTTGAATTTAAACCAAATTAAACATTATGAGGCATAACAAACCCTCAATCAGAGTGTTTGTAGAA
>VSPO01000003.1 GCA_009775375.1 Muribaculaceae bacterium | reverse complement strand
CCTTTGACAACGCCGGCGCTCGCCAACTCCCAAAACACCCGCGGGGCCTCCATCGCAACCCCCCCCCCCGCCTCTCTGTTTTTGATGATTGGGTTATTTTCGGATTGTGGTCCAGTCGCTAAGGATGTTTGACATGTCGACAGGATTGATTCCCTTGTTGGTGGGAACAACGGGTTTTATGGTGCCGTCGGGATTGAATTCCATCTTGTCGATGCAGACCTCACGGTGGGTGCCGGAATCGTGGGTCAGATAGTTTTTGTTGATACGATGATAGACAATATACCATTCATCGCGTCCGGGAATCTGAAGCACAGAATTATGGGCAGTGCCGTAGATTCCAGTCGCGGGGTCTTGCTTAAGGATTACGGGATTTGCCGCCACTTCAATCGGTCCGAGAGGAGATTTCGACGTGCCGTATGCCACGTGATAGTTGGGCGAACCGGTGTCGTCGACCGACCAAAGGAAGTAGTAGAGCCCGTTGCGATAGAATACGTAAGGAGCCTCCCTGTAAGCATAATCCTTCAGTGTTCCGCCTTTTGGAGTCATGACCTTGATCGTCTCCTCCTTGATGGAAGTCATATCTGTGTTCAGCTCAGCCCCGGCCATATATCCGTTGCCCCAATAGAGATAGTATTTTCCGGAAACAGGATCATGGAAGACATCGACATCTATCTGCTGGCCTTTTCCGGTCGGAGAAACATTGACGATAGGATGACCAAGATCTTTGAAAGGTCCGGTAGGGTTGTCAGCCACGGCCACACCGATAGCTTTCCTGTTGACTTCTGGATTATGCCCGCTGAAATAGAAATAATACTTGAAGTTGCCATTCTTGTCCATCACCTCCTCGATACATGGAGCCCAGGCATTGCCGTTGGCCCATTTCACGTCGTCGGTCTTCAGGTCGAGAATCGTATTCTCCTTGTCCCAGTTAACGAGGTCGGGAGAAGAATAGACATCAAAGGTATGGCCGCCCCAGCCGCGGGTGCCGTCGGTCGTAGGATAGAGGTAGAAACGTCCTGTCTTTCTGCTGAAAAGAATCTCCGGATCCGCACGGAACCCCGGTATGACCGGATTCGACCTCACCTCTGCCGACACCTTAACGGGAATGTTCTCTTTGCCATTGGTCAGATTGTAGGTCAGCGGCCCGCCTGTGAAATCCCTTGCTCCTTTAGGCTCCACTTCCCAACCTGTCGTGGCAGTAAGCTTCGGATCGAGGTTCTTGAGGTCAGTGCCATATCTGACGGGCAATTTAAGTCCGGAACCACCAATCGTGGTCCAATCCTGATGCAGATTGGGATTGTAGGAACCTATAATCTGTGGCTTATCTATCGGGAAAGCCTTAAGCAGGCGTTTTGTTTCCTCTGGTTTCAGGGGAATGATGGAGCCATGGCGGGGAGTAAACGCACCCTTGGTCTCGGTCTGAGCCTTAAGTTTGAAGTTCTCAAGATCTTCGGTCGTGCAGAACTGATAGTATCCGTTCATATAGCAATCATACATCAGCACCCAGTCGTCGCTGCCGATCTGACGGAACATTCCGCCGCCTTCCACAGCCACGTCGGTCTGCTGAAGCGGGTCGGAAGGTTTGCTCCACTGGCTTCCCGGGGCTTTCCCGGGTTCTTCTGTCAGACGGGTTGCCGTCACCTGGCAGATTCCTCCCGTCCCCTCATTCTTATATATGAGATGATAAAGACCTGTACGTTCGTCGTAGGCTATATCCCCGTCGATCGTAGCTGAACCTCGGTCGTAGAAATACACTGGTTCTGTCATCAGGTCGGAGAAATCATCATTGGCATAGCAATAATAGATTTTATCGTATTCCGCCTTGCCATCATCGGTCAAGAGAGAGAAATATATGAGATAGCGTCCTTTGGAGCCATCTGCATTCTGATAATCCTTATCCCATATGACCTCCGGAGCCCACACCCTTTTTACGTTTTTCCATTCCGGGAAACGATCGGGGAAATGGACTGTGTGGTGGGTCCAATTGACGAGGTCGTCACTTTTATACATCACGATGCCGCGATTTGACGACCAACCTTCGGCACTCTTCATGTCGGTGGCGACCATATAGAATTTGCCGTCGTTGCCACGTATGAGATGAGGGTCGCGAATACCTTTCTTAAGAGCAACAGTGTCTGACGACATGACGGCCTTCCCGCCGTTGAGCGGCGTATAGTTGAATCCGTCAGTGCCCATGGCATAGTAGAGATTCTCATCAGAATTGCTGGGGAAGTAGGCAAAAAGATAGGAATCGAAGTCTTCGTCTTCCGCCACCTCGACATTAAACTTACGGCTTGCCTTCGCCTTGTTCTTCACGGCCGTAGCAGTCAGCGTGACGGTCTGTCCGCCTGAGCCGGCAGGGGCTTTCTTGAGGATTTTCC
Source organism: Muribaculaceae bacterium (assembly GCA_009775375.1). GTDB lineage: Bacteria > Bacteroidota > Bacteroidia > Bacteroidales > Muribaculaceae > Lepagella. The sequence continues at coordinate 68,220 of VSPO01000003.1, read as the reverse complement.
CGGCATTGTTGATGACCGTAGGATCGCTTGAGGTCCAGATGATAATGGATCCCTCTTCAGTGGTTGATGGCAGGCGGAGATCGGAACGGCGGTTTTCAGTCCCTCCGGGAATACTTATGTTGGCGAGGTCGCGTCTGACCGCCTCCTTGTCGCTGACTTTCCCTTTTTTGCCGGCAGCCTCAGTCTGAAGCGGCGACAGTGCAAATCCGGGAAGGAGCGCGAGATAAAGAAATGTAGATTTCTTCATGATATCAATGGGTTGATTTCTGATTTTTGGATTTTATTGCCATTATAGCATTTATAGCTATCATAGCTATAATGGCTATAATAGCTATAATAGCTATTATAGCCATTATATAAACTAAGATCAGTCTTTCCGGAGAAGTCGGATGTTGTAGATGCCGGGGATTTTGTTTCCTTTCTTTGGCCTGAATTCCACTACCACCATATCCTTTCCTTCAGTCAGATTTCCCGGAATCGTGTATTGGGTGTCAACGAATTCGGGTTTATTCCACTTTCTGGACATGTCTTCGGAGCAGATGACGTTCCCATCGACAAGTATATCGAAGGCACATTCGCCCTTTTCATTACCCCATAGGCGCAAATTCAATGTCAGGTCTTTCTTTCCTTCGGGATTCATTTCGAAGCTCATGAAGCCGCCGTCGTTGACCCCACGATAGCTCCTGTCGTGGAAATATCCTTTAAAAGACTTGTCGGATTTCATTCTGTGGTCGGCTTCGGGCTGTTGTTCCCCACATTCTATGACATCAACTGTCAGACGGTCGAGCTCAAGTTCCCTCTTTTCAGCCTCGGCAATTTTCGAAAGATTCTCATTGTAATCCTGTTCTGTCATTTCTTGGCAGTAAACCACGTATCTGCTGTCGTGTATGCCAGCGAAGGGCTCCAGCTCAAGGTCGGCATACTCTGCTTGGGCAAACAGACCGGGAGCCGTAAAATGAAGCGGTTTTCCTGTTACGGGTTTCAGATTCTTCAATTTGCTTTCCACCTCCTTGCGGGAGCCCTTGATAATAGGGGCTGAGGAAAGAGGAAGCAATTTTCCGTGGGCGATATGGCTCCAACGGCCGTCGTCGGCCACGAGGCCGCTCAAATCCTCTGTCCCGGTTTTGGCAGCAAGCACGATCGGGCCATATACGATGGATATGAAGTCTGCCATGTTGGGCATCTCCTCAACAGTGGTCGTCATCGGCAATTCCATACCGATTCTGTCGCCGTTCCTCCATTTGCGTGTAATCGATATGTAGGAATCCTTCCCTATCGTAAAATCCTTCAGGACTTTGCCGTTGAGCGTCAGAGAGGGAGAAGATGCGTCGAGCCACACCGGCTTTCTAATTTTGAGAGTCAGGGTCTGCGGTTTCTTCAGATTAAACAAAAGATCGGTCGACTCGCTTTCCGGGAAGGAGGTCTGCTGGGTCAGCGTCAATTCTTTCTCATTCCAGCTAAGCTCCGACGGAATGAAGAGATTGACGTAGAGGTCATCATCCGTATGGGCATAGATAAATTCTCCATATTTTCCATGGTTTTCCATTCCCGTGCCGACACAGCACCACATTCCCTGTCCGAGAGAGGAATAGACGCGATAGTGGCGCGGACGGGCAGACGTGAAATAGACGTATCCTCCATGCTCGGGATGCTGGGATGAGCGGATATGATTAAACAGTGCTCTCTCATAGAAATCCGTATATTTTGCATCGGGATTCATGCGGAAAAGTCCTTCGGCAAGTTTCAGCATATTGTAGGTGTTGCAAGTCTCGGGACCCTCACGCTCCTCCGTGTATTCCACGCAAGCGGCGGCCGACGGAAAATGCTCACGACGGCTGTTGCCACCAAATGACAGGCTTCGGTTGTCGGTCACTGTCTCCCAGAAGAAATCAGCAGCAGTGGCATACGCGGTGTCGCCGGTTAGTTCCGCCACGCGCTGATAACCCACCGCCTTGGGCACTTGCGTGTTGGCGTGCATATTGTCGAGATTATCCACCCGGCGAGCCATGCTGTCGAACAATCGACGATGGGAGAAACGACGTGCCGCATCAAGATATTTCTTGTCGCCCGTAATCTCGTAGGCATCGGCAAATGTTTCATTCATTCCTCCGAACTCTGTGTCGAGCATCTTCTCCATCTGCGCCTCGTCAAGGCCGGAAATCACATCAAGACCCCAGTCGCAGAATTTAATGAACATATCCTTTGCTTTCTCATCGCCCAGAAGCAGCCAGGCGTCGCGCAATCCGGCATACGTCTTATGGATGTTATACCATGGCACCCATCTTTTACTGACGGCGTTGCCGTCGCCGGCTTTCACCTGGCTCCACATCTCCTTGCTGCCGGGCACGCCGCCGACGTAGCCGTCGGCATTGGCGTTCTGACATCTTTCGAGCTCGGAAATCATATAGTCGAGACGACGCTTGCATTCCTCGTTTCCTGTGCTTGCATAGGCCATGGCTAAGGCACTAAGATAATGCCCGCCGACATGCCCGTCAAGACCATCCCAATTTGGATATGACTCGGCTTTCGGCGCAAGTCCGGCCTCCTTAAGATAGGGGGCGAGCAAGCGATCTACATCATACTTCAGCAATACTTCTACATTCAAGTCATCCGCACGCTTGAAGGGGCTGTCGAGCAACTTGACATCCTTCAAAGGGAAATTTTTCACGTTTTCGCCATTAAGGTCGTGAGCCAGCGGCAAAGAGCCAAGCAGCATGGCTGCAATTATCAATCCTGGTTTCATTTCTTGTTTTATGATGTTATTCCGGTTCTCATAGCGCGCGAAGCTAACTCATCCGGGACAATATTTTATACAAAGCTAAGCATAATATTTAACATTTCCCAATTCTGCCGACAAAAAATGGCAGACAGACCATTTTTTCATAAAAATTAAGCCTGCCTGCCATTAATTCTATCCTATTAAGACACCTATGCCGGGGAAATCATTCGATGAACTCCCACCAGTCGAGATTCATAAGTTTCGGACCTTTACGGCCGGAGAAAGTAAAGTAAAGGTCATGCACGCCGGCAACGTCTTTGGGGAGGGCCGTCTCCAACGTTTGCCATTCTTCCCATCCTCCGGTGCCGCCAACCTTCAGCAAACCTATCGGTTGACTATCAATGCTGTCAAGACGCACCTCAATCGTTCCTCCGCGCAACGCGCTTGCCACAGTAGCCCTAAATTTTGAAGGGCCTGACAAACCGAAGTCAACATTTGCAACCTTTATCCAATCTCCGTTATGAATATCGGAGACGTAGACTCCTGTCTTGGCATTAGCCTCCGAAGCAACTCCCTTGGAGAACGCCATAGTCTCTCCCTCTACCCTCTCATATGGATTTAGAGTCGCAATTGGAGCGACACCTTGCTCCGTAGCTTTGATTGAAGGGAATGTTCCGTCGGGGTTGTATTTGAATTCCTCCACCGCCACGCTCCTACCGAAGCCTCCTCCGCCCGGCAGTTTGCCGGTATGATAGAAGAAGTAGCTCTTGTCTTTGAAATCCGCAACTCCACAATGGTTGGTGAAGGAGCCGGTGTCTTGCAAAGGCATCACCGCACCCATGTATTTCCAAGGGCCTTCCGGGCTGTCGGCCATTGAATATGCAATATGCTCCGGAATGCCACCGGCTGCATAAAGGAGATAATATTTCTTGCCACGTTTCATAATCCACGGCCCCTCCGTGTAGCAGTCGATGAAATCTCCCCCCTCCCCTATTTTGGAGTCTTTCGGACGTTGTCCCATCCCCGGCGCACCGAATCCTTCCGTAGTCTGATCTACGGTCTTCACTTCGCCGTCGAAAGAGATCATATCCCGGTTGAGCTTGGCATACCTTATTTCAGGATTCCCCCAGAATATCCACGCCTGTCCGTCGTCGTCAATCATTACGGAGGGATCGATGTTATCCCATTTCCCATCATCATAGAGCGGCTTGCCGAGCGCGTCCTTAAACGGGCCTGTAGGGGAATCGCCGACAGCCACGCCGATTGCCATTCCTCCGGAAAGTTTTGAATGCAACGGGACATAGAAATAATATTTGCCGTCGCGTTCCACGCATTGCGGAGCCCAGGCTCGGTCATCGCCCCATGAGAAGTCTTCTATAGCCAAAGGAGAGCCGTGGTCAGTCCAATTGGCCATATCTTTTGTGGAATAGACTCTCCATTCCTGCATCCAGAAGAAATCGGCCCCATTCTCGTCGTGGCCGGTATAGACATATAATCGGTCGCCATCCACCATAGGAGCCGGGTCGGTCGTAAAACAGGTCTGAACGATAGGATTGTCGGCAGCGCCGGCCAAGGATGCAAGAGCCAGAGATAGTGTAAAAAGATATTTATTCATAATTCAAAATGAGTGAAGTTAAAGAAAGGTGTGGACGTCTCACGACGCCCACACCCGGAGATATACAATTAATATATCAAACTGATATCTTTAAGTATCGGCGCGTCATTTGCCTGAAAGACCATCGGCGAAGCCGCCGTAGGCAGGTTTGCGGCTATAGTTGAGGTCCCAAAGGCCGATAGGCTCTCCGGCTCTCCAACCCGATCCCTCGGGGCTGTCGGTCTGAGCCCAGGCGCAGATGCCGTATTGCTGGCTGACGGGGATTATCTCGAAGTATTTCTCAACGATAAACTTGAAATAATCGCTCATCTTCATCTTCTGCTCGAAAGTGAGGTCGGCGGTCTTTATGGCATTGCCGTTCTCGTCGGTGATACCCATATCGAGCTCCGTGATGCGCACGAGTTTGCCACTGGATGCGAGAAGTTGGTACATCTTGACGATATGTTCCTCCTTGCTCTTCTGAGTCGTCGGGTTGAGGCTATAGGAAACGTGCATCTGAGAGCCGATTCCGTCAATCTTTGTCACTCCGTCGCTCTCCCATTGCTCAATCCATTGGAGGAGGCTCTTGAGCTTCTGGTTGTCGTCCCAATCCGATTCAAGGTTGTAGTCGTTGATGAAGAGCTTCAGATCGTCGGGGTTGCCTCCGTTCTCTGCAAAATACTGACGGGCGAACTTGATGGGCACGCGAACGTAGTTGTCTCCAAGATAATCCTGCCAATAAAATTTGTTGGCGGGGTTGTCGCTTGTGGCGGCATGCTGCAGGTCGTAGCGCTGTCCCCTCGGGCCACCGGAAAGAGGCTCGTTGACAACGTCCCACGCTTTCACCTTGCCTTCTGTGGCTTTCATCATGGCTTTCACCCAACGCTCCATCTCGGCCGTCAGAATCTCAGCCTTCTCCTCCGGAGTCAGCGGAATGGTGTTGCCCGTGCGCTCTATCTCAAACACTATGTCGTCGAAATAATACTTGTTGGCCTCTGTAAGTACATTGAGGTTCCATGCGAAGGTCTGCATGCCGTCGCTTCCAGCCTTGGAGGCATCAATCGTCAGAGTCTTGTCAAGCGTCTGCCAGTCGGGAGTGAAGTCGAGGGAAAGGCCGCCATCCCAATGGATGTAAGATCCTGGATCGCCATGGGTCTGCGACTCTGAAGCGGCAGACTTGTCAGCGCGGTATTTGAAGGAGACGTGAATCTTGTCGCCCTCGTTGAGCTTGACGTTCGACTTCAGGAAGAACTGGGTGTCCCATGAGTTGGTGGGATTGTCGTGGGATTCTATGACGATGCCTCGGCTTCCGTCGGCTCCTGCTCCGGGAGTGAGCACGGCGGGATTCGGGCCTCCCGTAGAAGGCTGCGTGACATAGAAGTTTGCAACTTCGTCTCCTTCAAGATTGCCGTTGGAGATGAGAGACTCAAAATAGCCTACGGCAGGAGCCTCCTCATGAATGATCTTGACGTATTGGATCTGTATCGTCCCGACAAAGTCGCCATGCTGGAAAAGAACAAAATTGTTGCCATCCACGGCTGCGGTGAAGTTGAGTGTCTTCTCCTCCCAGTCGGTGCCGAAAGAGATTCCGTTTCCGAACTCAGCTCCTCCGCTCCAGTCGCCGACCTTGCCACGGATCTTGCCCTCTCTGGAGCCTTTCACCATGACTTTGAGCGTGTATTGCTGACCGGCCTTCAGGCCAACCGAGCCTATTATCTGATACTGAAGTTCCCAGAAGTTGGCGGTGGGAGTGTCTTGGGTAAGTTCGAAATATCCGTCGGAATTGATAATCGGACCGGAACTGTTGCCGAATTGTCCCCAACCACATTGGGCTCCCTGGGTGAAATCCGCAACCGCGTCCTCAACCTCGATTTTCTCATTGGGATCTATTTCCACAGTCTTGTCGGCGATCAGAGAATTGAGCCATTTGACGTTCTGCTGCTCATGCCAGCAGAGGGTATGCCCGTAGACCTCAAGGCCGGCCTCTGTTGCAGCCCCGACGAAATCGCGTACCGTGCCGAAATTCATCGTGCCGTCGTCAGCCACGACCGAGGCATACTTCATGGCGTTGCCGGTCGTCACCTGATCGAAATTCGAATTGGTCAGGAGAAATACGGCCGAGCCCTTCAGATATTCCTCGGCGTTCACCCCGGTTCCGAGAAGGAATCCGGGATGAGCCGCACGGTCTACGTAAGTTTTCAGTGGCTGATAGGCTTTCAGATACTCATATTGGGCTGTCTCGGCCGGCTTCTCCACCGTGTAGTTGTTGGTGTCGAAATAATCGGCACACCCCGCCATCACGGGAGCAAGAGCCAAAGCCCCTATTAAATAATTATATCTTTTCATACTTCGTATCACTTGGAATAGGTTGGACTGAAATTAAACTCCGGGGCCACTTCACGAGAGCGCACCACGAGAGTGTCTTTCGTAGAATACTGACGCGGACCGAAATTCACTTGATATTCAAGATAAATCGCATCGTGGTCGGCATTGTCCCAGCTGTTTTTGTCGCCGAGTTTCACAAATTTGCCGCTTCCGGAAGCCGACATTCCCTCGGTCGATGTGGAGATGGTGCAGTCATCGCCATTGAACGTCAAAACCATGTCGCAGGTCAGTGTCTTCACTGACTCTCCGTCGGGTACAACCGTTGACAACGGGAAAACCACCTGACTCATAGATTTGGTGCTGAGTTTGACGACTTCATCCTTCTCCACATATTTTTCGTGGCGCACGATGGTGTATTGTCCCTTGACATCATCCGTCACCTGATCCACGCCTCTGCGAAGATAGCTGGCATGCCAGGGATTGATGTATTTCACGCAATAAAGCACGTAGTCCTGAGGAAGCACGCTCCATGCGGATGCGTCGCAACGAGCTGGATTGCTGTCGGGATTTACCGGAGTGCCGGAAAGGATACGGTCAGCCCCGACTGCATTGGTCATGCGCAAGGGAATGACGTAGGTGTTCTTTATCGCATCCGGATCTGCGAAGAAAGCGTCGCTGAGAGTCACTTCAGTGCCGAAGTAATAGTCTTTCTTCTTGGTCAGGACGTTCGACTCAAGCTTGTAGTAGCTTTCTGGCATGACTTTCACGGGAGAGCCGTCGGGGAAAGTCAGGTTGTCGGTCAGGGAAGGATCCACCACGACATCGATTTTTATGTCGCGTGATTTGTAGGCTCCTCCCTGAGTAGCGAGAATCATGCACTTGTGCTGAAGGTCGAGCGAGTTGTCGCCATCGGGATATTCTCCCAACACTATGCAACGCGAAGGATACTGATTGGCGAAATAAGTGGTCACACCGTTTTCGGAATCAGGGAATTCATTATCACCGTTTTTGCAGGATACGGCCGCCACTGCGAAGAGCAACGCCATTCCTGAAATCAGGCCGTCTTTTATATATCTCATGTTTGTTTCAGTTTGAAGTAATTAATTTTTTTGACTACCATCCCAAGTTTTGCTGGAGATTGCTGAATTTCAGGACATCGTCGTAGGGAAGCGGGCCATATATCATATAGTCGCTGTATTTGCGTGGCTCAACGTCAAGATAGTCGAAAGTCACGCCATTGATGGATACGCCCTTGGCCGTCTCGTTGAGATTGGCCTTCCAGCGGCGAAGGTCCCAGAAGCGTTTGTTTTCGAAGCAGAGTTCAAGACGGCGCTCGTTGCGGATGATTTCACGCATGGCATCCTTGCTGCCTTTTGCGGATTCGAGGTACGGGTCGCCATTGTCTACTCCTACTCCGGCACGCTCTCGGATTGCCTTAATCACGTCGTAGGCAGAGAAGCCATAGGAGCCGGCGCCTGTCGGACCCCATGCCTCGTTGGCAGCCTCGGCATAATTCAGGAAGATTTCCGTATAGCGGATGCGGGCGGTATAGTGCGGCTTCTTCACCTCGTTGGTGGAGTTGGGGTTGACGTCTCCTCGGAGAAGTTTGCGGAGATAGTAACCGGTGCGGGTTGAATAGCCCGATTCCTTGTTGATTCCGTCGTTGTTGGGGGAATCAGCTGCCGTGTTTATAGTCGAACCGTTAACGCCAAGGGTGCTTCCGTTGGTGACGACATACGCTGCAAGGCGCGGGTCGCGGCCGGCATAGGGATTCTTGGAATCATATCCCGAGCGGGCGTCGCTGATGGGATAGCCATTGGCCATGGGGAAAGCGTCAACAAGGTTCTGGGTAGGATTGACACGGCCCTTGCCATAAATCGACGGAGGGAAGTTATCGCCCTCGATGGTGGTGTTGTCTTCAGCTCCGCTGCGCCAGATGATTTCGGGATGGTTGACGGAGGCCGTCACGCTGTTGCCGATCTGCTCGGCTGTATACCAAAGATGGCCGTTTGCGGGGATGCCGGAAGCTCCTCCGATGCGATTGATGACTACTCCTGCGCGACGAGCGGCTTCTTCCCATGATATGCCCGACTGGTCGCCGAAAGCGGGGCTTGCGGCGAGAAGGGCGGCCTGGGCGGCAACAGCCTCGGCTATGCGTCCCGAGAAACGAAGCGCGGTAGTGGCGCCGTTGACACGGTTGTAGACAGCCGCGCTCACTCCCTTGGATGCATACTTCTGAGGCACTTCCCCGTCGGAGATGTCTTTATAGTCGAGGGGGAGAAGAGTTATCGCCTCGTCAAGGTCGGAGAATATCTGCTCCATGCACTCTGAAAAAGTGTTGCGGGCAACATTGAGCTCCGAGTTGGCATTAAACGATACTGTCCAAATAGGCACTCCCATGAGGGTGCCGTCGGCTATCTTGCCTCCATAGTTCTGGAGCAGATAGTAGAGATTGAGAGCACGTAGGCCGCATGCTTCCCCTTTGACGCGGTCGCGGAACATCTCATTGAGAATCTCGTCGTCGGCAAACTGAATGGTGTCGACATGCTCAAGAACGAGATTGCAGTATTGTATCGAGGCGTTGCGGTCGCGCCAGTTGTTGACGGAAACGCCGGTCTGGGAAGTCCAGGAGCCGCCGGCCATGGAGAGGTAGGCATTGCCGATGTCGTTGGATACGGCATCATCGGTGGCAACATCGTTCTCAGGGACAGATGCATAAGGCATGAGTATGTAGGCGCTGCCGAGAATGGCGTCGGCATAACCCGGCTCCTTCTCCATGTCGTTGACATCTTTGATATTCTCAATGGCGGGATCGAAAAGATCGTCGCAGGATGCGAATCCGGCCATTAAGGATGCGACAGCTATGTATTTTACTAATTTTTTCATTTTGTCGGGTTTAGAAAGTTACTTGTGCACCGATATTATAGAAACGTGTCTGCGGAGCTGAACCGATGTTCCTTTCGAGAATCTTGCGATTTTTGCCAATCGTCACGAGATCGTCAACGCTGACGTAGAGCTGAAGGTCTTTCACGATAGGCCCATGTATGATTGATTTCGGGAAATCGTAGGTCAGCTGTATCTTGTCGATGTCGAAACGGTCAGTGCTGTAGATCCAGAAGTCGGAAGTCACGTAGTTGTTGGCTCCGTTGGTGGTGGTCAAGCGCGGCATCGTGGCTGTTGCGGCGGTCTCCGGAGTCCAGCGGTTGCGGGCTTCGGCCGTATATTTGGCGTCGCCCACCATCTTATAATAGGAATTGTCGTTGAGTGTGCCATGGCCTCCGAAGCTGCCCAATCCGTGGACAAACAAAGTGAATCCTTTCCACGATGCGGAGAGATTGACGCCCATAAAGAAGGGGCTTCCATACCATCCGCCTCTCGTCAGATAGACCTGGTCGTTGGTGTCGACTTTTCCATCGTTGTTGATGTCGGCATATTTAAGGTCGCCCGCCTTGAGGTCGGCGCTTCCGAGGGCTGCCTGATTGGCTGCGGCTGCCTCCTCGTCGGTCTTGAAGAAACCAAGGCACTTATAGCCCCAGATTCCGTCGATTGGCTTTCCTTCGCGATATTGGTAGTCATAAGCCCATACTTCGTCACGTTTGGTGGCCTTCGTGTCATAATACGTTCCGGTCACTCCAAGCTTAAAATCGAATTCTCCGAAATTCTTCTTGAAGTTCACTCCGAAGTCGAATCCCACGCGACGGTTGTCGTTGAGGTTGAGATATGGCACGAATGAAGCCTCGGGATAGTAGGTGGAGAAATACGTCGGGAATTTCGACGATGTATTGCTCAGCAAGCCCTCTGTCTTATACATGAAGAACATCGCGTTGAAATCTATCAGGCGGTTGAAAAGCTCGCCACGGATTCCGGCAGTCAGTTCTTTACGCTTCACGAATGTCAGGTCGGTGTTCTCTCCACGCTTAGGATAAGCAGCGGGACGTCCGCCCACAGCCCAGCTATACCATCCGCCTTCCGTATAGTTGGCGCTATACATATAGTAGTCTTTGATGTCGATATCTTGATGGAGCACGGCGCACGACACTGAAAGAACGAGCTCGTTGACGGTATTGTTGTCTTTCAGGAATTCTTCCCCCGTCAGACGCCATCCAAGGGTAGCGGATGGCGACCATGCCTGACGATGACCGGGAGCGAGACGGGATGAATGCACGCCCGTCACGGCGAGGTCGGCATAATAGCGGCGGTCGTAGTTGTAGTCTACCTCAAAACCAAGGTTGGCGCTGCTCAGACGATGGTATTGCCCGGAGAACGTGCGCTGCCAGCCGGCTGCGACGGCAAGGGCGTGGAAGTTGTGGACATCGGCGAATGTGCGCTGGTAGTCAAACTGCCCCGACCAGTAGATTGTCTGGCGGCTGCTGGAATTGGAGATGTTCTGGATGCCGGAATGCTCATCCTTCCCTTCAGTCGTCACCGACGTGATCTCGTCGAATCCATTGAAATCTGACCATGTCGGGATAAACGTCATGTAGGAATTTGTGTAGCTCGTGTCGTAGGATGTAGCATAGTCTACGGCAAACTTTGTCGTGAAGCTCAAGCCCTTTGTCAGCATGGCGAGGTCAACGTTGACTCCCGTGTCAAACTGGAATTGGCGGCTCGTGAACTTATTGTAGCCCTTTGCCAGATAATCGGCGAAGATATTGGTCTTGTCGATTTGCGTTCCGGCGAGGAAACACCCGTTGAAGATATTGTTGGTGGAGCCAATCAGGTCGAGAGCGTTCGACGCTCCGGGGTTGACCATTTCGATAGGGATCAGTGGGGAGATTCTGTTGGGACGCAGTTTTGTGGCCTCGTCCCAATAGTCGCCGTGAGCGGAGCGTGCCCCATAGAAAGTCGCGCTTGCATTCACGTAGGCGCTGACCCAATCGGTGATATCGACGTCGATATTTCCACGCACGCTGAATCGGTCGGTGAAATTCTTGTCAGCCTCACCGTATTTGAGGAAATCCCCCTGACGGAAATAGTTGACGTTAGTGTAGAATCTTGCCCTTTCATTGCCGCCGGAAATTTCGAGGGTGGCGTCGGTGCGGTTGTAGGCCTTCTTCACGTAGTCTTTCGAATACATGTCGAGGTTGGGATATAGGTAGGGATTGGTGCCGAGAGACGTATTGTAGATCTGCTCCGGAGTGTAGGAAGGGGCAAGACCGTCGTTGGCACGCGCCTCGTTGTAGAGGGTCATATATTCGGCCGATCCCAGATATTCGGGATAAGACTTAGCCACGTGCAAGCCTGTGTTGGCGCGCACATTGATGGAGAGGGGGGCGTTCTTGCCACGCTTGGTCGTGATGTAAATCACTCCCTTTGCGGCACGCGCACCGTAGAGCACCGTTGCGGCCGCTCCTTTCATAAACGTGATCGACTTCACCTCTGTGGAAGAGACATTGCTCATGTCGCGTGCCACGCCGTCGATTAGCACGAGGAAGCCATTATCGTTGTCGGCATCCATGCCCCAGAGGGAATTGCCGTTAAAGCCGGAAACGTAGCCTGAGATCGTGCTGTTGTTGAGGTCGTTTATATAATTCTTCTCCATGAGCTTCTCCAGGTCGAGCACCTCGACTCCGCCGAGCATATCTTTCTTGTCAATCATGTGGAAACCCATTTGCACCTGATTGTCGAGATTCAGACTGTCGGAAGATTCGCCGTAGGCTGCCGTCGGGCCTGATGCGGCCAAAACGGCGACGGCGGTCATAGGAAGAATTGTTCTATATTTTGATATCATAATGTTTCTCGTAAGGTTAGGTTTAATTTACCATCCGGGATTCTGCGTGAAACCCTCATATATATAGGTGTCGTCGCGAAGAAGCGGGAACCAATAATGCTTCGAGTCGAAATTGCGGGTCAGAATGACTTCTTCGCGGAACTCTGCCACCTCAGCCTCAGCCGGGTCGTTTTTGGTAAAGAAGCTCTCATCTGCTCCGGAGACGCGGATGAATTCCTGCGATGTCTTGACGGTATACTCAGGCTCGGTCAGGAGTAGCCAACGCTGAAGGTCGTTGAATCGGAAGCCTTCGAACGCAAGCTCCACGGCACGCTCGCGGCGGACCTCATCCATGAATTGATTGCCTGTGAACTTGGCTGCCACATGCCCTGCGCCGACACGGTCGCGAAGCACGTTGATGGCGTCGGCCGCGCTCAGGCTGCAGTTTGACGACTTGCCGTTGGGACCTCCCAACACGGCGCATGCCTCGGCATACATCAGATAGACGTCGGCAAGACGCATATAGGGAATGTAGGCATGTGGATTCGGACCGTAGCCGTCGGCTTGTCCTTCGTCATATTTCTGGCAGGTGTGAGGCACGAGCTTCTGATAGAAATAACCGGAGCGGCTGGCGTTGGTCACGGCTCTCATCGACCCTCCTGTGGCAAGGCCTGCATATTTCATTGCCTTGTCGGCGGGATCGGGATCGGCATTGATATATTTCACGCCGTCAAACACGATGTCGTGGTAGAAACGGGGGTCACGGCCCTTGAAAGGATGCTTCGGATCCCAGCCGGATTCGGGGTCATCGAGGGGAAGGCCATTGGCCATACCGTAGTTCTTCACGTAGTTGGCAGTGGCCTGATGGATATGGTTGTCCTGGGCGCAAAGCTGGTTGGGGCCGAACGTACGGGAGAAGTTGTAGCGGGTGAATGACCAACCTGCGGATGGACCGCGGAGAATTGCCTCCTTGCCGCCGGGCTGAAGCCAGCTGCGTCCGACCGTGAAGAAAAGTTCGCTGTAGCTGTAGTCAACGCCCTCTTTCTTCTTGTGGTCATAGATGTTGTCATATTCGAACTTGGCGAATTCATACTGGGTCTGGCCCGACTGCACAAGGGAGATTATCTGCCCGAACGCATCTGCTGCCAGTCTGGCGTATTCTGCGCTGTAGTCGTAGGTTTTCGTTCCGCCGGTCTGCGCCCCATGTTGCATCAGCGGGCTGGCAGCCCAAAGATAATTCTTGCCAAGATAAGCGAGAGCCGTGATTTTGTTGATGCGAAGCTCGTTCTTGCCGAGTGTCTTCTTTCCGGCTGTGGTGTTGTCCCAATCTATAGGAAGGAGTTCGGAAGCTTTCTTGAAGTCGGCCGCAGCCATGTCGGCGCATTCCTGATATGAAAGACGCTCAAGACGGGGAGACTCAGCAGCGTTGAACGACTTGTCGACATAAGGAAGTCCGCCGAGGAACTGCATCATTTCGAAATGATACCATGCACGGAAGAAATAAAGCTGACCGAGAATCAGGTTCTTTTCCTCCGACGTGCCGGTGAAATAATTGTCGATTTCCTCTATGCCTTTATTGGCCTTGGCAATGCAATACCATGCGTGGCCATACAGGCGATGATTGAACGAGTTATTGGATGTCGGGTCGAGGCCGTCTCTTTTAGCGGCGAACCAGAACTGGGGATTATCCTGCCAAGCATAGTAGTTGCCGAGGTCGATCTGGGTCTGGATAAGACGATCGGTCTCTGCCTGGGGGTTCATGATTTCGTCGTCGCCGAGATTCCATGAGCTTGTCCAATAAGCTTTGGCCTTGTCGGGGATACAATTGTAGATCTCCTCCACATACCCCTGCATGTTGGTGAAATTCTTGAATGGAGTGTCTGCCGACACGTCGGATGCCGGCTCCTTGTCGAGATAATCCTCGCATGAGGAGAATCCCGCCATGAATGTCAGTCCGAAAGCTACAGACGCTACCGCTTTTAATATTTTGTTCATAATTGAAATCGGGGTTAGAGATTGAACTTGATGCCGAAATTGAAACGACGCATTGTGGGATAAGCTCCCGAGCCTCCGCCTCCTGAGAAGTTGGATTCGCGGTCATCGGGCATTCTCGACCATAGCCATAGGTTGTTGCCGTTGAGATAAACTTTCAACGAAGACAAGCCTATCTTCTTGATCCAGCCCCCATTCCAGGTGTAGGCGATTTCAGCATTCTTCAAGCGGACGTATGAGCCGTCGTAGAGATACTGTGTGCCGTTGCTGTAGGAGCTGACCTGAGAATACCAGCGGGGAAGCAGCACGTCGCCGTCAAGGTCATAGCCATTCCACCATGACCCGAGGTTGTAGACGTTGTTGGTGTTGTGGCTGAAGGATGTCAAGCCTACGTCGCGCGTAACATTGGTCACGCCATAGAACTGCACGAATGCGCTGAATCCTTTCCATTCGAAGCCTACGGTGGCGTTGTAGGTGTTCTGCGGAGTGCCTGTATATCCATAAGGTGCGGAATCCTCCACGTCTACCTTGCCATCGCCGTTGAAGTCAACGATATAATAGTCGCCGGGAAGACGGCCGCCATTGTTGACGTCATGAACCGGAGAACCATAAAGTTCATCCATCGAACCCATGAAACCGCCGTTGATATGCGAGTGGGTCTGACCGATGGCAAAGCCCGCCTGTTTCTGATAGGATGGTTTAAGGTCAGGGTCATCACGGAATATAATCTTGTTGGAGGCGTGCGTCATATTGAGGTTGGCCCATATGCGCATGTCGGGATTAATATTCTTACTGAAACGAAGCTCAAATTCATAACCCGACACCTCTGCCTTGCCGAGATTGGCGGTCGGAGGGGTCTGTCCGAAGATTGAAGGCATCGCGCGGTCATTGCCGTTGATAAGAATGTCGTCACGCTTGTCTTTGAAAATTTCCACCGTACCGGCAATCATGCTGTTGAGGAATGAGAAATCGATACCGAGGTTCATCTTCTTCACCTTTTCCCAATGTGCGTCGGGATTGCCGAGCGCGCTTTGGCGATAATACGAGTAGATACTGCCGTCGGCATATACTCCGGGTATGGCGGTGTCGCCATATCCAGTTGAAACCATCTTGGTGTTGCCACCGTATGCCCATTGATCCATGTAAAGGAAGCGAGCTCCGGTATCGTCGCCGATTTCGCCATAGGATGCACGTATCTTGAGCTCCTGCCACCAATTGTCGAGGCCGAGCGAGCGCCAGAATTTCTCTTGCGACGGACGCCAGCCGATAGCCCCGGAGTTGAAGAAGCCAAAACGGAAGCCTTTGCCGAATTTCTCAGAGCCGTTGTATGCACCGTTGTATTCCACGAAGTAACGGTCGTCGAAATTATAGGTCGTACGGAACACCCAGTCTTCCCTGCGGATGGGAATCATGTTGCCCGTGGCGACTTCCTGACGGGTCCATACGCCGGTCACGCCGATATTGTTTTTGCCAAACTCGCGGTTCCAGTTGAGCTGGAGCTGATAGTTGAGATTGCGCACAGTGTTCCAGTCTTGCACCGAGCCGCCCTGTGTGGTCCACTGGCTTCCGGGGATGTAGTCAAACATTGTTGTCTTGTCGAAAGATGTCTCTGTCTGAGCCATGCCAGTCTCGGGATCGATCCATTTGTGCTGGGGGCTGTGGTAAAGGTCGTTGACGCCTCTTTGAGCCTCCACGAAGCGGTTGTCCCAGGAGATCATTCCCATGAAATTCAATCCTTCCGTAATGAAGCCGAGATCCTGGTTGAGGATGAAGTCGGTGTTGATGCGGGTGTTGGTGGTCTTGAAAGCGCCGCCCATGGCAAGCTGCTCGGCTGAGTTGGCCACCTGGCTCTTGAATGCGGGATAGTAGCCGAATGATCCGTCGGAATAGATAGGACGGAATACGTCGGGGGCGATGTTGTAGACACCGGCCCACACCTGCTGGTTGTTCCAGTTGCCCTGATCGAATGAGTTGCCGTCGTTTGGCCACGTGCTTCGCTTCTGACCCGTCGAACCTGCGAGATTCACTTTGAATGTAGTCGTAGGGGTCAGATTGAAGTCAAGATTCGAGCGGGCGTTGATACGGTTGTAGCCGAAGCCTGTGTCGTAGCTGCGTCCGTTTTCGATATTGCGGAAAAGGTCGCCCTCATGCACGAAGTCGATGACCGCGAAGTAGCGCACGAATTTCGTACCGCCGCTGATTGAGACGTTGCCGTTGTAGGACATTGCATGCTTCTTGAAAAGATAGTCCTGCCAGTCGACGTTGGGATAACGTTCGAATTCCTCAAGATTGGCTGGATGGCGATACTTGTAGGCAATTGCTTCGGGAGTCATATAGCTCCAAGAGGAAGGATTGATGGGAAGCTCATGAAGGATGGCTTTGTTGCGCATCATGAGGGCATCATAGGAGTCCGCCTTGTCGGGGAGCTTGGAGACGGTCTTCATCGTGGCCGTGAAACCAACGTCGATTTTTGCGCGTCCCTCCTGGCCACGTTTCGTCGTGATAAGCACAACGCCGTTGGCACCTTTCACACCGTAAACGGCCGTGGCGGATGCGTCCTTCAGTACGGAGATTGATTTCACGGAGCTTACGTCCACGCTGTTCATGTCGCGTTCTACGCCGTCAACGAGCACGAGGGGGTCGCTGTTGTTCCAGGAGCTGGCCCCGCGGATTGTGATTTTTGCGCTCTCGTCGCCAGGCATACCGGAAGACTGCACCGTCACCACGCCGGGGAGGTTACCCGTCAGCGCGGCGGAGATGTCGTGGATACCGGCAGCTCTTTCAAGCACTTCCCCGGTGGTCTGCGTAATGGCTCCCACTACGGAAGCTTTTTTCTGCTGGCCATAGCCCACCACCACGAGGTCTTCAAGCTGCTCGCTGTTTGTTTTCATCGTGACGTTGATCACGCTGCGTCCGTCGATTTTCTCCTCTACCGTAAGCATTCCGATATACGAGAAAACTATCGTCGCGTCTTTCTTGTCAGGCACTTCGAGGGTGTAGTTGCCGTCAATATCCGTGACGGTTCCCTTGGCCGGCATTCCTTTCACTGCGACTGTCACACCGATGAGAGCCTCGCCGGTGTCGTCGATGACTGTTCCTTTCACTGTCCGTGCCAACGTGGCTAAAGCCCCGAAACACACAAACACCGCCAGGAGCAGAATGCATCTTAATTGATTGTTAACATTCGTCATTTCGTTAGTTTGAGTAAATTATTGGTTATAATTCATGTTTTTTGAGTTTGGCTCTTGCGTAGCCTCGCTCGTAGGTTTGGGATTTAGGGTTTTGTCTTTTTCTTGTCGGTAATTATTTAGATTTGAGGTTTATATTAATTAATCGGGAGTATTATCATTCCGGTTAGTTTTCATCTGACCTGATCAGCAAGTCCTTGCGGTTGATGCATGGCTGCGGGGCAGAATCCTCCCCCACGCCATGCTATCGATTGCAAAATCAACCTAATCAAACAATCATATATCTACCTTATGATAATGCTATTCACTTTTATATCTCAGCCTGTGCCACGTTTTCCGTCGACAATGACTTTGCCTTTACTGCAAACGGGCCGATCGTCGTGCCTGTGAATCCTCCGGCCGCAGCCGTTGATGTGTGGCGTGCGTCAACCTTGTCTGCAAGCTGAGTCCAATTGGCTCCACGGTCAGTGGAATAATGGAAGCTGTAGTGCCTGCCGTCGGAGACGACCTTCAGGTCGATCCCATTCCCCTCTTCCGGCAATGTTGCGGAGGCAACGTTGGAGATATTTTTATCGTCAACTTTTCTCAGCACCACTATCCCGTTGGTACCGTCATGGGTTTTGGCAAGTTGATATTGATGGGTCTCGTCTTTCATCACAAGAAGTCCGGCAAGCTGGGTGGAATCAGCAGGCTCAAACACCATGTGGGTTGCGCACTCGTATTGATGATGCTGCACGCGCCGACCAAGGTAAGACGCTATGTCTTTCTCTGTAGGAGCCACTTCAGAGCATTTGAGCGTCAAGTATCCCTGCGGTGAAGTCAGTGAATACATTGATGAGATATCTCCTCTGAGCGACAACCATTCTTGGTTAAGTGCGGGAGCATCGAAATTGTCGGTCCATTCAAAGTTACCGAAAGTGACGCTGTCACCTCTTTCTACTCCGCTACGGCGTGAAATCATCGGAATGGTCTCGCCGTGACGCGTGATGACCGGCCATTTGTCGTCTGTCCATTCCACGGGAAGCATAAACGTCTCGCGTCCGAGGTTCTCGAATCCATCTTCAGTAGGTCGGCATGCCAGGAACACTGCCCACCAATCCCCCTCCTTAGTCTGGACAAGATCGGCATGTCCGGCACACGTAATCGGCATATCGCGGTCTTTGGGAAGGTCGCGCTGCGTCAGGATGGGATTGCCTTCCCAAGGCACGAAAGGACCCATCGGAGATGTTCCTTTATATATCACCTCGCTATGCCAGTCGCCCGTGCCCCCTTCGGCGGTCATAAGATAATAGGTCCCGTCGATATTATATATGTGTGGTCCTTCACACCATATTGGCTTGTCTTGCGGACGCCAGCCTTTGTTGACGATAATTTTGCGCTCACCAATGCATTTGTCGGTCTTCGTGTCAAACTCCACGACGCGCACAGTGCGATGGCCCGGATATTCCGGTTTCCCGTCAGGGGCGTCATCGTTGTTGACTATATAAGCACGGCCGTCGGTGTCGAAGAAGAATGAGGGGTCGATGCCCTGCACCTCCGGAAGATATATCGGATCGCTCCATTCTCCTGCCGGATCCGTGGCCTTCACGAAAAAGTTGCCGGCGCCGACATTGGTCGTGATCATATAATACGTCTTGTTGGCGGGATTATATTTAAGGTCCGGGGCGAAAATACCGCCGCTGACGTGCTGATGTCGGAAATTCTTCATCTGCGACTCGCGAGTCAGGACGTGGCCTACGCGTTTCCAGTTGACCAAATCACGGCTATGGAAAACGGGCACTCCCGGCACGTAGGTGAAAGTGGAGGTTGCTATATAATAGTCCCCCTCGCCGTTGGTACATATAGATGGGTCGGAATACCATCCTGGAAGAATCGGATTGTAGAACGACTCTTTATCGGGCAGGGGATTCCTGTTGTAGAAATCATCATTGCCCTTGTAGGTGAACGATTCGAATATCGCGGCCTCAGGTTGCGGCTCTGTTTCGCTTGCCGAAGCCCTGCCACACGCTGTCATTGTCAGGAATGCCGAGCTTATCGCCATGGCGCAGATTGAAAGGTTGCTCATTCTCATGCTGGTTTCGTTTAAAATTTCTGACGCAAAATTACAATCGCATCGCCATCACTTCTAATAATTATGTTTCATAAATATTGTCTGTTGTCACATATCCTGAAAATTCGTCTCATATCGATTCATATTCGTCACATCACACTTGAATATCAACACATTACTCCAAGACACACTTATTAGCATTTTTCATCATTTTTTTTGGGAACGACATAAATCGACACCGTCGGTGGCTAAAAATAACCCCGAAAAAGGCCGGCACAAGACATTCTGCGCCGGCCTTCAGGCTCTGATTCGATGCTGTGGAAGCTCTTCGCAGGCTCAGTCTGCCCGTCTGAATCTCCAGGAGTCGAGATTGAAAAGATTTCGCTTTTGTCTTTCATTTCCCTTGAAGACTAGATAAAGGTCGTGAATCCCGGAAAGCCCCGTGACGGGAGTGGAGAAACCAAGCAACTCGTCTTTGGTGTTTCCGATTTTCACGAAGCCGGCCAACGGACCGTCGGGAGAATCCACCCTGATCTCAAGGTCTCCTCCATAAAGATGTGACGAAGCCTTTACATTAAATTCTCTCGCTCCTTTTCCGAAGTCGACACCCTTCACCATGATATATTCCCCATCATCGATATTGGTCACAAGCTGATTCCAACGTTCCGGTCCCCACGGATTCTTAGGAATCGTCTTCAGCCCATAGCCCCATGCCATTGTCTCGGCTTCTACTTCGCGATAAGGATCAAACGTCGAGATTTGCGTCAGCTTGCAATCCTGGAAATATGGCAACTCCTTGATTGTCCCGTCAGGATTATACTCCATTTCGGCAGCCGAAACGGAACGCCGTTCGGCATGACGGCTTTCGTCAAGACGGAACACGTCATAGTTCAAGCCGAAACAGTAAGATTTACCCTTGTAGTCGATGATTCCGGGATGGTTTCCCCGCGTGCGTGGCGTATGGTCCATTATATGCCCTTTATATTCCCACGGCCCCATTGGATTGTCGCTCATGGCATACCCGATTCCCTCAGGACAACATGTGGACGCGAAAGCAAGATAATACTTATCGCCGCGCTTGTAGAACCATGGTCCCTCCTGATAGTCTTCTATCTTGGGGAACTTGACTATTTCTCCCGAATACGACACCATATCGGGGTTAAGCTTGACACAATACAGGCTGGGATTTCCCCAATACATGTATGCCTGGCCGTCATCGTCGACCCAGACGGTCGGATCGATATCATCCCAATGTTCCTTCTGCCAGACAAGTGGCTTTCCGATGGGGTCTTTAAAAGGGCCATAGGGAGAATCGGCAACGAGAACCCCGATTCCATGTCCATGAATCGGGCAATACATATACCATTTGCCGTCGCGGAAGACCACCTGCTCTGCCCAGGCGCCATTGTCGCCGTCATACCATTTGAAATCTTTCAACGACGCCACGGCTCCCCTGTCCTGCCAGTTGACCATATCGGTCGAAGTGTAGAGAAGCCAGTCGCGCATGGCAAAACCTTCGGCATTGTCCTCGTCGTGAGTGGTGTATAGGTAGACAGTATCGTTCACGACAACAGGCGCAGGATCGGCCGTGAATTTGGTCTGGACCAACGGCATATTGAGGTCCGGGAGCTGGGAATACGCCCCCAAGGAAGACAGCAATGCCAAAACTGACAAAATACGTTTCATAACTAATATTAATTTATTCTTTTTATTAGTTTATTCTTTTATACTTAAATTTGCAATGGGTCTTCACTCCAACCCCGCAATTCATTGTTCTGCCACAGAGAGATAATGCTCTCTCAAGGGTTTCTCGACCTTCGCACCCTTCAGCGACACGTCACTACGCAGCCGGATGTCTTGCGACGAGGCGCCTATCTTGACTATGAAATCGCCAGACTCGATGTTCCACTGCCTTTTGCCGGAGTTGCTATAGTAGCCGAACTGCTCTGTAAATAGTTTCACCTTCACTTTCTTGGTCTCTCCGGGATTCAGCGACACCCGGGCAAAGCCCTGAAGCTGGATCGGACGGATATTTTGGTTATCTCCCTTCGGCGACAGATATATCTGTGCTATCTCGTCGCCTTTCATATTTCCGGTATTAGTCACGTCGAAAGAGATTTCGACAGATTCCGAGTCAGTCGGAATCTCAGGTTCCACCGTCAGGTTTTTATAGTCGAAAGTGGTGTAGCTCTTACCGTAACCGAACTCCCACGCCACGCGTGGGTCTTTGCCTTCGCTATAATTATAGCATATCGGCTCATAGATTTCAGTGTTGGGATAGCTGACTGAAAGTTTGGCTGAAGGGGAGATTTTGCCGTAGAGGATATCAGCCACGGCATTTCCACCCTCCTCTCCAGGATACCAGGCCTGGATAACGGCTGCGCATCGCGGAGCGATTTCAGATATGACCTGTGCCCTGCCTCCAAAGACAACAAGCACCACCGGTTTTCCTGTGGCTATAAGCTCCTCCACGAATTGCTGTTGCTTCCCCGGCAATTTAAGTCCTTGCCGGTCACGGTTCTCACCAGACAGCATCACGTTCTCACCGACAGCGGCGACAATTACATCAGCATCCTTGGCAAGCCTCAAAGCCTCCGCCTTGTCGGCTTTCTCGCCGGAATCCACCTTACGGTGAAGAAGCTTATATTCCCATGCACGGGCATCGCCGGAAGCGGAATATCTGGTCTCCACCTCTTCCGTCCAGTCGCATCCCCTTGAATAAGTCACGTTGACACCCTCCGGCCGGCGGTTCTTCATACCCTCCAGCAAGGGAACAACGTGAGGATTGTCAAGGCTGTCGGTCACCATTTTCCAGAAATAAGCCATCGCAGGATAGGTATAGTCTCCACACATGGCCCACATTGTGTTGGCATTCGGACCGGTCAGCAGAATGTTGCTGTTTTCCTTCAGCGGGAGTATGCCATTGTTTTCAAGCAAAATGACCGACTGCGAAGCTATGTCATAGGCAGTCTGCCGCTCCTCTGGCGTGTCGAGCACAATTTTTTCCTTGCTGTAGAGATAGGCATCGTCGTCGAAGAGCCCCGCACGGAATTTATGTCGAAGCACGTTTTTCACAGCTTTCTCAAAAACCTCCTCCTTCACCAGTCCTTTGTCGAGAGCTTCCTGAAGTCTGGCATAATTGGCTCCGAAAGGAAGGTCTACGTCGTTTCCGCCATTCAACGCGGCTGCCGCCTTCTCTTCTTGGGTGGAAAGGTCCGGCAATTGGTCGATGGCGGTATAGTCGCTTACCACCATTCCGTCAAATCCAACGTAGCCGCGAAGAATATCTCGAAGTATCTCGCCGTTTGCCACGCAGTTCGTGCCTTTAAAAGCATGATATCCGGGCATGACCACGTCGCAGCCGGCAAGACGTATCATCGCCTCATGGGGAAGAAGAATCTCCTCCATGAGTTCCTTCTCTCCGGCATCTCCGCCACCCCCATATCCAAGATAATGCTTTGCGCAGGCGCCGACTCCCTTACGGAGATCGCCTTGCTGAAGGCCCTTCACAAAAGCCACTCCCATGGCAGCGGACAGATAACTGTCTTCTCCATAAGATTCCTCCAGACGGTTGAAACTCGGGGTGCGGCAGACGTCGACCATAGGGGAAAGCGATAAGGTTCCGCCTATTTTCCTCAATGCTGTGCCCGTCTGGAGAGTCTTCAGCTCGGCGAGCTCCGTATTGAACGAACAAGCCTGACCGATCTGCTGCGGATAAATCGTGGATCCGCTCGTGTTGACCCCACTCAACACCTCTTCATGGGGCATCACGGGTATGCCGTTGGGAGTGTTCTCCTTTATCCAATCCTGAACCGCCGCCACCCTGTCGCGCAAAGTATTGGCATCCATCATTTTCTGGCTCGCAAACTGGGAAAACTGGCCGATTCCGTCCGGAATAAGCTCACGGCACTTGACAGTGTCGAGCTTGCCGTCCGGGGCGAACAAGTCATCCATATAGCAGCTTCTCAACTGAGCGATTCTCTCCCCTTGAGTCATTTTAGCATACAGTTCATCAATTTTTGTCTCCATATCCGGACTCTTAGTGACGCACGATGCCAAAGCAAGCGTGGCGGCACATATTATCATAGTTTTTCTTGCCATCAGATTCAAGTTGTCTTAAAGTGTCATTTATAGCAATGGTAGTCGAACGAATCAACGTCTACGTAACCACCGGGAGTTTTTGTGGCATAATTGTATATGGCGAAACGCTGTCCCATGAAAAGCCGGGTGTAATCGTATCTCATTCTATAGTCGTTGCCGATAGTCTTCCAATCTTTGCCGTCGGAGCTCCATTGGCAACTTGCCACGTCGCGGCCAAGGCGGAAATCCGCCAGAATCTTAAGATAGATCTCATCGGAAGGAATCTCTATCCTCTCCTCCTCCACATCGTCAACATGGCTGATGATTTTGGAATCGGGCTTGAAATTGACCACTGTGTTGTGACGCACAAGATATTTCTTTCCATTTTCAGCCTTGACGGAAAGTAACGCCGAATGGCCGTTGAAAGCCCCGAATCCCGCGACATCGCCATCCTTCATGTTGGAAAGGTCGAGATGCAGGGAGCCGTCGCATGCCGGACCTTCCATTCGCTGCGATATAGTGTTGAGGGCGGCATAGACATTATCCGCCACTCTCGACGTGCGCAAGCGCAAATATCCGGGACGTTCCGTCAACGACCATGCGGAATTGTCGGGACAGTGATTCCATTGCCAATTGATGCCAAGGCGGTCGCTCTCAAAAGAATCCGAACTGACCAGTTCCGTCGGCTTGCAGGATTTGGCTGTGTAGCTGACGTGAAGGGGCACTTTCCCCTCCCCTTCCGGGCCGACCATGGGCCAACCGTCCTTCCATGCCACCGGACTAAGCGTCAGAACCCTCCCTACTGCTCCGCGGTCCTGGAATATCATGGCCCACCAATCGCCTTCCGTTCCGTCAACTATGCATCCTTGCGCAAGATTCGGAAAACCGCCGAAATTATCCTTTAGCACAGTCATTTTTTCATACGGCCCCGTTATCTTGTCTGCCCGATAGCAAAGTTGCCGCCTCCCGGTCTTCGGCCAGTTGATGACCATGGCATAGTATTTGCCATTGTGCTTCACGACTCTCGTGCCTTCATGCAGTCCGCGCGACTCCTCGTCGGGAGATATGACATCCATGTTCACTCCGCCTGCTTTCACTCCCGAAAGGTCGGCCTCCAGCTCCGTGAGATGTATTGTCCCCGACCCAGAATATATGTAGACTCGTCCATCGTCGTCAAAAAGAAGCGACGAATCATGAAAATGGGGCAACCGGGAATGCACCTTCCACGGTCCCTTTGGATCGGATGCGGTATAGACATATGATTTGTAAGGATGGTCGTTGGGAGAGAAAAGCACGTAGAACATCCCGTCGTGATACCGTATCGAAGTGGCCCATTGCCCTTTGCCATAGACTGTCCCTCCCTCCATACGATATTTCGGAGTGTCGTCGAGGGTGTCAAACACGTAGGATATTGTCTCCCAGTTGACAAGGTCCTTGGAATGCATGACCGGGCAACCCGGCATAAGGTGCATCGTCGTCGTGACCATGTAATAATCATCCCCAACCCTTATCACGTCAGGATCGGGGGCATCCGCCCATATCACGGGATTAGTCATCACCGACACTCCCTTCACCTTGCAGTCTTTGCCGCCGTCAACAGAATATTCCTCAGCTTGCAAACAAGTCCAAGGAGATAGCACTGACGCCATGATTAAGATTATTGCTTTTCTCATGACTTTATTTGAATATCAAAGGAAGGAATTCGTTAAGACAGCGGCGCCACGTGAGCCATTCATGATGCGTCCCCGGGGAAATGTATAAAGTATTGTTTATGCCGGCTTCGGTCAGGGCGGCGCTTATCTTTTCCGTACCGAAATTCTCCTCCGAACCGATTCCAAGAAACAGGGTCTTCACCCTGCTGTTGAAGCTGCCTGCGTCTGCAAACACCCCTCCATAAAGTTCCTTTATCTTCGCGGGATCGAAGAAGAGAGCACCGCTGAACGTGCCGATATGCGCGAATTTGTCAAGATTATAAAGAGTGGTCTGAAGTGTCTGGTGACCTCCCCACGACAGGCCTGCCATGGCGCGGTTGTCGCGGTCGGTCTTCGTGCGGAAAGTAGAGTCTATATAAGGGATGATGTCGTTGAGGAGTATCGGCGTGAACGTTGCCCCGAAATCATCGCGCTTCTCCCCTTTCCTTGCGCCGTGGATATATCCGCAGTTGCCATAATCCATCACGACAATCATCGGCTCGCACTTCCCTGCGGCTATCTGGTTGTCAAGAATATTGGCCATCATCCCCTGCTGATGCCAGCCGCGCTCATCCTCTCCCATGCCGTGTTGTAGATAAAGCACGGGATAACGCTTGTCGCCCGATGTCTCATATTCGGCGGGAGTATAGATAAAGCAGCGTCGGGCCGCATTTTCAGTCTTGGAGAAGTATTGGCATTCCCTCACCTGTCCATGCCTCGTCTCGGGATTAAACGTATAATATGCCGACGCCTCCGTGCTTTCCGGAATCTCTATTCCTCCCGACATGCGCCCGCACCCATAAAAAGCCTCGCTTGCGGGATCGATGACGCTCACGCCGTCAACAAGCAAAAAATAATAATGAAAGCCTACGACAAGCGGATCAGTAGTGGCGGTCCAGTTGCCGTCTGCATCTCGGGTCATGTCGTATTTCTTCCCGCAGATGTCCACTTTCACATCCTTTGCCCCGGGAGCATGCAGGCGGAACTCCGCCTTCCCGTCGGGATGCACCCTTGGATATTGAGCTTCGGGAATGACCGTAGTGGCCACTACAGATGTCGCGTCGGCAGCCTGCGCCGGAGTTGTCATGGTGGCGACTGCCACGAGAAGGGCTGTCGCAAGATAAGTTTTTCTCATTTTTATTGTCGGTTTGAAAATGTTGTCTTTTTCTGCAAAGTTATGAATTTTATCCCCTCGCGACAAAACAATCTGGTTGCAACCTCATTACGATAATAATCATGTCGGCTTTCCATCGTATCAAATCCATTCCCCTACGTTACATCTTCGCTTTTTAACACTGAAAATAGCGGATATCCCATCCAAAAAACTTAATTTTGCACCACCGAATATAACACCATCCAATCCATAAAAATTCATATGAACTTAAAGTTCCTTTCCATAATACTGACCACTCTGGCATTTTGTCTCCTTGACGGGATTACGTATGCCTCGAATGTCTCTGATGAAGGTTGCAATAATTCCATAAAGAAGGCTACACGCACCTATAACGCCTCCCCTAATTCATCATCATTGTTTTATCATGATTTCTGTCGTGACCGCAACGGATTTATTTGGATTGCCACTGAATCAGGGCTGATCAAGTTCGATGGAGCCAACCACGAGGTGTTCCGAAAGGATCAAAACAATCCCGGCTCCATTAGCGACAACCGCGTGAGACGCGTATTTTGCGACAAGAGCGGAAGAATTTGGGTCGGGACTGCCAATGGCCTTAATTATTTCGATCCGGCCTCCGATACGTTCCGCCTAATCAAGCTGCCCCCGTCTGAAAAGCTCGACGGCTACATAATCGACATCGCCCAACAAGACGACGGAACTATCTTATTCATCGTTGCGGGCAATGGTCTGTATCTTTTTGACCCCGAAAGAATGACCGACGAACCGTCGACCCACGAAGCCATGAGACTGGCCACATTCGGTCCTCGCTTCGAAGGAAATTCCTTGTTGGTCGACGACGACAAGACCATTTTTATGGGGACTCATTCCGGCAAGTTGCAAATGCTCAAACAAAACGGAAATCTGACTAATTTCCCGATATGTGACACGTTCATACTCGGACTCAGAAAGTATTCCAACGACGAAATCCTGGTTTACAGTTCAAAATCAATTATTCTGTTCAACACGAAAACAACGGTTTCAACTCCGATTGACGTCAGTGATATGGGCAGCGCTATAATAACGTCCCTGCAACTGCGAGACAATCGGACAGCAATCGTCGCTTCCAACAAAGGACTATGGAAGATTCATCCCGACAGCATGAAACTGCGCCGTTGCTCACGCTTCTTCAATGCCGACATCGATATCTCAAAGGCAAAAATCGGAGCCATATACTTGGATTCCTCCGACAACCTATGGATTGGATGCGACTACCATGGAGTCATAATGGCTCCGCATAAGCCTCTTCCTTTCAATTTCTTTCTGCTTGCATCTTCCATTCCGGGTTTTCGGGGCGGCATCAACGCGGCAGAGTTTTCCAAAGATGGCATTTGGCTCGCCCTGGAGGATGGAAATATCGTGGAGGTTTCCCACGATAATAAGATAATCCGAAGCGTCAACATCGACGGTCAGCATGACATCAGGGCAATTCTTAATGCCGACAACCGCATCCTATACTCCGTTTCAAGCAACGGAACTCTGCGAAAAACGGACATAGACAACGGAAAAACCGAAAAAATACTATCCCTTGACAAATTCACCGATACTTTCCATATCAATAAATTCGAAGACTCCTCCGATCTATTCATCTCCATAATCGGCGAGAGTCTGTTCGTTTTCAATCCCGATACAGGCACACTAACCGAGCACCATTCCGAAAAGCCGGGTTCTGAAAATCTCTACAGCAATTGGATCAGCTCCTCTTTGGCAGGAAAGAAGGGACGTCTCTGGCTCGGACATTTCAGCGGATTGTCGTGCTTCGATACGAAAAGAGGCAAATTCCGCAAAATCGACCAAGACGCATTCAAGAAAATGTCTATTTATGCCATCAGCGAAACCAATGATGGCCGACTCCTTCTCGGCACAAGCAACGGGCTTATCATCTACGACCCCGACAACGACCGCATTCTCCGCCGTCTCACGAACGCTGACGGACTCGCGGACAACGACGTGCGCACCATTCAAATCGACAATCTTGGCACTGTCTGGATCGGGACAATGCTGGGAATGACTCGCTATAATCCCGAATCCGGCATGATTACGTCCATCCACGGTGGCTACGGTCTCTCCGAAACAGCTTTCCACTATTCGATGTTTGATAAGCGACGCGATGAGATGTGCTTTGTCGGTAATAGAGGTCTCACGTTTTTCAAGCCCTCCTTAGTGAAGACTGTCAAGATGGACAAACCGGTCTTTATAACCGGAATCTTCCTGAACGGCAACAAACTGACGGAGAAGGAAACAATCGACGGGGAAAAGTCACTGACGCCCGACCCATCAACAGGATATCGCGAAGTCCGGCTGTCGCACAACGACAACAATCTTCTGATAAAAGTCTCGACAATGGATTTCAGAGGCCCTGAGAATGTGGCGTTTGAATGGCGAATGGACGGAGACAAGGTCTGGAACACCAAGACCCCGGGCAACAGCCAGATTGTCATCCCAAAACTATCCTATGGCCGACACAAAGTCTTCATCAGGGCTTCCGACAATGGGGAGCTCTCCCCGGTCACTGAGTTGTCTGTCTACGTGACGCCGCCATGGTATCTCTCCATATTTGCCAAATGCCTCTATGCCCTGGTAGCCGCAGGGATTGCAGTTATCCTGTTCAAGCTCTACCGGAAGAGGAATCTCGAACGCATCAACGATGCGAAAATCAAATTTTTTATGGATATATCCCATGAGATTCGTTCTCCGATCACCTGCATAATCAGCCCGTTGAAGACTCTTCTCCGGGAAAAGGACCTCGACAAGGAGTCGAAAGACATGTTGGGCAGGGCTTGCCGGAATGCAGAGCGAATCCTCAGACTCGCCAACCAGCTGCTTGAAATCCGCAAGATCGACAAGGGAAGGAAAACGCTCTCTATGGAGCCTACCGACATCAATGGCTTCGCGACGGAGATTATCGACCTGTATCGCCCCATGGCACAGAGTAAAAATATCACAGTGTCAGCTGTCCTGCAGGATGATACACCTGAAGTATGGATCGACCGTATGAATTTCGATAAGGTAATTGTCAATCTCATCACCAACGCTATAAAATATACCCCCGATGAAGGAAAGATTGAAGTAAGGACATGTGTTGCACATGACCCGCAAATCGGAGAGTGCGCCGAAATATCCGTGACCGACACCGGCATAGGCCTCGATCCCAAGCATATTGACAAGATTTTCGAACGTTTCTATCAGGCAAGCAGACGCGTCGCCGGATTCGGGATCGGTCTCGACCTTGCCCGCCAGCTTGTCTTGCTTCATCATGGCTCCCTGAATGCCAGGAACAGAGACGATGGAATACGTGGAAGCGTCTTTACGGTCAGAATCCCTCTCGGGAAATCCCATCTCTCCCCCAAGGAATTGAAGATGGCAGAGACTCCGGAATCTTCCGCAGAAGGGAAACACGATATTTGCGATTCCCCCGACAATCATCCCTTGCAAATAGAATCCGGAGCCAACACAGGGTCCGTCTCAAAAAATTTCTCACCGAGAAAAATCCTTATCGTTGACGACGATAAGGAATTACGCGAATATATTGCCTCCAATTTCGCAAAATCGTGGAAGGTGATGGAGGCGGCAAATGGCAGCGAAGCCATGAAAGCTTTATTAGGCAATGACATCGACATTATCGTAAGCGATGTCATGATGCCCGTCATGGATGGGCTCACCCTTCTCCGCACTCTTAAGTCAAATGCCGACACCAGCCACATTCCCGTGATTCTACTCAGTTCCCGGGCTGAAGTTGCCGACCGTCTTTCCGGTTGGCAGCTCGGGGCCGACGGATATGTCGCCAAGCCGTTCGACATTGGAGAACTGTTCTCCATGGCCGGAAATCTTATTCGCAACAGGCAGAGAGTGAAAGGGAAATACTCCGGCATGATGAAGCCGGCGGAAGAAATCGCGTTGCCTGAAATCAAAGGCAATGACGAATCGCTCATTGAAAAAGTGACCAAGGCTATCGAAAAGCATATCGACGACAACAATCTTAGCGTCGAGAGTCTTAGTGACGAAATCGGCATCTCCAGGGCCCATCTGCATCGAAGGATGAAGCAACTCGTGGGCATGTCGCCAAGCGATTTTATCCGGAGCGTCAGAGTTAAACGTGCATGCGAGCTGTTGCGACGACACGACATCGACATCACGCGGGTGGCATATAGTCTGGGGTTCACGTCTCAGCCACATTTCTCCACTTCGTTTAAACGCGTGATGGGCATGACCCCGACCGAATTCCGCACGAGGATTCTTCAACAGAATTCTCAGGATGAGCCGGTGGAGCAGCTGGAGGAGAGAGGGCTGTGATTCGCTATCATTCTTGATATGTCATTTCGACATGACCTATCGGCAGACTCGACGAAAAACGTAGAGGGATCCTGCTCTCTGATGAAATCTGGGTCTCCACCGTGTAGCCGCTCATGGCCCCTCTATAGCTGAATTCAAACGCGACAAGATACGTCTGGTAATGATTGTCGCCGACATTGAATGTCGACCGCCCTTTGTAAGTCACCCTGACCTCCTGCGAGCCTTCCGCACCTTGGATTGGGATTGCCACTACGTCGCCGTCTTTCATTTTCGGGAAGTCAAGCACGCGGAAATAATAGAACAGCGAAAGCATATTGGCGGTAATGTCGATTGCCTCCATTGTCTCGCCGCTGGCGTCAAGTTTTCCCTCCCCTTTTATATTTTTGTAGAATATCGGGTTGTTGGGATCAAACTGTGAGCTGCGATAAATGTTTGTTTTGGGCTTGAGATACCAGCCGTTGACGTAGTCGATTCTTTCGAGATTGGGGGTCAAGGCGGCTTTAAGAGTGTCGCTGACACAGAATACCCTGCCGTTCCATGGGATGCTGTTGCCGTCGAGCGTCCCGACGAAGTTCTCCCCATTCTTCTCTATAGTGACCAGCCCGTGGGCGATTGAGACATCTATCAGACCCCAATGATAATGCACATTGTAGTTAAGTTCCGTGTAAGGGATATTTTCTTGTCCCCTTGCAAATGCAATGCTCAAAAGCATGCATAAAAAAAGCAATGTTTTCTTCATAATGACTCGTTTTTGATATATAAACAAGCCATCTCCCTGAATGTTTTCTCCGTTACCCCTTATCCAAGCTCTATGATTTCGCAATCCTTCATGTCTTCTCCGTCGATTGTCAGCTTCACGAGTGTCCGCGCCCTATGCCATCCGGCTTCGCCCGCCGCTCCGGGATTGACATGTAGCAATCCAAGCTCCTTGTCATAAATGACTTTCAGAATATGGGAATGTCCGTCCACCATCAGCCGGATTCCCTCCTCCGAAAGCATCTTTTTCATCCCCGGAGCCCATCGATTGGGATAGCCTCCGATATGCGTCAGCAAGACCTTGACACCCTCCACGGTGAATATCTCCAATTCTCCGCATTTACGTCTGACCATCCCGTGGTCGATATTTCCGCTGACGGCCCTGACCACAGGCACAATCTCCTCCAGTCGCTCCACAATGGCGTAATCGCCGATATCCCCGGCATGCCACACTTCATCGCAATCGCTGAAGTATTGCCCAAACCGGTCGTCCCATTTTCCATGGGTGTCGCTCAATATTCCTATTCTTTTCATTTTTTTGCAACTATAGACTCGACCCTACCACGAGAAGCGCAAGGCTCAAAAGAAGCACGCAGAGGTCGATGAGTTTGGATTTGATATTCTTTTCGTGAAGAGCCACGACTCCGTAAATAAAGCTGACAATCACGCTTCCTCTCCTTATCATGGAGACTATGGCCACCATCGATCCCTCCAGCGAAAGAGAATAAAAATAGGCAAGGTCTGCCACTGTCAGAAACAATGCTATGCAGGGAATGGTCCATCTCCAGGTAAAACCGCTCCCCTCCTTATGAAGCCGTCTGAGCACTAATATCGTGCCCACCATGATGAAGCATTGATAAAGCGAATACCATGCCTGCACCTCCACTGGATGATAGTAGCCAAGAAGATACTTGTCGTAGAGCGCACTGACAGCCCCAAGCACCGTTGCGCCTATCGACATCCATATCCACTTAGAATGTTTGAGGGAAAATCCCTCCTTCGCGCCGATTCGGGATATGAGAAACAATGAGGCAAATCCCAAGGCGATTCCTATCCATTGCACCCAGTTGAGACGTTCCCCGAATATCAGCAAGGCCCCGACAAGCACTATGACCGGACGCGAGGCATTGATAGGTCCCTGCACGGTCAGTGGAAGATGCTTTATTGCGAAATACCCCAAAAGCCACGACCCCAATACGATTACCGACTTTAGCAAAATCAGGAGATGACCCGTAGCCGTGTTTCCGAAACCATAATTGCCCTCGCATATTCCGGATATAAGAAACGGCGACATATACAACACCCCGAAAACAGTGTTGAGCATCAACACCATCAGCACGTCGTTACCTTTCACTGAAAGCTTCTTGAAAATGTCATAAAATCCCAGGCACAAAGCCGAGACCAACGCCAATGTAATCCACATATCTTCTAAATAAAAAATCACCGTAAAATTAGCAAATTCCCCCCAATCCCACAAATCAAGCAATAATAACCATGAAAGCTATAATGGCTATAAGAGCTATAACAGCTATAAGAGCCATCAAGAAATAAGCCAATCTTTTGCGGAAAAATTTCCGTATTTGCAATTTTATCACTAACTTTGACCAAAATTTATGCCCCTGGCGGTCGGGATAGTTTCTCATTCGCTCGGAGGCTTATCTAAGTCATTAATACAATCACTCGATAGAAATGGCAAAGAAACTTCAAATCAGAGACTTGACGCTGCGCGACGGCCAGCAGTCATTGTTCGCCACGCGTATGAAGCAGGAGAATATCGACAAGCTTCTCCCTCTCTACCGCGAGGCTAAGTTTTATATCATGGAGGTATGGGGCGGCGCCGTGCCCGATTCCGTGATGCGTTATCTCGGCGAAAGCCCTTGGGTCCGTCTCCGCGAATGCTCAAAGGCAATGAAGGGAATATCCCTTCTCTCTGCTCTCTCCCGTGGCCGCAACCTTTTCGGCTACGTCCCATACCCCGACTTCGTTCTCGAAGGTTTCTATAAGAAGGCTATCGAAAACGGGCTCAACGTAATGCGTATCTTCGACGCTCTCAACGACCTCGACAATATCAAGAGCTCGATCAAGATGATCAACGACTTCGACGGGCTCAACGGCAACACGGCCATCGCCGACACTGCCGTATGCTATACAATCGACCCGAAAGGCACCGTCGATGACGAAAAGATATTCACCGACGACTATTTCGTCAACAAAGCCGTCGAGATGGAGAAACTCGGCGCGAAGATGGTGACGCTTAAAGATATGGCCGGCCTCGTGAATCCCTCAAGGATTTTCACGCTCATGCCGAAGCTGAAGGCTGCCCTCAAAGTGCCCGTTGATTTCCACACCCACTGCACCCCCGGCTATGGTCTCGCTTCTGTCCTGACAGCTATTATCAAAAGCGTAGACATCGTCGACACCAACATCTGGTGGTTCGGTGGTGGTTCCGCAGCGCCTGCAATCGAGCTTATCGACATCTTCTGCCGCAAACTCGGCATTGAGCTCGACGTCAACATGGATGCTGTTGCGAAAATCCGCAAAGAGCTCAAGGGTGCCCGCGAAGCCCTTGCAGCTTTCGACCTCAACAAAGACCATTGGCAGCGCGACTTCGACGAGGCATATGCTGTCATGCCTAAGGAGATTGACGCCGAGTTCGACCGTGCTATCGAAATGGCCAAGGCCGACAAAGAGGAAGAGCTTCTCGACGCTTGCCACAAGATTGAGGCCTACTTTGGTTTCCCGAAACCCAATGAGATCGTAAAGAACGCGGAAGTGCCCGGCGGCATGTACTCCAACATGGTTGCCAACCTTCGTACCCTGAAAGCTGAAGACGTGCTTGAGGAGGCTATGGCTCTTATCCCCAAGGTGCGCCGCGACGCAGGTCTTGTGCCCCTCGTGACGCCGACAAGCCAGATTGTAGGTTCTCAGGCAGTGTCGCTCGCTATGGACCGCCGCGCCGGCAAGCCCGACTATTCCAACAAGAGCAACCAGTTCATTTCGCTCGTCAAAGGTGAGTACGGCAACACTCCCGTCCCTGTCGACGAGGCTTTCCGTGAGAAAATCACCGGCGACCCCAAGGAGAAACCCTACGACACAAACTCTTACAAGAATCCCGAAAATCCGGCCCTCGATCAGTTTGGAGGCGTAAAACTGGCTGCCAACGACGAGGAATTCCTTCTTCTCCAGCTCCTGCCTGCCGTTGCAAAGACCTATCTGACCAACAAACGCAAAGCTGAATACGAGGCTACACACGCTCCTTCTCAGGAAGCCACGAAAGCTGCCGCAGCCGTTGCCAACATCACAGGCCCCGTGTTCCGTGCTCCCATGGGTGGCACTGTCATGAGCGTGAAGGTTAAACCCGGCGACACCGTAAAACCCGGCGACACTGTTCTCGTCTACGAGGCAATGAAGATGGAAAACGACCTCGCCTGCGACATGGGTGGAAAAGTGAAACAAGTGCTCGTAAAGAATGGCGACGTAATGGCCACCAACGAACCGCTGATTGAATTCGAGGAAGGAGCGACATCAGCCGACGGAGCTGCCGCATCCGCCCAAAAATCCGCTGCCAAACCTGCCGCTACCGAATACAAGGTAACTCCCGTCAAGGGCTACGACTACATGAAAGCAGTCCATCCCCTCGAAGGAGGCACCGGAAAGCTTCACAAACCCGCAACAACAGAAGAAATCCACGTAGCAGCCGGCTCATCCGTAAGCATCGTCGACAAAGAAGGCAACACCATCCGCGTCATCTGCGACAAATAAGCCGCTACAAAAGCTATAAAAGCTATAAAATCCAGGGGGCAAGAATTTTGGATTCTTGCCCCCTGGATTTTATCATCAATACGGAGAGCCACCCTCCCGGCCTGCTAAAGTGCCGAGTCTCCGAGTCAGCTCGATGAGGGCAGCTGGATGCGGAAGCGGGTCAGGCCGTCGGGATAAGTGCGCAGCGAGAAATGAGCCTTGTGCCGGTTGAGTATCTCCCCTACCAAGGTCAGGCCAAGCCCTCTCCCCTCTCTCTTCGTCGAAAAGAATGGCCGGAACAACTGCGCCGACACCTCTTCCGTAATCGCATCCCCATTATTGGCTATCTCAACTATCGCGTTTTCATTATCCTCAATCGCCAGAATCTCTATTCTCCCTCCATCTCCGTGGATGCTTTCTGCCGCGTTTTTAACGACATTGACCACCACCTGCTCCATCAATGCCTTATCATAGCTCGCCTCAAGCGATGCTGCCTCCGCTTTGAAATTCAATTCAATATCCTCTCTCACCATCTCCCTTAAAAATGGCATCAACTTCCCTATGTCGTCGGCCAAATCATTCCTCCTGACCACCGGATCAGGAACCCTCACAACATCCGCATACGAACTGATAAACCCACACAATTGCTCACATCGATTGTCGCAACTCTCTATCACCCTCTCCACCTCTTCATCCTCCACGATAGTGCCAATCGTGTCCAACACGCTCCTCACTCCCCCCATCGTGTTGTTGACCTCATGAGAGATTATCCTTATGACCTTCTCATATGCCGCACGCTCTGCCTTCATAATCTCTTCCGTCAGACTCTCAAGCAAATAAAACTCCCTTCGAAAACCTGATTGGATAAAATTGAGATGATAGCAGCGATACATCCTTATGTCGCCCCGTCTTATGACGCTCTCCCCTCCGAGCGCCACGCCCCGCAGGCTGTCGCGCAAGTCAAAATCCAATTCGTCGAACCCCTTCCCCGCCACGCTTTCCAAGCTTCCCAAGCCCGTCATCTTCAGGAAAGCTTCATTGGCCATCGAAATACGGCCATCGAAATCCAACGTCGCGACCCCCATGGGCGAGGCGTCTATCAGCAATTGCAGGAAGCCTTCCCTTTCAATATTAAGCAGGCGCTCGTTGCGAAGCTTGTCGATCATCGTGTTGAAAAGGCCTACGATTCTGTCGGAATCCCTCTCCCCCACTTTAGTCAGCCGATTGTTGAAATCCTGGGAAGCGATGAGCGACAAACCCTTGGCCACGGTGTGCTTCGGCATTATCACGCTTCTGAACAGCAAAGCCATGACAACTGCCATCATCCCCATAATCGCATATCCCCAGCCATTGCCTCCCTCCTTCATCCAGAAGACCGCAAATCCGACGAGGCACAATGCCAAAACAGAAAACAAAAACTTCGAACCCATTATTTCAACCCATATTTCTCCATCCTCCGGTAGAGGGTCTGGCGCGTTATTCCCAATATCCTTGCGGCCTGTGTCATATTCCCTTCCGATTGTTCGAGGGCTTTCTCTATGACACTCTTTTCAGTCTCCACGAGCCGTCCGGCCACGATTCCCGTTCCCGTATCCTCCACGCCAGGCTGGCTTGAGAAAACATCCTTCTCGAGCTTGTCTCCGCTGATGAGCACTGCCCTCTCCACCATATTCTTCAATTGCCTGATGTTGCCGCTGTAGGGCAAACGGATTAGGTATTCCATAGCCTCAGCCGAAATCTCCGGTATGCCGAGACCGTTGGCCGCAGCGGAATTGCGAATAAAATGCCTTACGAGCAACGGTATGTCGTCCCTCCGGTCGCGAAGGGCCGGCACGCGAAGCGTGATGAGATTGATGCGGTAGAATAGGTCTTCGCGGAAAGTGCGCTCCGCCACCATCGTCTGCAAATCGGCATTCGTGGCGCAGACCACCCGTATATCCACCTTCTTGGCCCGGCTCTCGCCCAACGGTTCAAACGTATGCTGCTGAAGCACGCGAAGCATCTTCACCTGGCAACTCATGTCGAGGTCGCCTATCTCGTCGAGGAAGATGGTGCCGCCGTCGGCCATCTCAAAACGTCCTTTCCGTGCCGCCACTGCTCCCGTGAAAGCCCCCTTGGCATGTCCGAACATCTCGCTCTCGAAAAGCGTCTGTGAGATTCCTCCGAGATTCACCATCACGAAAGGATTTTTGCTCCTTCGGCTATTCTTATGTATAGCATTGGCTATGAGTTCTTTCCCTGTGCCGTTCTCTCCCAAAATCAAGACCGGGGCCTCAGTCGAGGCGATGCGCTCCACCGTGGAAAGCAATTCCTCAAGACCCTTGTTCTTGCCGATGATGCCACATCGGTCGAAACTTCCCGTCGCCTCCTTCTCGTTTTTGGAATTGAGGTTCATGGCAGTCTCGACTCTTTGAAGAAGCACACGGTTGACCCACGGCTTGGTAATGAAATCGTAGGCTCCCGCCTTCATCCCCTCCACGGCAAGCTCGATGCTGCCCCACGCAGTGATCAGAATGACAGGGGTTTCTGGCTGAAAAATCTTCACTTTAAGAAGCAGGGCGATCCCCTCCTCTCCGGTGGTGCGCCTGCCATAGTTCATGTCCATCAAGATCAGATCATACTGTCGCTCCCTGACGAGGGCGAGCGCCTCCTCAGGATTCTCAGCCGACTCAACGTCATAACCCGCACGCCTGAGCATCAGCCCCAGCGACATCCGTATCGCCTCATCATCATCTATCACCAGAATCATATCCTATATAATTTATGACGCAAATTTAAGCATTCTCAACTGATTAAGCAACAGCATCCACATTTTTATTGGGGAATAATTGCCGTTCTTCCACATTTTTATTGGGGAATAATTGCCGCTCTTCCGCATTTTTTTTGGGGAATAATTGCAGTCAATCCGCATTTTTTTGGGGAATAATTGCCGTTCTTCCGCATTTTTATTGGGGAATAATCGCAAAGCTCTCCTCTGAAAGCTGTTTGTCGTAAGGTGAAAAAGCCGTCTCAGGAATTGAGAATCGATTCTATGTCGGAATCAATTCCAGTGTTGTTCTTGTAGTCCCAAAGCGTGAGGCTGCGGATCTGATAGTAGTAGAGCCAAAAGGAATAAAGCTCATTGACATATTCCCGCCGTGCCTCATCTTTCTTCACCCGTGAGTCATTCAGATCCAACGTAGAGATTTTTCCTATCAGGAAGGTCTCGACGTTTGTGGCGTAACGCTTCTGCGCTATCTCATCGGCGCGACGGGCCGTCTGAAGCTGACGAAGCTGATTCCCGTATCTTTCAACAAGTATAAACAGGTACTGACGGAAATTCTGTGTCTCCTGACGCACCTGGCTCTCCACAAGCTTACGATTGCTCTCAGCCACCTTCACTTGTCCCTTCCTTCGCCCCCAGTCCACGAGCGGTATCTCAAAACCGATTTCCACCACCTGGTTGCTCTTCAGATTGTTGTAGCCCCCTTTGAGGGTATGGTCCGTGCCCGTGTAGCCTACCTGTGCAAAAAGGTTTATCTCCCGCTGCGCCCCCTTGGCCTTGGCCACGTTATAGTCAGCCTCTAGCTGACGGCGAACCATCTGCTTGGCGAAGCGATTGTTGTCGAGGGCCTTTACGAGAGCGTCGTCGAAGCCGATCTCCACCTCCGGCACGTCCAAAGGAATCTCCGGCTCAATATCAACGTTCTCGTCGTAGTCAAGAAAACTGCGAAGCTGAAACATATTGCTTTTCAGCGAGCTCTCACAATCGGTCATATCAGTTCGGGCATTCAGCAGGTTGAGCTCCATCTGCAGCAAATCGTTCTGGCTTATGCGCCCCATTTCCCGCTTCTCCTTCGCCACTTCATAAAGTCGCTCAGAGTTCTCAAGATTCTGCACGGCGATCTGATAGTTCTCCTTAGCCATAAGCAGCTGGAAATAATATTGGATGGCCGTTGTGGCGACATCTTCCGAAGCGCTCAGGAACTGTGCCTTGGCCTCCTCATACCTCACCGGCTCGATCTTGCGGTTCCATTTCAGGTTGTTGACCCCGAATATCGGCTGGTTGAGCGTCACGGCCACGGGTATCGACATATACCGGTTGAACGGACCGTCGCTCAGTTGGCGATAGAAGTCGAGCGAAGAATTGACCGACACCTGGCCTCCCGTCAGCCATATGTTCTGGGTGACCGATAGCTCTCCGTTGAGCTGAAGATAGTTGTTGTGCACGAAGCTGTAGCTTCCCGAGCTGTCCATATACGGACTGTATTGCTTATGGTAGGAAGGAAGCGTGGCACGAAGCGCCACCTCCGGTAGCAACTCAGCCCTATACGACCGATAGGCCCAATAAGCGCTCTTCAACTGATTGAGCGCCACCTCCGCATCCACACTGTTGACCCTTGCCCTCGCCATGACCTCCGTCAAAGAGAGGGAGAGTTTGTGTGCCTCCTGCCCCAAGGCAGGAAACACACAAGCAAAAACTATAAAGAATTGAAAAAACTGTTTACGCATATCCAATCAAATTTAATCAAAACCAAAGCCGACAGGCTTCAACCTTAATACTTAATACTTCATCCTTAATACTTTGAGCTCCGCTCACTACTCATCCTTGATGGCGATTGCCGGCTCTATTCTCATCGCTCTGCGGGCCGGCCACCAAAGACTGACCACCACGCAAACAGATACTATGACGAATGTCAGTAGCTCAATGATTAGAGCCGGCATATGATCTTCTCCCGGATCTGACTTGAATATGATGGTCCAAGCCGCGGCGGCTGCCAACGCCGTGGCAACGAGAAGAAGTATCATCCCTTCGCCTATAATCCTATGGAATATTGCCCTGCGGCTCGCTCCGCACACCTTGCGGATGGCAATCTCTCCCGTACGCTGTTGCACCCTAAACCAGAACGAGCCCAACAGCCCTAAGAAGATGATGATGAATATAAAGCATATCAGCGAGACGTAAAGACGCGTCGAGACAATTTCAGACTGCTCGGCAGACATCCGACGGTAGGTCACTTTATCCGGTGCGCTCAGATAGATGCAGCCTCTCTCCTGCATCTCTCCTTTGCTCTCGAAATCATCCATGAAAGCCTCTCCCATGCCGGGCTTTACGCGAACGGCAATCTCGCCTACCACGTAGGGATTCTCCTCTGCAAGAGGCTTGATGATTGTGCCCATTGGTCTGTAGAACATCGACTCGCGCATCACGTCTACCACGTCGCCCACCACGTATTCAGAAGTGCCACCGGCCTCTCCGGTCACTTTCTTGCCTATCATGGCGGCGGGAAGATACCCTCCCGATTCCGCTACCTCCTCATCTACGCCCGGACGAGTAGTAATCAGCACTTCGCCCTTGCGGAGAACGGCCTCAAGTTCCTCAGTGGATTTCCCCGTCGAGCTGCGCAGCCCAAGCACCCTGACCATCTCGGGAGTCATAAACTTCGTATAGCCGGAATAACCTGTGGTGTCGGGTTCTTCCGCGAGCCACAGCGATGCATACCAACTGCGCTGATAGGGAGTGCCGTTCATCGACAGACCGGCCACCTCCACGTTGGGATTCTCACGAAACTCCTTCAGCAGTGCCCTTAAGTCGCCGTTTCGGTCGGCCAAGGCTTTGGAATCCTGACCACTCTTATTGGATTCTCCTTCCGGCACGTCATGCACCGACATTATATATAGCCCCTCGTCTTCAAACCCCATGGGATAGAACGTAGGCCGCAGAATGCCGTAGAGTTGCGCACACAAGATCCATACTGCCGAACTCACGACCGTGAGTCCGGCTATGACCCAGAGATTGCCTCTCCATTCGTTGCACATCTGCTTAAGCAAAGATCTTTTCATTTCTTTTCTCGTTTATTCGTTTCCTACTATATATCCCTGCTCCTTGATATGGCAATTGCCGGTTCCACTCGCGAGGCACGCCATGCGGGAATAAACGCGCAGAGTATGTTGAGCACAAGACACACCAAGACAGCCACGGCGAAGTTTTCCCACTGAAACAGCATTGAAAACGTCGGTCGGGAATAAACATCCTCAAGCGCCGACATATAGCTGTAGTCTATCATTGTGATGAAGTATGACGATAGCAGAAGCATAAACAGCACGCAGACGAGAAGTCCGATGAGTCCGCCGGCAAGCGTGATGAGGAAATTCTCCCATAGAAGCTGCATGATTATCGACGACCGTTTCGCGCCATAGGCTCTACGTACCCCTATCTCGGAGATGCGTCGCAGCATCCGGCTATGAGTCATGCTTCCCAAGGTGACGGCAGGAAGAAGGATAAACACTGAATAATACATCAACATGTTGCGTCTGTGGCTGTCAGGTTTCCCCTCCATGAAGTTGTGGGCATTGCTGTTGTTGGTCTCATAGAGAGTGTAGGGCTGGCCGCCGTAGCGGAGCTTCATCTCCTCCTTGTCGCCGTTGGCTGCGGTGATAGACTTCATCCTTCTCGCCACTTCTCCCTTGATCTTGTCGACATCCGCTCCCTGCGCAAGAAGCATCCGCACGGTGGATACTCCCTCGTAGGTGGAATAATTGTTGGAACGGGGGGCAAACGGAAGGAAAAGGTTGGCGAAAATCTCCGTTAGAAGTGGGCTGGCATCCTCCACGACACCGACCACCCGATAATCGTCGTATCCGATCTTCACCTCCCGACCTGCCACCTCCACATCGTTGAAGAGCCTTCGGGCAGCGCTGCGGGAAAGCACCACTACTTTTGCGCCGTCGGCAGCTTCGGCCTTGTCAAACGGACGGCCGTCGATGAAGCTGAAATCATAGATTTTCCAGAACTGGTCGTCTACGTGCCGGGGTTGCAACGAAAGAAGCTTTCCCCCCTTCACGCTGACATCCGCCATCTGCTCCCACGATTTCACGTATGAAATCCTTTCCACTCCGTCGAGTCCGGAATAAAGGTCGTTGGCAAGATTGCTGGAAAGTCCGGGGGAGAGCACCATCGGATTGCCGTCAATTTCCACCGATAGCGATTTCCCGGTCAGAATGCAGTGGCGATTGGATGCCGGAGCCACCTCTGCCGACTTTATCCCGTCGGTCATGAAGAAAGCCATCACCAAGAACACCGATAACGCGGTGCCTGAAATCGACACCCACGTCATCATCTTCTGATGCCGCATCTCATACCATATTTGTTTTATATAGTTCATTTGTTGTCAGTTTTCAGTTGTCGGTTGTCGGTTTTCAGTTGTCAGTTTTCCGTCGTCAGTTTTCAGTTGTTGGTTTTCAGTCGTCGGTCGGAGGTTTAGATTCAATCATTACTTAAATCCTTAAAACCAAAAGCCGAGAGACCTTAACCCTTAACACCGTAAGCCAAAGGCTTACCACCTTAATACTTAAAGCCGACAGGCTTTAACCCTTCATACCTCATACTTAATACTTCATACTTTGAGCTCCACTCACTACTCATCCTTGATGGCGATCGCCGGCTCGATGTTCATGGCTTTGCGGGCAGGATAAATGACGCTAAGCAAGATGCCGAGTGCCACCAATCCTATCGCCACCAATTCGAATATCAATA
Organism: Muribaculaceae bacterium; assembly: GCA_009775375.1. Taxonomy (GTDB): domain Bacteria; phylum Bacteroidota; class Bacteroidia; order Bacteroidales; family Muribaculaceae; genus Lepagella. Next base: position 25,394 of record VSPO01000003.1, on the reverse strand, counting down.
TCTCATACCATTCAATGCCGGCTTGGTCGATGGCATAGTGGCTGAAAGGCCATACGATGGCTGAGGCTATTATCACGGCGAATCCCAAAAGGATCATCCCCTCTCCGAAAATGCGCATGAATATCTGAACCTTGGTGGCTCCGCAGACCTTCCGGATGGCAATCTCACTGACGCGCTGCTGCATACGGAACCAGAACGTGCCGAGCAAACCCAAGAAGATGGTCAGCAACAGAAAGCCCATCACGACGGCGAACATCCTAACCTTAGTGTCGAGCGAACGCTGGTTGCCCTCGCGTTTGTCCATCAGGCTCTTAAGGTCGGTGAAATACATGTTGCGTTGCCTTTGGAGCGATTTGTCGTTCTTGAACGCTTCCTTGAAACTATCGCCATGGCCCGGTTTTACCTTGATTGCCAGCTCATACGCCCATTTGTTCTTCTCATCAATGGGAACCAATACCGTCCCTGCCCTTGCCTCCTCGTAATCGTTGCGACGGATATTGGCTATAATGTCGCCCACGCGATAAGTCTTGCTCGAATCCTGCCCGAAGATCACCATCTTCCCCTTCAACGCGAAGGGATCGCGTCCTTGACGCACGTAAGCGTCGTTGTCGGAGATAAGGATCTCCCCTCGCTCAAGCATCTCCACGAGTTTGTCAGGGCTTGTGCCAGTCAGACTCCTGAGTCCGAGCGCCTTCACGATGTCGGGCGAACCGTAGCGGAAATTGCCGGAATAGAAGATGCTGTCAGGTTCGTTGGGCACGGAAATCATGTTGCCGTTGTAGTTATAGTTGTAGGGGATAGCCCCGCCCGACAATGCCACGGATTCCACATCCTTATGCTCCCGGAGACGCTGCAGAAGAGCTGCACGGTCGTCGAAAAGCGACGCCCATGTAGAGTCGCCGGTCTCCACATACTCAGGGCTCGACTTGGAGACGTTTCTTGCCTGAAGCACGTAGACGTCTTCGGGATCGAAACCTCGCTCAGTGAAAAGTCCCGCAGTCAGGAGATAGAGAAACGTCATGATAAGCCAGATGGCAATCACCACCACAGCCAGCTCGACCGTCATCCAGATGTTGTCGCGCCATTCATTCTTTATCTGTGTCAATAATGATCTTTTCATAGCCTGTCTGATTTATCTTGATTTTGCGATTGCCACGGCCGGCTCCACCCTTGAGGCTTTCCATGCCGGGACGGTCGCGGATATTATGTTGAGTATGAAACAGAATCCCAATGCCACGAAGAAGTTTTTCCACGTGAAGAGCATGGCAAGCGTGGGCTGGGCGTTGACCACGTCGAGCGACGAGGGGTCGAGGTCGCCGGTCATGGCGAAGAAGAGACTCGATGCGAGCCATACGAAGAGCACGCTGAATATCAAGCCTATCGCGCCCCCGAGAAGCGTGATGATCAAGTTCTCGCCAAACATCTGCATGATTATGCTCCTCTTCTTTGCACCGAAAGCACGGCGGACGCCTATCTCCGTCACCCTGTGGCGCAGACGGCTTCGCGTCATGCTACTCAGGTTGATGGCAGGGAGAAGGATGAGGATGGCGTAGATGACGTAGTTGATGCGGTTGCTGGTTTCGAGGTCGGGGCTGTTGTTGCTGCCGTAGCCGCCGTTCATCACCTCCGCAGTGCTATAGGGCTGGCCGTGATACACCACCTCTTTCCCCTCTTTGCTGAACTCACTGTTGACGATGGCATAGCGGCTCTCCACCTGACGCTGAAGGTCCGTCTGCGTCACTCCCTCCTTTGCCAGCAGGATGGCGCGTGCATTGCCAAAACCGGGATCGTTCTGAAGTTTTTTGCCGTTGTCGTAGATCGTATAAATATTGGCATAGGCCGTCTGGAACAATGGATTGACGTCCTCCACGACTCCCACTACATCGTAGGGCATACAGTCGATGACCACCTCACGTCCCGCCACTTTATCCTCGCCAAAGAGCTTGCGGGCGAGTCCTTGCGTCAGTATCGCTTTTTTGGCCGTGGATTTATACTCGGCATTTTCAAACGGACGACCGTCAATGAAAGTGAAATCATAGATGTTCCAAAACTCATCATCAACAGGGGCGTTGAGAGCGGAAACCATCTCTCCCCCTTTTACGTTGACGTCGCAATTGTCCTGCCAAGCATTGATGAACGATATCCTCTCCACCCCATCGAGATCCGAATAAAATTTCTGAGCGAATTCATACGAGACGGGAGATGAGCTGTCGTTGTATTTCCCGGCCTCACGCATATGGAAATTCTCTCCTATATAGATGCGGGGACGATTGCTCTCAGGCGACATCGCCACGGTCTTAGCCTCCTCGGTCATGAAGAAAGCCATCACCAGGAAGATTGAAAGCGCGGTGCCGGAAATCGCAACCCACGTCATCATCTTCTGATGCCGCATCTCATACCATATTTGTTTTATGTAGTTCATTTGTTGTTCGTTTTCAGTTGTCGGTTTTCCGTTTTCGGGTGCTGACAAATTTCAAATCACTCTACCTGGCGACCGTCGAAGAAGCGGATGATGCGGTCGGTCATGCGTGCCTGGCTCTCGTTGTGGGTCACCATGACGATCGTGCGGCCGTCCTCCTTGTTAAGCTGATGGAGAATCTCCATCACCTCCTGGCCCATTTTGGAGTCGAGGTTACCGGTAGGTTCGTCGGCAAGCACAATCTGCGGATCGCCCACGATGGCCCTGGCTATCGCCACCCTCTGGCACTGTCCGCCCGAAAGCTGACCGGGGAAGTGGCGCATACGGTGGCTAAGTCCGAGGCGTGTCAGCACCTCTTCCACTTTCTCATGTCGCTCCTTGGCGCTGACGCCACTGCGATAGGCAAGCGGAAGAGCCACGTTGTCGGAAACGTTGAGCGACGGAATAAGATGGAAGCTCTGGAAGACGAAGCCGATGTTCTTATTGCGGAATTCGGAAAGCTGGCTATCGTTCATCTCGCCCGTGGCATCGTCCATGATCGTGACCGTCCCTTTCGTAGGCACGTCGAGAAGACCGATTATATTCAGAAGCGTTGACTTTCCGCAACCCGAAGGACCCATGATGCTCACGAACTCTCCCTTCTCAATTTCCAGATTGACGTTTTCCAATGCCAATGTCTCGATGTCCTTAGTGCGATAAACCTTATCCACACCATTCAAAGTAATTATACCCATTTTGTTATGTCGTTTAAAATCAAAAATTCAAAATCAAATCCCTAAAGCCAAGCCCACGCCCCTTACTAAATCCTTAATCACAAAAGCAAAAGCCCTTATCCCTTAACCACAAAAGCCAAAGGCTTTAACCTTAATCCTTCATACTTCATACTTAATACTTTAAAATTAAAATAAGCCCCAAAGCTTATTTTAATTTTACCGTTTTCTTGTCCTTATAGACAGCCATATCGCTGACCACCACCATCTCTCCGGGCTTGATGCCGCTCTTCACCTCCACATAATCGAAATTCGAGTCGCCGAGGCTGACGTTGCGACGCTCAAGCTTGTCGTCGGAAGTCTTGACAAACAGCTGATAGCTTCCGGGACCCTGGAAATACGAACCGTTCGGAATCCTGACCACGCCGTCGTGGATGTCGTAGACCACGTTGAGATCCGTGCGCAGTCCCGAACGAAGCAGCTTGTCGGAATCATCTTCAAGCAGCACCGTAAACTGCACCAACCCATTGACGCTCTGCGGGGATATATTGCTGATATGCCCCTTCACCATGTTGCGGTTGATTCTGACATTGACAGCCGAACCGATCGAAAGCTTTCCGGAATTGCTCTCAGGAATCTCGCCGTTGATTTTGAAATGGGTCAGGTCGGAAACAACGGCAAGTTTCTCCCCGGCGGAGATGCTTGTGCCGAGGCTCTTGTTAAGGAATGTGACAGTGCCTTGTCTCGGAGCTTTCACCTTAGCGTCGTCGAGAGTGCGTTGCATCTCCTCAAGATTGCGGGAAGAGATGGTTCCTTCAAGTTGCTTGCTTCGGAAAGAAGCGGCGTGAGCCTTGCGCTCATTATGAAGCTGCATCCGGAGCTGTTCGAGTTCCAGTTTGCCCGTTTCGTAAGCGAGTTGGGCTTCGCGGATACGGTCGCCCGTGCCGCTGCCGATGCTGTCGAGCCGCCGCTCGTTGGCCACCTCGGCTTTAAGATGACTGACCGACATCTCCTTTGCTTTTATCTTCATCTCAAGGTCGGTCAGATACGTTGCATTATTGAGGGCCGCCTGTTCGATTTCATTGCGTTTCATGCTGACCTCATCCGTAGCGCGGCGAAGTTCCATCTCCGTCGACTGGAGATCGAGACGCAGGAGTGATTCCCCGGCCTCCACTTGGTCGCCCTCGTTGCAATAGACTTCCATAATCTTTGTAGATACAGGGGAAACGATTGCCTGCTCATATAGCGGCACTATCTTCCCGGAGGCCGACACACTGCTCTCTATCGTGCCCTTCTCAGCAGGGGCAATTGAAAGGTCGCTCTCCTTGACGCTCTCTCCAACCAAAGCGATCACCAGCACAACTATGCCGACCACGCCGCCACCGACTGCTCCAATCTTCAGCCAACGCTTCCTTGCCTCGCGGCGTTGCACATCTTTCGGTATTTCTCTATCCATTTATATCAGATTGTTTGATTAAGAAATTAATTCAGCGGCAGTGTAACACATGCCACCGTGCCAAAACACTGACAATCTCCGCGCCAAAAACGCAACAACTTGATAATCCGCAACATCCCAAACGTCCACCCCGTCCGAATCCGTACACCCGTAAAAAAACGACACATCCACCCGCATCCAACATGAAGGAATGTGTCTCAGTCTGCCACATATCAGACTGAGCGCGGACGGTAGTCGCAGGCCGGGAGGCCATGCGCTCCATGCCGGACTGAGCGCGGACTCAGTCGGACGGTAGTAGGCCGCAGGCTCGGAGGTCTGCTCCCCATGTCGGACGCGGTCGGACTCAGTTGGAGTCGCTGACGGGTGTTGCAAAATGTCAATGTTCTCGTAATGGGGGCTTCTCAGGGCCTCCATGGCGGCAGTCAGTCGGGACGGCTTTTTGCGTCTGTGCCGGAAAGGGGATGGTACAGTGGCTTTGTCGCCTTCGCCTTGACGATGGGCCGGGAGGGGGAGGTGAACCATACCTCGAACCATCGAGGATGCTCTCTTCAGACGCCGGACGGGAGAGACCCTTCCTTTTCGGGGAAGGCGTCCGGGACGTGGGCTGCGTGCCGGGGAAAGACTCTTCTTTCCTGTTTCCGGGGGCAAAGTTACTGCCTAAATTTCGGGGGCTATTGTTATTTTGAGGAAAACGAGCGAACTAAAATTACTTTTTTGAGCGCGGACACGGAGAAAGGCCATGATGTGATTTGATATTATGAATCAAAAAATTTGATTGTCGCTATTTTTATTTCGGAATTTGTATTACCTTTGCAATCCAATGTCGAGGCTTTGCCTCATCTTTTTGTTAATCAAGTCGGGAGTCATGACCTGAATTATATAGCCAAACTCCCTTTCATTCAATCTATAAGAATACACAACCATGGATTTCAAAGACGTTGTGAGAGACAGATTCTCTTGTAAGAAATATTCCGACCGGAAGGTCGATGAAAAGACTCTCAAATCTATCCTCGAAGCCGGAAGACTCGCCCCGACTGCAAAAAACCTTCAAGAACAACATATATATATTGCTGAAAAACCGGAACATCTCACTATCATTGACTCCGTCACCCCCTGCCGATATGGCGCACCGACAGTACTGATCGTGGCTTTCGACAAGAATAACGTATATACATATCCCGGCGGCGGACGCGAATCAGGAATCGAAGATGCTTCAATCGTGGCAACACATCTTATGCTCGCCGCCACCGATGCCGGAGTGGACTCATGCTGGGTCAACTGCTTCTATCCCGACAAACTTCATGCAGCTCTCGGTTTGCCAGAAAATGAAGAGATACTGATGCTTCTCGACCTCGGCTATGCCGCCGAAGAGGGCACTCCGCTTCCCAACCATTTCTCCCGCAAACCCCTCTCAGTAACCGTCACCAAGCTCTAAACCGGGAACAGACCATCATGGAACAACCCAACACGATATACCCACCCTTCACTATCGGCGTGGACCTTGGCGGCACCAACACGGCTTTCGCCGTGGTTGACTCCGTCGGACACATCCTTGCAAAGGATTCAATACCAACAAAAACGCCGACCATCGAAATCTGGGCCGACAATCTTGCCGACAGGATTTCCGACATGATACATGCCACCGACCTCGACGGACATATCGAGGGGATAGGCATCGGAGCACCATGCGCCAACGCCGTGACCGGTTGCATCGAGGCCGCCACCAACCTCCCCTGGCTCTCCCCCATCCCCCTTGTCAACATGATGGAAAGCCGCCTGGGTCTTCACACCGTAATCTCCAACGACGCCAATGCCGCCGCAATCGGGGAAATGACCTACGGTGCAGCCGCCGGACTGAAGAATTTCATCGTCCTTACGCTTGGCACGAGCGTCGGGGGAGGAATCGTATGCGACGGGCATCTCCTCTCCGGCACACGTGGCTTTGCCGGAGAACTCGGCCACGTGACGTTTCCTTTCGCAGCCGACAGGCTCTGCAGCTGCGGACGCTACGGCTGCCTCCACACAATCGCCTCAGCCGACGGCATACGCATGACCACAAAAAAATTCCTCTCGGAATCTGACGAACCATCGGTATTGCGCCAAATCCCGGAAGAGGAGATGACCCCCAAGAAAGTGGAGCGGGCTGCTCAAGAGGGCGACAAAATAGCACGCGAAATCTACGTCTTCACGGGCCGTTGCCTCGGGAAGGCCGCCGCAGAATTCGCCGCCATGACCGACCCGGAGGCCGTAATTCTATTCGGAGGCGTGGCAAAGGCCGCCGACCTTCTGCTGCCTCCAATGCGCGAGGCATTCAACGAGTCGGCTCTCTTCCTCTACAAAGACCGCGTGCGCTTCCTGCGCTCAAAACTCGACGACGCCGACGCCGCCATCCTCGGAGCCGCCTCGCTTCCATACATCTGACCATCATCCCCCCTACAAAACCTCCTTTCATGAAGCACGCCTTTCTAAAAACCATATCCCCTCTCCTCCTTTCCGGAGCATTGGCCATCCCTGCGGTTTCCGCCTTCGCTGAATCCTACATTCCCTCGCCTGAAGTGCTGGAATCCCGTCGGCAATTCGCCGACGACCGTTTCGGCATTTTCCTCCATTGGGGAATCTACAGCATGTTCGGCCAGGGGGAATGGTATCTCAACTACGGTCCCGACGCTAAGGAATACAGCAAAGCTGCCAAAGGATTCTATCCCGCAGAATTCAACGCCAAGGAATGGGTCAGCGCAATCAAGGACGCCGGAGCGAAATACATATGCTTCACCTCCCGCCACCACGACGGATTCTCAATGTTCGACACCGCACAAAGCGACTACGACATCATGGACGCAACCCCCTTCCGACGCGACATCCTGAAAGAGCTCGCCGATGAATGCCAAAAGCAGGGGATAGCCCTCCACCTCTACTACTCCCACATCGACTGGACACGCGATGACTACCCACAAGGGCGCACGGGCCACGACACCGGCCGAGACCCATCCAAAGCCGACTGGGATTCCTACTATGGATTCATGAACCGTCAGCTCACCGAACTCCTGACCAACTACGGGCCGATACGCGCCATATGGTTCGACGGATGGTGGGACCACGACGAAGACGCCACCCCTTTCGACTGGCAACTCCCTGCGCAATATGAGATGATACATAGGCTTCAACCCTCCTGCATGGTGGCCAACAACCATCACCAGACACCCTTCCCCGGAGAAGACATCCAGATTTTCGAGCGCGACCTCCCCGGAGAGAACACTGCCGGACTGTCGGGCCAGGAAGTGAGCCGCCTGCCTCTGGAGACCTGCAACACGATGAACGGAATGTGGGGCTACAAAATAAAAGACCAGAACTACAAAGACACTAAGACCCTCATACAATATCTCGTGAAGGCCGCCGGAATGGGAGCAAACCTGCTTCTGAACATCGGCCCACAACCCAGCGGAGAACTGCCCGCGACCGCCCTTTCCCGACTTAAAGAGATGGGGGAATGGCTCCAGGCAAACGGCGAGACAATCTACGCCACGGAAGCCGGCCCCTTCCCGGCTCAATCCTGGGGAACCTCCACGAAGAAGGGAGACAGACTCTTCCTTCATGTCATGACCCCGGAAACAGACGCCATCGTAATCCCCGAAAACGTCAAAATCAAAAAAGCCAAGGAATTCATCTCCGGCAAACCCCTGAAAACCGCCAAGGCCGGCCGCCACGACGTGGTGCTCCTGCCCGAATTGCCGGATTCCCGCGACTTTATCATTGAATGCGAAATATAGAAGCTCTTAAAATTATGAACGACAACCAACCTAACCGACAATCAACTCCCGAACCACGCCACCCCGACCTTGAGATATGTTGCGGCGACCTTGAAAGCGTGCTCGCCGCCAAAGAGGGGGGAGCCACAAGAATCGAACTCTGCTCCGGCCTTACGGAGGGAGGACTGACCCCTTCCCACGGTCTGATAACGGCAGCCGTTGAATCAGGATTGCCCCGCATCAACGTCTTGATACGCCCGCGTTCGGGCGATTTCCTCTATACTCCGGAAGAGACCATGCTTATGCAAAGCGACATCCGCAACGCCGTGGCCGCCGGAGCAACCGGCGTAGTGATAGGGGCTCTGACTCCCGATGGAGACGTGGACATTGCGACGTGCCAAGCCCTTGTCTCCGCTGCACGCGAGGCTTCGCGTGGGGATATCCACATCACATTCCATCGCGCCTTCGACCTTTGTTTCGACCCCATGCGCAGCCTTGAAGACATAATAAGCCTCGGATGCGACTGCCTCCTCACGTCGGGACTCGCCGAGAACGCCGTCAAGGGGAGTCCGCTGATACGTCAAATAGTAGACAAGGCCAACGGACGAATCACCGTCATGGCCGGAGCCGGAGTGAACCCCGCCAACGCCGCCGACCTCATAAGGGCCACCGGAGCCGGGGCCATACATTCCACAGCCCGCAAACCAATAGCAAGCAAAATGAAATTCCGCCGCCCTTCCGTCTCGATGGGCGTACCGGGAGCGAATGAATACGCGCCCCTCTCCACGTCGCCCGACGTGGTCCGCACGCTGCTTGAAATCACCAAATCCACCCCACTTCCATGAAATCCCTAACCCTTACCCTTGCGATGCTTTCGTCGTCGGCGGCTTTTCCCGTCACTCCCGACGAAGCTCTCGATTTCCTCTACTCCTCCATGTCGCTTCCCGACAAACTCGACTATTCCAAAGAATTCTACAATAAAAACATCGAGGCATCGCTGCGCGCCCGCCAAGAGATGCCCTGGGGAAAGAGAGTGCCCGACCGGGAATTCCTCCATTTCGTGTTGCCCGTCAGGGTCAACAACGAAAGCCTCGACCTCTCCCGCCCGGTCTTCTACGAAGAACTGAAAGAGAGAGTGAAAGGCTTGACGATGGAGGAGGCGATACTGGAGGTGAACCACTGGTGTCATGAAAAGGCCACCTACCGTCCCTCCGACGCCCGCACCTCCTCGCCCCTGTCGACCGTCAGCCAGGCCATAGGCCGCTGCGGAGAGGAATCTACGTTCACCGTGGCCGCGCTCAGATCGGTGGGAATCCCGGCTCGGCAAATCTATACCCCCCGCTGGGCACACACCGACGACAACCACGCATGGGTGGAGGCATGGGCCAACGGGAAATGGCACTTCCTCGGAGCATGCGAACCGGAGCCGGTGCTCGACCTTGCATGGTTCAACGACCCGGCTTCGAGAGGATTGATCATGAGCACAAACGTGGTCGGCGACTACGGCGGTCCGGAAGAGGTGTTGCTTAAAGAGCCGCTCACCACGCGGATAAACGTCACCTCCAACTATGCCCCCGTAGGCGACATCCATGTAAAAGCAGTCTATCCCGACGGCTCCCCCGCTAAAGGGGCCGACGTCAATTTCTGCATCTACAATTATGCCGAATACTATCCCGCCGTCACCAAGACCGCCGGGGCTGACGGCGAGGCCTCACTGTCGGCCGGACTCGGCGACATGGTGGTATGGGCCAGCGACGGCTCTCGCTACGGAATCGCAAAAGCAAGCGCCGGACCGGAAGCCGTCGCGGTCGTTCTCGACAAAGACCCGACATTGGAAACATCCTTCCAATTCGACATCATCCCTCCGAAGGCCGGGGCAACCCCTCCGGTGGTCACTAAGGCTCAGCGCGATGCCAACAACCACCGACTCCAATACGAAGACTCGATAAGAAACGCCTACACCGCGACATTCGCCACCGACGAAGAGGCCCGCAAGCTCGCCTCCCGGCTCGAACTCAACCCCGACCAGCTGTCGAAAGTGCTGACAGAATCGAGAGGCAACCATAAAAACCTTGAGAACTGCCTGAAATGCCTGCAGGGATACGACCGATATGCCGCCATGTCGGTGATGCTCAACGTCAGCGAAAAAGACAGGCGCGACATCCCCGTAGAGGTAATCCTCGACCATATCGAAAATACTCCCCAGCTTCGCAACAACTCCGAATGGGACGCTGACATCCACGGCAAATATATCCTTTCCCCAAGAATCGAATACGAGTTCCTCACCCCCTGGCGCGGCTACCTGACAACGCAACTGAAGAAAGAGGGACTCGGAAAGAATCCCGAGAAACTTAAGGAATGGGTGGACTCCAACATCACAATCGTGGAAGCCGACAATCCAAAGACATTGAGAATCTCCCCTCGCTCGGTGTTTGAATCGCGCAAAGCCGACCAATTGTCGCGCAACATATTCTACGTGGCCGCAGCCCGATCGCTCGGAATGCCCGCAAGAATCGACCCCGTCACGGGAGCGACACAGTATCTCCTCCCCTCCGGAAAATGGCAGACTGCCGTATTCAAAGAGACCATGGAGCAGGCAGGCAACGACAAGAAGACCGAATACGGAACCCTCCGACTCGATTTCAAGCCCTCCGGACATATCATCGACCCGAAATACTACTCGCAGTTCTCAATCTCGAAAATATCGGGAGGAATGCCGCGCCAATTGGAATTTGAGGAGGGAGCCACACTCTCTCAGATTTTCAAGACTCCGGTGGAGCTTGAGCAAGGACAGTACATACTCACGTCGGGACAACGCCTTGCCAACGGCGGCGTGCTCGCCAAATCAGAGATATTCCACATCCTCCCCGGAGAGGAGACAGTCAGGGAACTCGTGATCCGAAACGATGACAGCGAAGTCTCCGTAATCGGTTCGCTCAACGCAGAGAACATCTACCACGACCTCGACAGCGACTCCGACAAGAGCATACTCTCTACGACAGGCAGAGCCTACTACGTAGTTGGCATCATATCCCCCAACCATGAGCCATCCGCCCATGCGCTCAACGACCTTTCGGCCGTTGCGTCGCGTCTGGAGGAGAATGGAGGAAAGATCCTGCTGCTTTTTGACAACGAAGCGGAGGCATCGCGATTCAAACGCGGGAATTTCAGCAAGCTCCCCTCCAACGTGGTCTTCGGCATCGACATTGGCGGAGCGACACGCAAAGAGATAGAGGAATCGCTCAACCTTGTCACCCCCGGAGGAGCCGGACACGCGGAAAATCCCCTCTTCGTCATAGCCGACACCTTCAACCGCATTGTATGGTATTCCACAGGCTACACGATCGGCATCGGCGACACCATCCTCTCCATCCAGTCGCGCATCCGATAGCCAACCACGCAAACCGAAAAAAGAGAAGCCCTTGCCGTTAGAATCAAACGCCATCCGGTATGTTATTAAGGAAAGCCATCAACAAGCCTGGCAAAGTAGCCTTTGATGTTGAATGAAGCTGATAATACCCACTGTCATTCTTTCACTTTGGCACTCTCGCTTGTTATATAGAGCCGAGAATGGGCGAAAGCCAATGTTTTTGTTTCATTTTGACGTGGATTAGTGATTGGACATCGGGAGGGAAACCCGGTGTCCTTTTTCTATCATTGAAATTTTCGGAAATATCAGTGTTTAATCCATATAAGTAAGTGTTCAGATTATTCCTATACATGTCTTATCCAATATGAGCGCTGGATTTCAATCCGTGATTCAGTTATTATGGAACCCCATCACGCCATCATCCCAAATCGAAATCCCGACCCTCATATTGGCAATCCAAGTAAGTAAGTGTTCAGATTATTCCTATACCTGTCTTATCCAATCTGAGCGCTGGATTTCAACCCGTGATCCAGTTATGATGGAACCCCATCACGCCATCATCACAAGTCGAAATCCCGACGCCCATATCGGCAATCCAAATATAAGTACCTACGAAAAATAAATGTGCATATGATTGCCTTATGGTGTGAGCGAGATATGAAATCGTGAAGATGGAATTATGGGGTTCCATAACGACTGATGAACGACTTTATAGGTTGCCACAATATATGGCTGGCATTTGTTCATTTATTTTTCGTAGGTACTTAGGAATAATCTGAACACTTACTTATGTCAAAAATTTGTTGTATCTTTGTAATCTAATAACTAAAATCCTCAGATATGGCAAGACCAATTAAAGAACCCCCCGTATTGAAGGGTAAAGACGCAGAGCGATTCGCAGAACGAATGGCTACTGTCGGACGTGCCTCCGCCAAAGAAATTGAGGAGGCTCGCAAAGCCTACGAAGCTTTCAAAGCCATCAGCACCTTTCCGATGTGATTATGGATTTTGAAAAGTTCACATTTCGGCAGATTGAAGCCGACACAGAGATAAAGCCGTTTGATTGTGGAGATTCCGATTTGAACGGCTTTCTTTTTGATGACGCCAAGAATTATCTTGACTCCATGCTTGCCGTGACATATCTGCTTGAAGACAACGAGGCAGATAAAACCGTGGCATACTATTGTCTGCTGAATGACAAGATTGAACTTGACCCCGACGAAAAATCGAAGTGGAACAAGATTAACCGGAAGATACCGAACGATAAACGATACCATGCTTATCCGGCAGTCAAAATCGGACGCTTGGGGGTATCCCGGGAATATGCCAATAAGCACATAGGGCAAATGGTACTTATGCAGATTAAGATGATTTTTCTCGCATGACATTAAGCGGATGCAGGTTTATTACAGTGGATGCTTATTCAAATGCTGTTCAATTTTATGAGAAATGTGGATTTCATTGTCTTTCTGACAAGGATGTAAATGAGCCGACCAGAGCCATGTATTTTGATTTGATGTACTATAAGAAATAGTTTCACCTACATCTATCAATAGTCTTATACACTTGAGAAGCATACGCTATCAAAATTTGAGGAAGACGGAGAAAAAAAGAGACGTGCGGCTCAGGACATCGGGATTCTTCGCATCGAAGACTATTGGATTGGATCTCAACACCATGCAGGCTATGGACAACTACGGCATAAGAGACGATCAAGAAGTTGGCAATCAGGTCGAGATATGTAAGGCATTCGGCTTCGACATTCCAATCGGATGCACACCGACATACACCTCCAAGGCCCAGGATATTTAGGTACTTTTTCAAGGAAAACTCAGATTAAAATTTTGCGTTATAAAATCATACGGATATATTCGATGAGGGCATTATGCGATGGATTGACGCACTATTCCTTGCACAATCAAACTATTATTGCTAAATTTGCCAACAATTTGAAACACCTTCCTCTTTTGTCGCGAACGATTGCTTTCGCAATCGTCTCCCTTGGCGGCTACAGACACGACGGCATGACAAGCACTCCGCGATTACGCCACAGAAAAAAAACGGAAGGCCGAAAACATATATATCATATGCTGACAATCGCTATCCAAAACAAAGGACGTCTTAATGAAGACACCGTCTCTCTAATGGCCGATGCGGGAATCTCTGCTTCGGCAAGCCATCGCAAACTAATCTCGGAAGCTTCGGGCTTCCCTTTGCATGTGCTGTATCTTCGCGACGACGACATTCCCCAAGCCGTGGCAATGGGCGTGGCCGATATCGGAATAGTCGGGCTTAACGAGGTGCTGGAAAAGGAGCAGGATGTCGATGTCAGAATGAAACTCGGCTTCGGAGCTTGCCGGCTGTCGCTGGCCGTACCCAAATCGGCCGACTATTCGGGCATCAAATGGTTTGAGGGGAAACGCGTGGCAACCTCCTATCCCGTAATCCTCCGCAACTATTTCTCCGAAAACAATATCAGGGCATTCGTGCATGAGATTGCCGGCTCCGTGGAAGTGGCTCCCGCCGTGGGGATGGCCGACGCCATTTTCGACATCGTCTCCTCCGGAGGCACGCTCATACAGAACGGACTCGTAGAGGAAGAGACCGTCATACGGTCGGAAGCCGTGCTTATCGCCAATCCCCATCTCGGAGAGGAGAAGGAAAAGGAGCTCGGAAAACTCATGTTCCGCTTCAAGTCGATAATCGAAAGCCGAGGGATGAAATACGTCCTGATGAATCTTCCCAAAGACAGGATGGAGGAGGCAATAGGCTTGCTCCCGGGAATGAAAAGCCCCACGATTCTGCCTCTGGCCGACGAGAAATGGGTGTCGCTCCATGTCGTGATCCATGAAGACGACCTTTGGGAGAAAATAGAGAAACTTAAGAACATCGGAGCTGAAGACATCCTCGTCCTCGCCCTTGAAAACGTCATAAGATAATGTTTGTATACAGCAATCCCCCACGCGACCAATGGCAGGATTTCTGCCGTCGCAACATTCCCGATGACGACGAAATAGAGGCTGCCGTAGAGTCGATAATATCAACCGTCAGGAGCAAAGGCGACGCCGCCCTCTTTGAATACGCATCACGGTTTGACCATTATGACGGGCAAGAGCTGCGCGTCTCCGAAAAAGAAATAGATGAGGCCGCCTCAAGGGTAGCTCCCGAAGTTGCGGAGGCCATCCTTAAGGCAGCCGACAATATCAGGGCCTTCCACGAGGCGCAATTGCCGAAACCCGTGGAGGTGGAGACAATGCCGGGAGTGGTATGCACCCAAAGGGCCGTGGCCATTCGCCGTGTGGGTCTTTACATCCCGGGAGGAAGGGCTCCGCTATTTTCCACCGTGCTGATGCTCGCCATCCCCGCGAAAATAGCGGGATGCCGGGAAGTCGTCCTGTGCACGCCTGAAAACGGGGAGACAGGAATCGCTCCGGAAATACTTTTCGCGGCAAAGACATGCGGAATCGACAAAGTGTTTCGCGTGGGAGGCGCACAGGCAATCGCAGCCATGGCATACGGCACGGATTCAATTCCGGCCGTCGACAAGATTTTCGGACCCGGCAACAGGTTTGTCACCAAGGCCAAGCAAATCGTCAGCCGCGTGACGGCCATCGACATGCCGGCCGGGCCATCGGAAGTGATGGTGATGGCCGACGAAACGGCCTGCCCGACATACGTAGCCGCCGACATGCTCTCGCAAGCCGAGCACGGCCCCGACAGCCAGGCAATAGCCGTCTGCTCCTCGTCGAAGATTGCCGATGAGATACGGGATGATGTGGAACGCCTTGCAGAGACGCTGCCACGCCAGGATTCAGTCAACGGCTCCCTTTCCCACAGCCGCATATTGATATTCAACGACCGCGACGAGATGATAGACTTCGCCAACGAATACGCGCCCGAACATCTTATCATCTCCATGAGCAATCCCTGGGAAACGGCGTCGTGCATCACGGCAGCCGGAAGCATCTTCATAGGCAACTTCTCCCCGGAGAGCGCGGGAGATTACGCCTCCGGCACCAACCACACCCTCCCCACTTCCGGCTGGGCCCGCTCATTCAGCGGAGTCAACATCGACAGCTTTATGCATAAGATAACATACCAAGAGCTCACGCAAGAGGGTCTTGACGGTCTTAAATCAGTCATCACCACTATGGCCAAAGCGGAAGGGCTATATGCCCACGCCTTGGCCGTAGAGGTCAGGACAGGAAAAAATCCCATATGAATCCCATCTCACTTATCCGCGACAACATACGGGCGCTTGAGCCATATTCCACGGCCCGCGACGAATTCAAAGGGGGCGACATCTCTGTGTGGCTCGACGCCAACGAATCGCCCTATCCGACAGGAGTGAACCGCTATCCCGACCCTCACCAGAAATCCTTGAAAACAAGGATTTCGTCGCTTTTCAACGTCCCCGCAGAGTCGATTTTTCTCGGGGGAGCGGGCAGCGACGAGGCAATCGACGTGGCAATAAGGATATTCTGTCGCCCGGGGATAGACAACATGGTGGCGATTTCCCCGAGTTATGGAGTCTACAAAGTGGCGGCCGATATCAACGACATAAAGATCCGGGAAGTATGCCTGAATCCCGATTTCTCCCTTCCTGTGGAACGCATATTGGAGGCAGCGGACGCCGACACTAAAATCATCTGGATCTGCAGTCCCAACAATCCGACCGGCAATGCATTCCCCAGAGAGGAGATACTCCGCGTAGTGGAGAATTTCAACGGGATGGTGGCAGTAGACGAGGCATACGTGGATTTTTCCGACAAAGGCTCCATGGCCGACTTTATCGCCACGCACAGCAACCTGATAGTGCTCCGCACTTTCTCCAAAGCCTGGGGAATGGCCGGGATGAGATGCGGCATGGCCTTTGCTGCGCCGGAGGTGATCAGATACTTCGACAGGGTGAAATATCCCTACAACATGAGCTCCATCATACAGAAGGAGCTGCTGAAAAGAATCGAGATCGGCACAGCCGACCATATACCCGAATTGAGAAACCAAAGGGAAATACTCGCCGACGGAATTAAGAATGCCTCGTGCGTGGAGAAAGTGTTTCCCTCGGATGCGAATTTCATTCTGATACGCGTAGCCGACGCAGGCAAAATCTACGACTACCTGACAAAGCACGGAGTCATCGTCAGAAACCGCTCGCGCCTTCCCCTTTGCGAGAACACCCTTAGAATCACGGTCGGGACACCGCTTGAAAACCAGAGGGTCATAAACCTTCTGAACGCCTATGGCACCGACCTTCACTTAGACCGGACATCGGCAGTCTCCAGGGATACGACCGAGACCCGCATATCTGTGGAGGTCAATCTCGAAGGGAAAGGGGAATCAAAAATCGACACCGGCCTGAAGTTTTTCGACCATATGCTCCAGCAGATACCCCATCATTCCGGCATATCATTGCGAGTGGTCTGCAAAGGCGACCTTGAGGTGGACGAGCACCACACGATGGAGGATGTCGGCATAGCCCTTGGCGAAGCCCTACTCAAAGCCCTTGGCGACAAACGGGGCATAGAACGCTATGGCTTCGTGCTGCCTATGGATGAATCCAGGGCAATGGTGCTCATCGACCTTGGCGGAAGGATAGAATTCCAATGGGACGTGGAGTTCACCCGTGAATACGTCGGCGACACCCCCACGGAGATGTTCGCGCATTTCTTCCAGTCGGTGTGCCACGCCATGAAATGCAATCTCCACATAAGCGCCAAAGGAGAAAACAACCATCACGTCATAGAGGGAGTGTTCAAAGCATTCGCCCGCGCCCTGCGCATGGCCATCCGCCGCGACCCCTTCTCCTATGCCCCACCATCAAGCAAAGGAATATTATGATCGCTATCATCGACTACGGAATGGGCAATATCCGCTCTCTCGGCAACGCCATCGGACGGCTGGGCGCGGAATGGGTGCTCACGTCCGACCATTCCGTCATAGAGAAAGCCTCCCACGTCATTCTGCCCGGAGTGGGGAGCGCGGCCAAGGCCATGGACAATCTCCGGGAATTGGGTCTTCCGGAACTGATCGGAAGCCTCAGGCATCCCGTATTGGGGATATGCGTGGGGATGCAGGTGATGTGCAGGCATTCGGAGGAGGGAGACGCTGAATGCATGGGCATTTTTGACGCCAAAGTGCGACGCTTCGCCGAAAAGCCGGGGATAAAGGTGCCGCATATGGGATGGAGCCGTATCTCCAACCTTGAAAGCAAACTTTTCAAAGGGATCGACGCCGGCGCATACGTATATTTCGTACACAGCTACTACGCTCCACTTTGCCTGGACACGATAGCCACATCGCGCCATCCTGAACTGTTCTCCGCCGCACTGAAATATGAAAATTTCTACGGCACGCAGTTTCATCCCGAAAAAAGCGGAAAGGTCGGGGAAAGGATTCTCTTAAATTTTCTTGAGCTATGATTGAGATAATACCGGCAATAGATATCATCGACGGCAAATGCGTGCGCCTCTCGCAAGGCGACTACAACAAGAAAGCCGTCTATTCCTCTACTCCAGAGGAGATGGCCCGGCGTTATGCCGACGCGGGAGTCAGTCGCATCCACGTCGTGGACCTTGACGGGGCCAAGGCAGGAAAACCCTGCAACCTTCCTTCGCTCGAAAGAATAGCCTCAATCGGCGGCCTTGACGTGGAATGGGGCGGCGGGGTAAAAAACCAGCAGCATCTTGACGACGTCTTTTCAGCCGGAGCCGGCCACGCAATAATCGGCAGCCTCGCCGTAAAAGAGCCTGACACGATGGAGGAATGGCTACGACGCTTCGGAGGGGAGAGAATCATCCTCGGGGCCGACCTTCGTCAAGGGAAAGTGGCCGTGGCCGGATGGATGGAGGATTCCCCCCTATCAATCCATGACCTGCTCGACCGATTTATTCCCTCTGGTCTGAAAGAGGTCATCACCACCGACATCTCCAAAGACGGGATGCTTCAGGGGCCGGCGACGCAGCTGTACGTAGACCTTGCCAGCCGTTATCCCGACATTGTTTTCACCGTCTCCGGAGGCATATCCTCTATGGACGACATCCGTATGCTCAACGACAAAGGTCTGCAGCGCGTAATCGTCGGGAAAGCCATCTACGAGGGACGCATATCCCTTGAGGAAATCACAGAATTCATCAAATCAGAAAAATAACCATGCCGGCAAAAAGAATCATACCGTGTCTTGACGTGAAAGGCGGAAGGACCGTGAAAGGAATCAATTTCGAGGGGCTTGCCGACGTTGGCGACCCCGTGGAATTAGGGGCGAAATATGCCTCGGAAGGAGCCGACGAGCTTGTCTATCTCGACATCAGTGCCTCGAAAGAGGATCGCGCAACGTTCACGGGACTCGTCAGCCGCATAGCGGAGCGCATCAACATCCCGTTCACTGTCGGAGGGGGCATATCAAGCATCGAAGACGCTGCCAGGCTGCTTAACGCAGGGGCAGACAAAATCACAATCAACAGCGCGGCCGTTGCAAATCCCGGACTTATCACTGAAATAGCGGAGAGATACGGTCGGCAATTCGTGGTCGTGGCCATCGATGCGAAGCAGATTGACGGAGAATGGAGAGTGACCACCCATGGCGGCTCACGTCTCACGCAACTGGAGCTTTTCAGTTGGGCAAAGGAGGTGGAGCAAAGGGGTGCAGGCGAAATCATGTTCACCTCCATGGATCATGACGGCACGCGCTCGGGCTATCCCTGCGACACGTTCGCCCGATTGTGCTCCATGCTTGGCATCCCCGTCATAGCTTCGGGAGGCGCGGGCAATGTAGACGATATCGCCGACGTGCTGACCAAGGGAAAGGCCGACGCCGCCCTTGCCGCCAGCATTTTCCATTACGGCGAAACCACCGTAGACTCTCTTAAACAGGAACTCTCTAAAAAAGGTATTGAGGTAAGATTATGAATGACTTGACTTTCGATTGCTGCAAGCTTGAAAAATGTGCCGACGGCCTGCTTCCCGTGATAATCCAGGATGCAGTTTCGCTGAAGGTGTTGATGATGGGATATATGAACCGAGAGGCCTTTGACAAGACATTGGCCACAGGCAAAGTGACATTCTTCAGCCGCACGCGTCAGCAATTATGGACAAAGGGGGAAACAAGCGGTAATTTCCTGAACGTCGAGGAGATGTATCTTGATTGCGATGGCGACACTCTCCTAATCAAGGCCAATCCTGTCGGGCCGACATGCCATCGCGGCACGGAATCCTGTTTCGACACTCCCCCGGAAGAGGGATTCGTAAGAAAACTATCGGCACTGATACAGCGTCGTCATGAGGAGATGCCTGAAAATTCATATACGACAAGGCTGTTTATCAAGGGAGTAAAGAAGATAGCGCAAAAAGTAGGGGAAGAGGCCGTGGAATCGGCCATTGAGGCCGTCGACGGCAACAGAAGCCGCTTTATCTACGAAGCCGCCGACCTTCTCTACCATTATCTCGTCTTGCTCGAACAGATGGACGTAGACATCACCGACATAGAAAAAGAACTCAAACTCCGCCACTCGTAAAAAAAATAGGACTCAGCGATTATAAGAATCATTAAATCGAAATAAATAAGGAATCCTGTTTAAGAGCGCCTTGCTTAAAATTTCGACTTATTCCCGAAATTTTAAGCAAAGCTTTTTTATTCCCAGTCAAACTATCGCATATTATGTATTGAACACAGCGCCTTATCCATTGCCATTTATTCCAAAGTTCTCTTTTATGAATTTTTCTTTATAGATTCTACTACTTTGCATTGCATAGTAGTAAAATTCTTATTAACTTTGCATCGTCAAAAGATTTGTTGAGGATTTTGGTCACAAATCGACATAACTTTTCGTAATAAAAGCAAATGACTCAAGATATGAAACAAACCATTACACTACTATCCATTGCACTGGGCGCGATCAGTGGACATGCCCAAACAGAGGCACCTGACTCATTGTCAGGGCAAGAGCTTCAGGAGATCGTAATAGAAGCTCCCAAGGTGATAAGAAAAGCCGACATGGATGTCTATCATCCATCGAAAAGCGCTGTTGAGAATTCGAAGAATGGTATGCAGCTGCTCAACAACCTGATGATTCCGTCGCTGAACGTCAGCGAAGCACTTGGTTCGATTCAAGCCGCCGGACAATCCGTACAGATTCGCATCAATGGAAGAGAATCAACAATCGACCAGGTCAGAGCCCTGCTGCCGGAGACAATCAAGCGCGTGGAATGGATCGACAATCCCGGACTGCGCTACGGAGGCGCAAACTACGTATTGAATTTCATCGTGTCAAATCCCACGGTCGGTGGTTCTTTTCAGGGTCAGGCACGCCCGGCCCTCAATCAGGCATGGGGTTTCTACATGGCCGATGCCAAATTCAATGTCGGACGTTCGCAATGGGAAGTATATGCCAGCTGCAAGCTGACTGAGGACATTAAAATTTATCGAGACTACAACGAGACATTCACGTATCCCGACGGGACATCCATCACCAGAAGAGAGACGCCTCGCGGAGGCTGCCTCGACAATACACTTCCATATTATTTTGCCTCATACAATTATATAAAACCGGACACGACGGTCTTTGTCGCACAATTCACGAATCAGCAGCATTCAGGCAACAAGACGGAATACAACGGCATCATGTCGTACAGCAACGGAGACAACGATATCCTGCTGACAGAGAGATATGGCGACAAAGGCAACTATCCGACATTATCACTTTACCTTCAGCAGAATTTCCCCCGCAAACAGATGTTGGTGGTAGATTTAAGCGCATCGATGTATTTCGGGCGGTCATGGTCTGACTATATGGAACAATTGCCTAACGCAGACAGCTATCTTACCGACATCCATACCAACATTAAAGACCGTAACCAGGCTTATGCCATCGAAGCGGATTATATCAAGAACTGGCGCAATTCGCGTTTCACCACCGGCGTGTCTTATACCGCGAATCGCAACCGTTCGGAATATGAAAACCTTGATGGAAGCATATTCCATCAAAGACAGGACAAAGTGTATTTCTTTGCCGAATATTTCCACCGTTTCGGCAAATGGTCGGCTACGGCAGGCATGGGAATGCAATACACCGACTTCCTTTTCAAAGAGTCGGACCAAGGCAATCATTCATGGAGCCCCCGCCCTCAAGCCACCATTACATATTCACTGAATCAGAACCACAATTTCCGGCTCAATTTCACGTCGTGGCAATCTGCCCCGTCGCTTTCCCAGACCAACATCGTGCCTCAACAGCTCGACGGTTTTCAATGGCGTGTCGGTAATCAGAATCTTAAGACGGCCAACTCATATATGCTGACATTCCGATATGGGTTCAACCTGCCACGCGTCAGCAGTTCGTTCGGAGTACGTGCATTCACCTCGCCCAACGCCATAACCCCTCTTCTATATTGGAAAGACGATAAGCTTATTACGTCGTATGAAAACAGCCGCGGTCTTCAGAACCTTTCATTCTTCCTCGCGCCACAAATAGAAATCATCCCCAACTGGCTCATGGCAAGCGGCTACCTGCAATATCGCATGGAACGCATGCGCGGCACGGGCTATGAACTTCATAACAATGCATGGAGCGGCAATGCCTCAATCCAACTTATGCACTGGGGATTTGTACTTTCCGGCCAATACGTCAGAGCGCAGCGTGACCTATGGGGTGAGAAAATTTCATGGGGAGAGGATATCAATATTATAGACATAAGCTACAATTGGAAGTCATGGCAATTTTCCGCCGGGATAATAATGCCGTTTGGGAAATACGACCAGGGCAGCAAGTCGATGAGCAAATGGAACAGCAATGAGCAGCATATGCGGCTTGATATGCGTATGCCATACGTTTCGATAAGCTACAACGTGCAGTGGGGTCGTCAGAAACGCGGTGTTCAGAAGCTCGTAAACGCCGATGCGAAGACGGACGCCTCATCTGCAGGAGGAAGATAAGAGCCAAACGTGAGGCGGCGAAAGAAAAAGACTGCACTAATCTAAAAATCCACCGAGAGAAAATCACTTTTTTCGGTGGATTTTCCTATAATTTGTTGATCTCTTTTTGCAGCAGGCCGAGGAAGCGGGCGGCGTGTGCGCCGTCCATCTGGGTGTGGTGGAACTGGAATGAGACGGTCAAGCGGGTCTTGAACCAGTGGCGGCGGTATGCGCCCCAAATCATGAAGGGGTTGTTGAATACACCGCTATACATTCCGACTGCACCGTCTATGTCGTATTGAGCCAATGCCGATGTGCCGATTACCATGCTATCGGCGATGTCATGATTCTCGCAGCTTTCGGCTACGTGACATGTCAGATGCAAGTAATCTTTGTTAAAGCGCGGGAGGTCATCGCTGAAAGGGATGTCGCATGAGCTGACTTCTCTCCGCAAGTTGGCGACTATCGTATTTACTGCGATTGAGTCGTATTTTATCAGCTTGTCGCCGACGGGAAGCAAGTAGAACTCCTTGACCTGTGAAGCGGCCTTACCGATGCACCAACACATCAGCATGTTGAATTTCAGTCCTCGTTTTCGACAGATATGTCGTAAACGGGTTACATCGAGAGTCTTGATTAACGCCACCATCGGCATCGGTGCCTTCATCCACATTTCAAAAGCGTAGGCTCTCGTGGTCTCTTTGGGATTTACTTCCTGCATCATGTTTTTTGATGCAAAATTACCACAGGATTATCACTCCGGATAGAAGAAAAGCGACATTATACCGGATTGGTAAACAAGTCGGAGTATGGGGTGCAGTGTTTTATAAGCGTCTCCGGGGTATAACCGCTCAGTTCCTTGAAATTTCTTATAAAGTGGGACTGGTCGGAATATCCGCATTCGGCTGAGATACCGGCATAGTTGCTTTCTCCTTGTTGTATCAGCCACAAAGCTTTCTGAAAACGAACAATTCGGGCATATTCTTTCGGATTCATGCCCACAGTGTCGCGGAATACCCGTTCATATTGTCGCTTGCTGAGACAGGCTATGTCAGCAAGAGCATTGACATGCGTAGAGGGAGCGCGAAGCAACGTACTGACAGACGTGTCTATCCGACAGATATTCAATGATCGTCTAATCTTTGATAACAGATAGTCCTCCAGAATATCAATACATTCCTTGGCGTTCTCACAGTCGAAAATCCTCTGAGCAACTTCATTCAGCGTCCTATTCTCAATATCATAACCGGAGATTTCAAGATTATAGAATGCCGATGGCGGCGTGTCGATAAACATCCCGATGGTATGCGGATAGAACACAGCTACAATTATTTCCAAACTTCCGTCTGACAGGATATGCGCAGGAAAATTTACCTGTCCGCTAATCGTGAACTGCGATTGGCTCTTGTAAAGTTCCGGTATGTAAAGCGGTGTTTTCTTGTAAAAAATAATTTGTGGGCAACCGATAGGGAAAGTCAGGACACTGAAAGGCTCATCGCTTTTCAGCACCCAATAGTAGCGCACGTATGAGCGCAGTTCCTCTCTCGGTTGAATGATTGTCATAAGATTCAATAGTCGAGCAGCCTGCCGCAGTCGTGCCAATCGCCTATCATCTCGCTCCTTTCGCTGGCCTCGATAAGTTTGTTTAATCTTGCGGCGAATAAATCTGCGTTAGCCTTGTTGCGCTGTATATTGTCGATTTTCACCCGCTGATACAAGGCAGGAAACGAGCGGAAGTTAGACCAAGCCTCCGGATTGGATTCAAATTCTGTGATAATGTCAGGGTCAATGACAAATTCAGCATCGAGATCGGGACAGGCGGAACGACCCCTGTCGGTCATTATGCCGAGCTTTTCAAGCCGGCGGCAACGCTCTTTGTTCAGCTCAGTCCATCTGCCGTTTTTTGTTCGTGGCCCGAAGCGCTGCAAAGTCACGCCGTCCACATTTTTGACGGTCGAGTCAATCCAACCAAAGCAAAGAGCCTCCTCCACGGCATCAAGATACCACAGGGCATCCTCCGGTGGAGTCTTGCCGCGTTTCACGGCTATCCAGCACTCTTTCTCATATGAGCTGTTTTCCATGAGCCATTGTCGGAATTTCTCGCGGCGTGTTATGTCAAGAATGTTCTTCGGTGTCATTTTTATTGGAGTCTTTGTATAGATATACCATATCGCGAAGCGCTACCTCTTCCTCGACAATAGGATTGGGATAGTTGTCAGTGAAGAAATTGGGGATTCTATGAGAGTAGCGATAGCCACAAGCCTGATAGAAACGAAGTGTCGAGGGCGTTTCGCCCGTACCGAGGATTATCTTCTTGTCAGGATACAGTTTCTCCACATATTCAAGCATATTCCGGCCTATGCCTCTGCGACGGAATGCAGCATCAACCGCCAGATTTTTTATCTCGATTGAGTCGTTATTATTCTCATCCGTCACAATCACAGCCACATCCTTATTGTCTATCGAACCGACATAAAGGTTTCCCCGGTCGAGATATTTCATGATCATATCTTCCGATTCATCGCCAATGAGCAACAAGTCAATGAAATCTCGCTTGCCATCCTCAACCTTTCTTATAGCCAAAGAAGAAAGACTGAGTCGGAATGCTTTCGACGGTGTCCCATTGTTGTCATAGTCGGTGAAGTTGACGAATCCGCATTTCTCAGCTACCCGCTGAGAGGCTTTATTGGCGGCATCAGTCGTAATTAGCAGTGAGTCAAGGCGAATATTATTGCGGCAAAATTCAATCATGGATTTCAATGCTTCCGAGGTCAATCCTTTGCC